>CAZHML010000025.1:0-32887 GCA_964533745.1 uncultured Microbacterium sp.
AGGCGGTGCGCTTCGCGCGCGACGACTACGAGATCTTGCTGATCGGCCACGAGGGGCACGAGGAGGTCGAGGGCACCGCGGGTGAAGCGCCCGAGCACGTCACGATCGTGAACTCGCCCGCCGAGGCCGACACGGTCGTCGTCAGGGATCCGTCGAAGGTCGTCTGGCTCTCGCAGACCACGCTCTCGGTCGACGAGACGATGGAGACGGTCAATCGCCTGCGCACGCGCTTTCCCGAGCTGCACGATCCGCCCTCCGATGACATCTGCTACGCCACCCAGAACCGGCAGGTCGCGATCAAGAAGGTCGCCCGCGAGGCGGACCTGGTGATCGTGGTGGGATCGGCGAACTCCTCGAACTCGGTGCGTCTGGTCGAGGTGGCCCTCGAGAACGGCGCGCAGGCTGCGCATCGCGTCGACTACGCCGACGAGGTGCGGCAGGAGTGGCTCGATGGCGTGCAGACCGTCGGTGTCACCAGCGGTGCTTCGGTGCCCGAGGTGCTCGTCGAGGAGGTGCTGGCCGCCCTCCAGGATGCCGGATACCGGGATGTCGAAGAGGTGCGCACCGCCGAGGAGGACCTCATGTTCTCGCTGCCCAAGGAACTGCGTCAGGATGCCGCAGGCACCCGCGACGCGCGGGGCCTGGGCGGGCGGACGCGGGTCTAGGGTGTGTCAGACACGCCCTAGTCCCGAGGCACCACTTTGCCGAAGGTGAACTCGAGTTCGATGGTCGGGTCGATGCCGCGGACGATGCCGCTGTAGAAAGCCTGCGCCTGATCCTGCAGGATCTGTCTGTTGGCGTCGATATGTCCCTGCTTGGCGTTGTCGTCGAGGATCTTGTTGGCCATCTCGAGCTGGTCGATCGCGGGGGTGACGAAGCTCAGCAGCCCGTTGCGTTCGGTGACGAGTTCGAAGGTCGGATCCTGATATCCGATGAAGATGAACTCGGGGATCACGATGTGGAACGTGTTCTCGCCGGTCTGCGTGATCGTCACCTTCGCGCCGTCGATGCCCAGCTTGGCGTGGAAGCTGTACTGAATGAAGGTGGCGCGTTCGCTGCCCGGAATGACCCCGAGGAACCACTCGCTGTTGGACTCCCGTGACTCGATGCCCTGGATGCCGAGGCTCAGGAGGGCCACTTCGCTCTTTCCCTCGACGGCCTGGATCACCTGCGTGCCGCGGTCGGTCGAGTTGGTGGTGACGAGAGGGCCGAAGGAGAACACGTTGGTGGCCGCGAGGATCGCGAGCACGACGATGCCGGCTACGACGCCCGCGACAACGAGCAGAAGCTTCTTGAAGAACTTCATCGGATGTCTCCTCTGTTCGATCTCAGCCGCGCGAGGTGCCCTGCGAGCCGAGCTGCTGGGCGGCCTCGACGATGCGGGCGGCCATCGCCGACTCGGCGATCTTGCCCCAGGCGCGCGGGTCGTACAGCTTCTTGTTGCCCACCTCGCCGTCGACCTTGATGACGCCGTCGTAGTTGCGCAGCATGTAGTCGGCGACCGAGCGCGTGAAGGCGTACTGGGTGTCGGTGTCGATGTTCATCTTCACGACGCCGTGTGAGACAGCCAGGGCGATCTCGGCGTCGCTGGATCCGGAACCGCCGTGGAAGACGAGATCGAGAGGGTTCGGGCCGGTGCCGTACTTCGCGGCGATCTGCGCCTGGATCTCGCCGAGCAGCTCGGGGCGGAGCTTGACGTTGCCCGGCTTGTACACGCCGTGCACGTTGCCGAAGGTGAGCGCGGCGATCCAGCGGACCTGGTCGCCCAGGCCCAGGGCCTGCACGGCCTGGTCCACGTCGGCGAACGTCGTGTAGAGCGCCTCGTTGGACCCTTCGTGCTTGACGCCGTCCTCCTCGCCGCCGACGACGCCGATCTCGACTTCGAGGATGGAGTCGATCGCGCGCATCCGGGGGAGCAGGTCGCGTGCGATCTCGATGTTCTCGGCGAGCGGCACGGCCGATCCATCCCACATGTGCGACTGGAACAGCGGCCCGCGACCCGCCTTGACCTCCTCTTCGGATGCCGCGATGAGCGGCAGCACGAACCCCTCGAGGGCGTCCTTCGGGCAGTGGTCGGTGTGCAGCGCCACGGTGACGGGATAGGACTTCGCCACCTCGGTCGCGTAGCGCGCGAAGGCGATCGCACCGGTCGCCCGTGCCTTGACGGTGTGGCCGGCCAGGTAGTCGGCACCGCCGGTGGAGACCTGCAGGATGCCGTCGGATCCCGCCTCGGTCAGTCCCTGCAGCACGGCGTGGATCGTCTGGGAGCTCGAGACATTGATCGCGGGGTAGGCGAAGCCGCCGGCCTTCGCGCGGTCGAGCATCTCGGCGTACTGATCGGGGGTGGCGACGGGCATCGTGTCTCCTGTGGCGCTCGATGGGGCTGTGCATCCACTCTAACGGCGGCAGTCCGATCTGCACCCGGTGCGAAGCAGCCCGGCCGGATATCAAGGTGTTAAGAAACCGGATTCCTTCGTTCATTTTCGACAGAAACCCATATCGAGGTTCGCGGCGCGGAGAGTAGCCTGAGGGCATGGTGAGCCTGACCGCGAAAATGAATCCGCTGCATCCGGATCGGAACCTCGCACTCGAACTCGTCCGTGCCACCGAGGCCGCGGCGATCCGCGCGGTGCCGTACATCGGTCGCGGTGAGAAGGAACTCGCCGACGGTGCCGCTGTCGACGCCATGCGCGCATTCCTGCGCACCGTGAACTTCCAGGGCAGGATCGTCATCGGCGAGGGCGAGAAGGACAACGCTCCCATGCTCTTCAACGGCGAGAGCGTCGGAACCGGGCAGGGCCCGGAGTGCGACATCGCGGTCGATCCGATCGACGGCACCTCGCTCACCGCGGCCGGCCGCCAGAACGCGCTCTCGGTGATCGCGGTCTCGGACCGCGGCACGATGCTCGACGCATCCAGCATCTTCTACATGGACAAGCTGGTCACCGGGCCCGCGGGCGTCGGTGTCGTCGACATCCGGCTGCCGATCGGCGAGAACATCCGGCTGCTGGCGAAGGCGCTCGGCAAGCCTGTGGACGAGATCGTCGTCTCGGTGCTGAACCGGCCCCGGCACGAGACTCTGATCCGCGAGATCCGTGAGGCGGGCGCGGGGACGCGCCTGATGACCGACGGCGACGTCGCCGGCGGCATCAACGCCGCCCGTAACGGCGCGCGCACCGACATGTGCGTCGGGATCGGCGGCAGCCCCGAGGGGATCGTCACGGCGTGCGCGATCAAGGCGCTCGGCGGGCATATCCAGGGTCGGCTCTGGCCGCGGGACGACGAGGAGCGCCAGCGCGGAATCGACGCGGGTCTGAACCCCGACAAGATCTACGAGGCCGAGGATCTCGTGCGCGGCAGCAACACGATCTTCGTGGCGACCGGGGTGACCGACGGTCAGCTCGTGGCGGGCGTCCGTCGCGAGGGCGACTACGTCTACACCGAGAGCGTCGTGCTGCGCGGGGCATCCGGGACCCTGCGCCGGGTCGCCTCCGAGCACCTCGCGTCGAAGTGGCTCCGCGCGGCGGGGTGATCGCCGCGGCGCGTTCTGGCACAATGGTGCCGGTGCCGCTTCCTGGGCGGGCGCGTGAGGAGGTAGAAGGATGGCCGAGGACAAGCCGTCGTTCGTGACGACCAATACCGGTCGCATCCTCCGGGTGGACGCTGCGAATGCGGCTGCTTCTGATCCTGCCCCGCCGGTCGATCCCGCCCGCCGCGAAGACGTGCTCTTTCGCGTGCGGCGCGAGCAGGGCCATGAGATGAGCGCATGGTGGCCGATCGCCGCGTTCCTGGCCACTTCCGGACTCGTGATCCTCCTGCTGGGCTGGGTCCCGGGCGGGGCCTGAATCAGCCGCTGCGTTCTGTCTCCCGCTGTGAGGGGGAGGGGGATCGTGTCAGATCGGCCGCGGTCGGCGGCACGGATCGCGCAGATGCGCGTTTCTTCGCAGGAATCTGGCGAAAACCTGCGAGGAAGTGCAGATCTGCGAAAAAGCGTCAGGCGACGGCGCGGATCTCGACCTCGGGCATCGGAGCCTCGGAGGCCGGGGCATCCGTCACTTTGACGCCGAGGGTCGTAGCTAGGGCATGCACATCGGATGCCGCCGTGCGGCGAGCTGCGTCGATGACGATCTGCGCGCAGGCCCGGGCATCGGCGAGGGCGTCGTGGTGCGGGAAGGCACCGAAGCCCGCGGCCGCCGCGGCGGCGGGAAGCTTGTAGGAGTCCAGGTCGTAGGCCTTGCGCGCCACCTGCAGAGTGCACAGCGACCGGTAGGGCGGGCAGTCGAGCCCGGTGGCCGCGGAGGCGTGACGCAGCACGCTCAGGTCGAAGCCGGCGTTGTGCGCGACCAGGACATCGGTGCCCGCGAAGCCGCAGAGCCTGCCGAACTGCTCGGTCCAGGTGGCAGCGTGCTCGACGTCCTCGCGATGAATGCCATGGATACGAGTGTTCCAGTGGTGGAAGTCGTCGTGCCCCGGAGGCGGCTTGATGAGCCAGCCCGTGGATGCGACCACCCGGCCTGCTCGCACCCGCACGAGTCCGACCGCGCAAGCCGAAGCACGACTGGAGTTCGCGGTCTCGAAGTCGATCGCGGTGAAGTCCAGAGCCACGTCTCCCACTCTTGTGCTCTCGCGCAGCATCCCACCGCAGGCGCGCCGAGCGCGCCCGATCCCGTCGCGCGTCTTCTCGCCTCTCATCCCGAACGAACGAGTTCGTCGCGAGCGAACGGCCTGCCGACTGCTGTGAGGTCGTTCGCACAGAAGTCGTCCTTTCGACGTCAATGCGGCCGCGCATAGGCTGAGCGGGTGAGCAGACAGGATGCCTCAGCCGCCGCGCACGACGGGCAACAGCAATGCGCCCGGTGATCGTCTGCAACTTCGTCACGGTCGACGGTCGCTACGAGGACGAAGACCACGGCATCGTCTCGTCGAGCATCAGCATCCCGACTACCACGGTGCCGATTCCTTCGACCACTACAACACCGGGCTGCTGCGCGAGGCGGACACGCTCGTGCTCGCGGGGCGGCGCTCGTTCCTCGGGAACATGGAGTACTGGTCCGGGGTGCTCGAGGATCCGGATGCCCCGCCGATTCGGCGCGAGTTCGCCCGCCTCATCCTCGGCGTGGAGAAGGTCGTCGTCTCCGGCACGATCGCCCCGGAGGATGTCGCGCCCTACCCGGCGGATCGTCCGCGTCGCCGACGCCCGCCGCGAGGTGACGGCGCTCAAGCGCGGGGCGCGGCATCCTGATCCTGATGAGCCGGATGCTGTGGAACGACCTGATGCACGCCGGGCTCGTCGACGAGCTGCACCTGGTGACCTTCCCCCTGATCGCGGGAGCGGGGGTGCCGCTGTTCGATGCGCGCCGGTGGCGCTGAGGCTCATCGAGACGCGCGTCTGGGAGGAGTCGGGCAACGTCCTCATGCGCTGGCGGGTCGACCCGGTCTGAGCTGCGGCATAGGGCGTCTTGCACAATGTCACGCTCATCCGGTCGGCAGGTGGAACGCCCGCCGGTAGACTCCCGATCATGCGCCGCGGCATCGACACGGTCTTCTTCGACCTGGACGGCACCCTGCTGCGCGATGATCACATGGACGCCGTCGTGAGCGAGGTGTGCGGCCTGATCGCTTCGCGGCATCCGGGTCTGGAGGCCTCGGCGGTCGCCCACGAGAACCAGGCGGCGTGGGCCACTGTGTGGTCGCTCGTCGGCGACGACTGGATGCGTGGTCTGCGCGACGAGCTTTCTGTGCCGCGCGAGGTGTGGCAGAGGACACTCGATGCACTGGGCATCGACGACGGCGAGGGCGTGGAGGCCGCGCTCGCCGTGCACGAGGTGCGAGAGCGCCGTGCGTTCCGGCTCTTCGACGAATCGCTCGGGGTCATGCAGGCCCTCCGTGAGCGCGACGTGCGCATCGGGCTCATCACGAACGGTCCTTCGCAGCTGCAGCGCGGCAAGCTCGCGACGGTCGGCATCGACGATGCCTTCGACGTGGTGATCGTCTCGGGCGAAGTGGGCGATCTCAAGCCGGAACCCGGGATCTTCGACCGCGCGCTTGCCGCGGTGGGCGGGGTGGCCGAACGCTCCGCGCACGTGGGTGACAGCCTGTCGGCAGATATCGCCGGTGCGCGCGGTGCAGGGATGCTGGCCGTGTGGATCAACCGCGGTGGGCGGACCCTCACCTCCGAAGATCCTGTGCCGGATGCCGAGCTGACGAGCCTCGATCGCCTGCCCGACCTGATCGGCCGGTGACTGCCGCGCCGGTAGACTCGTCATCCGTGGCTCTCACTATCGGCATCGTAGGACTCCCCAACGTCGGCAAGTCCACCCTCTTCAACGCGCTCACCAAGAACGACGTGCTCGCGGCGAACTATCCCTTCGCCACGATCGAGCCGAACGTCGGCGTGGTGAGCCTGCCCGACCCGCGGCTGGCGACGCTCGCCGGGATCTTCGGCAGTGAGCGGATCCTGCCGGCCACCGTGTCGTTCGTCGACATCGCGGGCATCGTGCGCGGTGCTTCGGAGGGAGAGGGGCTGGGCAATCAGTTCCTCGCGAACATCCGCGAGGCGGATGCCATCGCCCAGGTCGTGCGCGGCTTCTCGGACGGCGACGTCGTGCACGTCGACGGTGAGGTGAATCCGGCCTCCGACATGGAGACGATCGGCGCCGAGCTCATGCTCGCGGACCTCCAGACGCTCGAGAAGGCGATCCCGCGCTATGAGAAGGAGGTGCGCGGCAAGAAGCTGGATCCTGCGGTGCTGGAGACGGCGAACGCCGCGAAGGATGCGCTTCAGCGCGGGCAGCTGCTCTCGGTCTCGGGCATCGATCTCGCCCCGATCCGCGAATTGGGGCTTCTGACGGCCAAGCCCGTGATCTTCGTGTTCAACGTCGACGAGGCGGTGCTGACGGATGCCGCGCGCAAGGCGGCGCTCGCCGCGCTCGTGGCCCCCGCGCAGGCGATCTTCCTGGATGCGAAGATCGAGTCCGAGCTCATCGATCTCGATCCCGAGGACGCCGCGGAGCTGCTCGCCTCGACCGGGCAGGAGGAGTCGGGCCTGGATCAGCTCGCCCGCATCGGCTTCGACACGCTGGGCCTTCAGACGTACCTGACCGCGGGTCCGAAGGAGGCCCGCGCCTGGACGATCGGCAAGGGCTGGAAGGCGCCGCAGGCGGCGGGCGTGATCCACACCGACTTCGAGCGCGGCTTCATCAAGGCCGAGGTGATCTCCTTCGACGACCTCGTCGCCGCAGGCTCGGTCGCCGAGGCCCGCGCGCGGGGCAGGGCCCGCATGGAGGGCAAGGACTACCTCATGCAGGACGGGGACGTCGTGGAGTTCCGCCACAGCTAGGTATCTCATGCTTCCCGAACTGGTGTACCCGTGCCCGTGTTGCGGATACCGCACGCTAGGCGAGCCGCCTGGCTCGTACGAGACCTGTGATGTGTGTTGGTGGGAAGACGACGCGGTTCAGCTGCGATACCCCGAGTATGAGGGCGGAGCAAACGGCCCAAGCCTGATCGAGGCTCAGGCCACTTTCCGGGAGCACGGAGCATCAGACCTGCGGCTCTCGTCGCACACTCGTCCGCCACGCGAGACGGAGGTCTTGGACTCGGGCTGGCGGATGATCGACTCAGGCCGGGACAACTACGAGAAGGTTCCTGCTGGAACCCCCTGGCCCGAGGATTGCACCCGATTGTATTGGTGGCGTCCGACCTACTGGCGACTCGCGACGACGGAAGCGTGATTGAGTGGAGTTCCGGTTTAACGTGTAGAACGTTGGTTTCTCGCGTTTTCTGAGAGGCGGGGTTCAACCAGATCATGCGCCCAGAGGCGGTCTGCGTCAGAGATGTGTCATTCGTTGGCTTGCCTTGGAGGCGATGAAAGCGCACTGTGCGTGGCAGGATCAAGGCGTGCTCCAGATCAGTTGTCATGCGGAGTTCTCTGATGACCGCGTATACCGTTATCGACTCTCCCGGGTCTGGGATGACCGGCCGCAGGCCACCTTCATCATGCTGAACCCCTCGACTGCCGATGAACATGTGGACGACCGAACTATTGGCCGGTGCGTTGCATTCGCGCAGGACTGGGGACTTGGCGGAGTGAACGTTGTGAATCTCTATGCGTTCAGAGCGACTGATCCTAAAGACCTCTGGAGGACAGCGGACCCGGTCGGTCCGGACAATGATCAGTATCTTCGCGACTCTGCAGCAGATGGAGGCATCCTGGTCGCCGCTTGGAGTGCCCTCGCCAAGGCGGATCGTGTCAGCGAAGTGCTGGCGATTCCGGGTTTCGAAAGACTGTTGTGTATCGCAAGGAATCAGGATGGGTCTCCGCGGCATCCTTTGTATGCCAAGGCGGCTTCCGTGTTGTCATCGTGGCCGGGGTGAAACTGTGGATCTGGATTGTCGAGCGGAGTTCGAACGTGTCGCCGGATGCGTCAAGTCCGCCGTGTCATGTCCAAGGAGAAGCGTATGATCACGCGATGAGAGCCATGGATGATGCGAAGATCACTGAGTTCCGCCACAGCTAGGCATCACACACCGTTGATGGCTGCTGTGCCTTTCGCGGAGGTCACGTCCGCTCTTTCGCCCCAGCGCCCCAGCTTTTGAGAGAGGCAATCGTCTCGCTCAGGGCAAGCCCTCGGTCAGTTAATGCGTAGGCGCGGGTGTTGTGCCTGAGGGGGAGACGATACAGGACGCCAGCTGCTTCGAGCTCGCGCAGACGCGTCGCAAGCATGTTGGTTCCCATTCCGAGCTCGCGCTGAAGATCGCCGTAGCGCTGCGGCCCGTCGAGTAGCTGTTCCACGATGAGGAGGGCCCATCGTGCTCCAACTATGCCGAGGGCCGCGGCGAGGTCGCTCACCCGTTCGAATCAGCGTCCGGCTTCATCCAGAACGGCGAGTAGTGGTAGCCGTCCGGGTCGTCGAACTGGCGCTGATACATGAACGGATAGTCGTCGATGTCCCCGATCCGCCCGCCAGCGGCACGAGCGCGGTCGGCCAGCTCATCGACCGCCTGACGGCTGCCGAGATCGAACGAGACTGTCACCTTGGAGGGGGTGTCAGGCCCGCCGACCATCTCCTCGGTGGCACCGACGCTCGCGTACATCTCGCGGCTGCCGAGCATGACGTACTGTTCCGGCGCGATCGCGAAGCACGACACGTTATGGTCTGACATCTCGGCATTGAGTTTCCACCCGAGGGCGGTGTAAAAGGCGGTTGCGCGCTCGACGCTCTCAACCGGACAAGTAATGAAGAGGCTCATGGAGCACATACTTCCAAAATGAAAGTGTGCTGTCAAGCCCGGCGACAAAGGTCGCCAGTCCCTCCCACGCGGTCGCAGGTGCAGGGGAGGACGGGGACGTCGTGGAGTTCCGCCTCAACGTGGGAGTGAGTAGATCGTCCTCCGGAAGCGAACGTCCGGAGGACGACAGACAGCGGCGAGGCTATGCCATCATGGTTGGCATGGCTCTCATCGCGTGTCCCGAGTGTGGGAACGAGGTCTCTGACAAGGCTCCGGTCTGCTTGCGGTGCGGCATGCCCATCGCCGCGGCGAGCCGGGACGTCAAGGTCCGATTTCCTGTGTGGCATGGCCAGATCTTCAACACCGGATGCTCAGTCCTCGTCAACGGTCGCGAGGTTGCCAGGTGCCGTCAAGGCGAGACAGCGACTTTCGAGTTGACCGAGGAAACCGAGATTCAGGTCAAGGTGAGTGGCGGCTACGGCGCGCCGAAGATCATTGCCGCTCCAGGCGACAGGTTCGAGGTGGGTTACCGCGGCTTTGGCAAGGTGTTCATCGCCAAGGTTGACGTCCTGGCATAGCCAAACACCGCGAAGCGCGGAACGTCGTGGAGTTCCCCTTCAACGCGCAGGCCCCGTCGGCACCTCGTCCCGCACCGGCGACTCGTTGCCGGCCCGGTCGAAGCCCACAGCGCAGAAGCGCACCGGAAGGTCTGCGGCTTCGATGAACGTCGGCTGCCTGCGGTACGGGATGTAGGCATCCCGGTCCGAGCAGTCCGTCGCATCCACCGGCCCGAACAGCATGTGGATGTCGGAGATCTCCGGCGGATGGAACAGCGGATCGACCATCAGCCCGCCCTCGCCCAGATCGGTCACGCTCAGGGTAGGGGCGGATGCCGGGGGAACCGTGTCGATCACGAAGACGAAGCGCGCCGCCTGCTGCTCCCGGCCCGGGATCGCGGCGCACGCGAGCACGAAGCCGTTCTGGCTGGGCAGGGTCACCGGGAGGGTCGCCTGTCCCTCATCGGCCGCCAGCGAGAGCATCGTGGCATTCGCGTAGGTCTCAGGTCTCGTGCACGCGCGAGCGTCGCCGACGGCGACACCCAAAGCCACCGCAACCTCGAGGTCGTCCTCGCTCGTCAGCGTGATCTCCGCCTGCCAGCCGCCGCCATCCACGCCGTTCGCGCCGAAGGTGCCGCACTCGCCGCGTTTCGTCTCGGTCTCGCTGTGCGGGGCCTCGCTCAACGACCAGAGGGTCCGACGCCGCATAGGCTCGGAGCATGCCCACGCTCGATGACCTGCGCCGGATCGCGACGGATCTGCCCGGCAGCGAAGAGCGGGCGATGACGGGCGGTGCCGCGTGGTTCGTGCGGGGCAAGCTCTATGCCTGGGAGTGCCATCCGTGGCCCAGCATCCCCGAGGAGATGCGCAGAGTCATCGCGAGCGAACTCGTCGTCGGGGTGAAGGTCGGCGACCCGCTCGACGCGCAGGCGCTGAGAGAGATGGAGCCCGGGGTGTTCCTGCGCGCCACGACCCGCTGGGGCGAGCCGAAGATCGCCTTCCGGATGGCCCGGATCGATCCCGAGCACTTCGCCGAGCTCGTCACCGAGGCGTGGCGGGTGCAGGCACCGCGCTATCTGCGTCGTGAGTTCGATGAGCGGGGAGGGCCTGTCCCGTCTGCTCTCGGTGAAGCCCGGGAGACACCATGATCACCGTGCGACGGTGCGCCGCGAGCGATGTCGAGACGATCACGGCGAAGGAGCATCCCGGCGCGAGGATCGCCGAGCGGCTGTTCGCCCGGCAGGAACAAGGCGAGTCGCTCTACCTGGTCGCATGGATCGACGGGATCCCGGTCGGGGCCGGGGAACTGGTGTTCGCGCAACCCCGCGAGCTGCGCAGTCTGCACGTGGACGAAGCGCATCGAGGTCGCGGGATCGGCACGGCCATCATCCGTGCCGCCGAGGAGGCGAGCCGCGAAACGGGCGAGCTGAGCGTCGGCGTGGCACTCGAGAACATGCAGGCGCGTCGTCTGTACGAACGCCTCGGCTATCGCAGTACGGGTGAGATCACCACGACGACCTACAGCTATGTCGACGCCGACGGCGAGCACGAAGCGACCGAGACCGACGAGCGGCTGGTGAAGAGACTGTCGTGACGGCCGGGTTCGCTGCGTCCGGACCGGGATGTCCTGCAGATGGAGCACAGTCAGTCCGTCGATTGTGAACGGATCCGGCTCGTCTCTCAGGCGAATCTCGGCAAGGATGTCGTATCAGGACATCAGTGTTCGTGGACTAGACAGCAGAGGCCGCTCGGGCCACTGCGGGCGAGGTGCCCGGAGGGGCCTCGTCACGAACGGAAGAGGAGACGATGATGACCGAGTATCTGATCGCATTCAACGATGAGTGGGTGCCTGCCCACACCCTGGAGCAGCTGCGCGCGAAAGCCACGGCCAGCTTGGTGGTGGTTGACGAGATGAAGGCCGCCGGCGTCTTCGTCTACGGCAACGGAGCGCTCGATGAATCCACCGTGGTGTGCAGCGTCGAGGCCAGGAACGGCGAGGCGGTCTTCACCGACGGCCCCTATGTCGAGACGAAGGAGCACCTCGGCGGCTTCTGCGTCGTGGACGTCCCCGACGACGAGACCGCACGATACTGGGCGGGCCGCCTCGCCGTCGCGCTCGACTGGCCGCAGGAGGTGCACCGGTTCCCGCCTGGCCCCACCAGCGTTGAGGACGTGGACTCGGCGCGCTTCGGGCGCCCCGAGGAGGGGTGATCCGGATGCCTCGCTACATGCTCTCGGTCTTCGGACCCGCCGAGCGCGGGGAGTTCAGCGGCTACCCCTCGCGGGAGGACATGCTGCAGTCCTTCGCCGACACCGGCACCTTCAACGAGGAGCTGGAGAGGAACGGCCATCTGGTCTTCGCCGATGGGCTCGCGCCCGCGACCACGGCGACCACCGTCGACGGGCAGGGGGAGCGGCCCGTCTTCACCGACGGCCCCTATCTCGAGACGAAGGAGTACATCGGCGGCTTCTGGGTCATCGAGGCCGCCGATCTGGACGAGGCCCTTTCTCTGGCCGCGGCGGCGTCGAAGGCGTGCCGAGGCACGGTCGAGGTGCGGCCCTTCCACAGCGCGGACTCGATCCGGCGGCTTCTGGATCAGTGACCGATCCGGCCGCCTCCGAGGCGATCACCCGCGCCTACCGTCAGGAATGGGCACGGGTGGTCGCCGGCCTCGCCCGCCGCTTCGGCGATCTGGACATCGCGGAGGATGCGGCGGCGGAAGCTTTTGCCAGAGCCGTGGAGCGGTGGCCGCAGGACGGCGTCCCGCCCAATCCGGGCGGCTGGCTCACCACCACCGCGACGCGCAAGGCGATCGACCGGATCCGCCGCGAGTCCCAGCGCGGCGCAAAGCACGAGGCGGCGATGATGCTGCACGACGACACCCTTCCCGAGCCGATGGGGCCGGTCGAGGACGACCGGCTCAGGCTGATCTTCACCTGCTGTCATCCCGCGCTCGCAATGCCGGCGCGGGTCGCACTCACCCTGCGCCTGCTCGGCGGACTCACCGTCGCAGAGATCGCCCATGCCTTCCTCGTTCCCGAGACCACGATGGCGAGGCGGATCACCCGCGCGAAGGCCAAGATCGCAGCGGCGCACATTCCCTACCGCGTGCCGTCGGCCACCGACATCCGCGAGCGGCTCGTCGCCGTGCTCGCGGTGGTCTGGCTCGTCTTCAACGAGGGATATCTGGCAAGTGCCGGCGACGACCCCCTGCGCGTCGACCTGAGTGATGAGGCGGTCCGTCTGGCGCGTCTGCTCCGTGCCCTCCTGCCGGAGGACGGCGAGGTGGCGGGCCTGCTCGCCCTGATGCTGCTCACCGACGCGCGACGGCAGACGCGCGTATCGCCCATGGGCGAACTGGTGACCCTCGACCAGCAGGATCGCAGCGCCTGGGACCGGGCTCTCATCGCCGAGGGCCAGACTCTGGTCCGCGAACGGATGGAGGCCGTCGCCGCGGGCGCGGAGGTCCCGGGGCGCTACCAGCTGCTGGCCGCGATCAATGCGGTCCACACGGACGCCCCGTCGGTCCGCGAGACCGACTGGTTGCAGATCGTCGCTCTCTACGATCGCATCGTGATGCTCGATCCCTCGCCGATCGTCCGGCTCAACCGCGCGGTCGCCCTCGCAGAGATCGACGGCCCCGAAGCCGCCCTCACCGAGGTGGAGCGACTCGGCGAGGTGCTCGACGGCTATCACGCCCTTCACGCCACCCGCGCCGACCTTCTGCGGCGGCTCGGCCGCGGGGAGGAAGCGCGGGCGGCGTACGATCGGGCCATCGATCTGGCCGGCAACCCCGCTGAGCGCGCCTACCTCGCCCGACGCCGCGACCAGCTCAGCCCCTGAGCCTGGGGCTGCGAGGGCTGAGCGGATCACGGGCCCGGGCAGCCGTGCCGGAAGCGTGACCCGAGGGGGCCATGCCGACGTGGTCGCACCAGCAGACTGCCGACGACTCGCACCCGTCGGCATGCGAGAGAATAGGACGATGACTGCGACCCAGACTCTCGATCCCGAAGGCCGTGCGATCCCCTATGCGGACGAAGGCGAAGGCCCCGTCTCGTTGGTGCTGATCGCCGCGGGCGATCTGGATGCGGACGGCACGGGCGTGATCTCGCACTACCTCGCCGAGGAGGCGGGGTTCCGCGTCATCCGGATCGGATCGGGGGCGGATGACGCGGCGACCCTCGCCGAGCGCGCGGCCGGTGCCGCAGCGGTGATCGAGCACCTCGGCCTCGGTGCCACATGGGTCGGCGGGCACGGATACGGTGGCACCGTGGCGCGCGCGCTCGCCGCCGGGCACGCGGTCAGCGGACTGCTGCTGCTCGGCGTCGAGGACGAGCAGATCCCGCTCGCCCCGCATATCCCCGTTCTGATCGTCCAGGGGACGGATGACGAGGTCACTCCTCCGGCGAACGGTGAGCGCCTGCACGCCACCGCGCCCGAGCGCTCGAGCGTGAAGATGATCGGCGGCGCGGGTCACGACTTCGCGCTCACGCACCCCATTGAGACCGCCGTCGTGATCGAGGAGTATCTCGACTGGGACTGACGACGGTGTCGGGATCATCGACGCGCGCAAGCCGGCGTGCCGGCGGCGCAGCCGTGTTCTACGGCCGAGGCTTGCGCACGGCACGTTCTTCCGCGCGTACCATGGAGGTATGAGCACCGTGAACGCACCCATCAGCCCCCTCGAACCCGTCGCCGACGAGAAGAACCTTCTCGCCCCGGTCGAGGGCGCGAGCTGCTGCGGCGGCAGCAACTGCTGCGGCTGAATCCCGCCAGGAACTACGGCGTCGGAACCCTCGCGTACTCCGAGCCCGACGCCGTCCGCTCGAGCAGTTCCGCCTCGACCAGGTAGCGGCCAGCACCGTCGAGAACCCGTCCACGGCACGCCAGTCGTCGCCGTCGGCGACGACGAGCCCCGCGTTCTTGAGCGCGTCGAGGGCGTGCCAGCGACGCGAGGGGCTCAGGCCCGCCCCCGCGGCATCCGTCCCGAGCACGATCTCGGCGTACAGACGACGGCTCGTCTCATTCGCGAGCGCGGCGAAGGCCGGACGCCAGGCGATCTCGGTTGCGGTCATGAGAACACTGTCGTTCGCGGATGCCGCGGTGTCGCCGCCCGAAGTGCCGACCACGCCTCAGTGCCCTTGCGCTGGGCCTGCCTCTTCGTCCGGTTTGCGGATGAGCACCGCGCCGACGATCAACGGGATCGCGACGATCGCCGCGATCGTGAATGCTGCCTGCGCACCGGCGGTGCCGGCGGCCAGCGGCGTGGCCCCGCCCGCTGCGGCATCCGCGGCCACCGCCGACATGATCGTGATCATCAGTGCGACGCCCGCGGCTCCTGCGACCTGCTGCACGGTGCCGATGACCGCGCTGCCGTAGGAGTAGAAGCGGCGCTCGAGCGAACCGAGGGTCGCCGTGAACAGGGGCGTGAACGACAGCGCGAGCCCGACCGCGAGGATCGTCTGCGCCACCCCGACCAGCCAGATCGAGGTGTCCTCGCCGAAGGTCGTGTAGAACCACAGCATCCCGATGACGATGATCGCACCCGGCACGAGCAGGATCCGTGTTCCCCGGGCGTCGTAGACGCGGCCGATGACCGGACCCATGAGCCCCATGAACAGCGACCCGGGCAGCATCGCGAGTCCGGATTCGAGCGCGCTGTAGTGCAGCACGTTCTGCAGGTACAGCGGCAGGACGGTGAGTGCCCCGAAGAACGCCAGGCACATGAGCGCGAGCTGGAGCACACCGAGCGAGAAGTTTCGGGAGCGGAAGACCCGCAGATCCAGCAGGGCGTCATCCACCCGCTGCAGCAGCACCTGTCGCCAGAGGAACAGCCCCAGTGCCACCACGCCCACCGCCAGCGAGATCAGCAGCCCCATCCTCGCGATCTCGGTATCGACCGCTCCGTCGCGCTGTGCGGCGGCAGCGCCGATCTGGCTGAGGCCGTAGACGATCCCGCCGAATCCGAAGGCCGAGAGCACCACCGAGAGCACGTCGATCGGCGCCTCGCGGGTCTCGCCGAGGTTGTGAATCCACCTGGCGCCGGCCAGCAGCGAGAGCAGCGCGATCGGCAGCACGACGCCGAAGATCCACCGCCACCCCACGGTGTCCAGCAGCAACCCGGACATCGTCGGGCCGATCGCGGGGGCGAGCGCCATCACGATGCTGATGCGTCCCATCATGCGCCCGCGCTTGTGCGGCGGCACCACCGTCATCAGCGTCGTCATCAGCAGCGGCATCATGATCGCGGTGCCGGATGCCTGCACGACCCGCGCCGCCAGCAGCACCTCGAAGCCCGGCGCGAGCATCGCGATGAGCGTTCCGGTCGAGAACAGCGACATCGCGGTGATGAAGACCTGCCGCGTGGTGAACCGGCGCAGGAGGAACCCGGTGATCGGGATCACCACCGCCATCGTCAGCATGAACGCCGTCGTGACCCACTGGGCGGCGTCCTGGGTGATCCCGAGGTCGCCGATGAGGTGCGGGATAGCGATCCCCATCGTCGTCTCGTTCAGGATCGCGACGAAGGCCGCGCTCAGCAGCAGCCAGATCACGCGCGTCTCGCGGGCGGTGAGCCCGGTCGATCCGGTGCGCGGATGCGGGTCGGGGCGGGAAGCGGCGGGGGTCGAACCGATGTCAGTCGTCATGAGTCTCCAGGCCAGGGATGCACGCGTGCGAAGGCATGTGTGCAAGCGCTACAGCATAGCGCCGTCCGGGAGGGGGAGTCTCCCAGCTTTTGATTACATGTCAAGTGACATGTATGATGGGCCGCATGAGCATGGGTGGAATGGGTGGCGGTGGCCGCGGAGGCGGCTTCCGCGGCGTGGATGAGGCAGCACAGCGGAAGGCCAACGCGCAGGCACCGCGGATCGAAGGTCTGGGACGCCGGGTGGTGGCTCTCTTCGCCCCCTATCGCGGACGCATCGTCTTCACCGGCTTCATCGTGATCATCAGTGCCGCCATCGCCGTCATCCCGCCGCTGATCATCCAGCGCATCTTCGACCACGCGCTGTTCCCGATAGATGGCGGCAGCCCGGATCTGCGCCTGCTGCTGGTCCTGGTCCTGGCGATGATCGGGTTGTTCCTGTTCTCGGCGGCACTCGGTGTCGCGCAGACCTGGTTGACCTCCACGGTCGGCAACAGCGTCACGGGCGACCTGCGCGTGAAGCTCTTCGAGCACCTGCAGGCGATGGAGATGGGATTCTTCACGCGCACGAAGACCGGTGTCATCCAGTCGCGTCTGCAGAACGACGTCGGCGGGGTCTCCGGCGTGCTCACGAACACCGTCACGAGCATCCTCGGCAACGTGGTGACCGTGATCGCCTCGCTCGTCGCGATGATCCTGATCGACTGGCGCCTGACGATCATCGCGGTCGTCATGATGCCCTTCCTCATCTTCGTGCAGCGCCGGGTCGGCCAGGTGCGGGCGCGCATCGCCGCGCAGACGCAGGAGTCGCTCTCGGAGCTCACGGCTATCACGCAAGAGACGCTGAGCGTGTCCGGGATGCTGCTGTCGAAAGCCTTCAACCGGCAGCGCACCGAATCCGAGCGCTACCAGGACGAGAACCGCAATCAGGTCAAGCTGCAGGTGCGCCGGGCGATGAGCGGGCAGGGCTTCTTCGCGGTCGTCCAGGTGCTGATGGCATCCGTGCCCGCCGTCATCTACCTCGTCTCGGGGTACCTCATCGCAGGGGGTGCGGGAGCCATCACCGCCGGGACCGTCGTCGCCTTCACGACCGTGCAGGCACGGCTGCTCCAGCCGCTCATGGGGCTCATGCGGGTGGCGCTGGATCTGCAGACCTCGTCGGCACTGTTCGCCCGCATCTTCGAGTACCTCGACCTCGTGCCCGCGATCCAGGATGCGCCGGATGCCATTGCCGTCTCGGACGCGCCCGGGCCACGGGGGCAGATCGAGTTCCAGGATGTCGTCTTCCGCTATCCCGACGCCTCGCGCGATGCCCGCGCGACGCTGCAGGGCGTGTCCTTCGTCGCGCGTCCCGGCGAGCACGTCGCCTTCGTGGGTCCCTCCGGGGCGGGCAAGACGACAGTGCTGTACCTCGCGCCGCGGTTGTACGAGGCGTCCGCAGGCACGGTGCTGTTCTCCGGCGCGGACGTGCGCACCCTCACCCAGGAATCGATCATCGACCACGTCGGGATCGTCTCGCAGGAGACGTACCTCTTCCACGCCACGATCCGCGAGAACCTGCTCTACGCCAAGCCCGATGCGAGCCAGGAGGAGATGGTCGAAGCGTGCCGGGCGGCCAACATCCACCACGTCATCGAGGGATTCGAGCAGGGCTACGACACCGTCGTGGGCGAGCGCGGCTACCGGCTCTCGGGCGGCGAGAAGCAGCGCATCGCGATCGCGCGGGTGCTGCTGAAGGATCCGCCGGTGCTGCTGCTGGACGAGGCGACCTCGGCGCTGGACACCGTCTCGGAGCGGGTCGTGCAGGAGGCGCTGGACGCTGCGGCCAAGGGCCGCACGACACTGTCGATCGCGCATCGGCTCTCGACCGTGATCGATGCCGACACGATCCACGTGATCGAGGCCGGGCAGATCGTGGAGTCCGGCACGCACCAGGAGCTGCTCGCCCTCGGCGGCCTGTACGCGCAGCTCGCCGCGCAGCAGCTCGCGGCCGCGCGCATCGAGGGGATGGAGGGCGAGCCCGCCCCCCTTCCCGAGCGGCGAGCCGATCAGGCACCGGCGGGTTCGCCCGCCGAGGACGCGGTCTCGGCGATCACCGCCGCAACGCGACTCTTCTCCGCTCCTCGCCCGGACGCCCCGGTGTACCCCGACGAGGGGTGATCGCCCGGGTCGGCTGACCCCGCGCCAGTCCATGCCTGCCCGTGATGCGACTCACCAGGCGAGCGCCTCGCGCAGGGAGGGGTCCGGGCGTGCGGCGGCGAACTCGGGGAGTGCGCGCAGATCGGCGAGAAAGGCATCCAGCGCCGCGGCGTAGGCGGGATCGGGATGCTGCTGCGCAATCGCCTCCAGCGGCGGCACGTCCATCGCGAGGATCAGGTCGAGGCGCGCGGTGACGGCGTCCGGGACCTCCGCGCGGCGGAGCACCTCGAGGCCGCCGCGAAGCGCGGCAAGGTAGTCGCGCAGCACCTCGATCCGGTCCTTGCCCTGCGTGATCGACGTGCCGTCGTCGCGCAGCCGCCAGCGCACGACGACGTCCGGGACGACGTCGAACAGACGTGCCCCGGCGTACATCTCCTGCGCGACGACCTGGTCTTCGTAGGCGACGCCCTCGGGAAAGCGACGGTCCCGCCAGAGCTCGGTCCGGCTCACCTTCGACCACGCGACGATGTTGCCCGTGGCGGCCGGGTGCGCGGCGAGGGTCGTGCCGAGGCGCTCCGGCGAGGTCGCAGCCCGCACCCAGGGCTGCACGCGACCGGCGGCGTAGCGCCCATCGACGAGGCGCGAGCGGACGTAGGCCCCGGCGACGAAATCGCTGCCGGTATGCTCCAGCGTGCCGACAAGCCGGGCGAGGGCATCCGGTGCCAACTCGTCGTCGCCGTCGAGAAAGCCGAGATAGGGAGTGTCCACGAGGGCGAGCCCGGCGTTGCGCGCGGCTCCCAGTCCCAGGGCCTCGGCGTGGGCGACGACGGTGAAGCGCGGGTCGGATGCTGCAGCATCGGCGAACACCGCGCCCGTCTCGTCGCGCGATCCGTCGTCGATGAGGATCGCCCGCCAGCGCGGCTCGGTCTGCGCGCGCAGCGACGCCAGGGCATCCGGGGCGAAGGCCGCGATGTCGCGCCCGGGCACGATGACGGTGACGAGCGGAGAGGGCACGCGCCGAGTCTACGGGCACAGATGCTCGCCCGGCACGTCTGCACGAGGCAGGCACGGATGCACGACCGGAACGCCGATTCCCTCGTGCAGGTGTGTCCGGATCGTGCATTCGTGCCGGGATGCTCGCCAGGCGCCCGGCGACGCGGTAGGGTGTACCGACAACTGAAGACAGGCCACACGACCTGTGCGGGAGAGTTCCGGTGCGCCGGACACCGAAGGAGCAAGCCTCCCCGCCAATCTCTCAGGTACCGCGTACCGCACAGGCCCGGCCGCTCTGAAAAGCGATTTCGAGCGAAGCGAGAAATCGGGTTGAGCAAGCCCGCCGAAGGCGGGCACGCCGAAACCGATCTCGCCGGAGGCGCGCC
The DNA here is from genome assembly GCA_964533745.1 of uncultured Microbacterium sp. Lineage (GTDB taxonomy): Bacteria > Actinomycetota > Actinomycetes > Actinomycetales > Microbacteriaceae > Microbacterium. Next base: position 19,954 of record CAZHML010000025.1, read on the forward strand.
CAGCGTCTCCTCTTCACTCGTGATCCGCCGAAGGTGAAAACCGCGCGCGTCGCGGCGAAGCTCTCAGGCCCATGACAGAGGGGGAGTTCCCCGGCCGCGCACAGCGCGTGCCGTCATCCTCGATGCGGGAGAACTCCATGTCAGACCCCACGCCCGGTGCGGGATCGCGCTTCACCGTGCTCCGCGACCGCCATGAGGCGCTCGGCGCATCTTTCACCGACTTCGGCGGCTGGCAGATGCCGGTGCGTTACACCTCGGACCTCGCCGAGCACGCCGCGGTGCGCGAGGCTGCGGGCCTGTTCGACATCTCGCACATGGCCGAGTTCCGCGTCCAGGGTCCGGACGCCGCGGCCCACCTCGACTTCGCGCTCGCCGGGCGGCTGTCGACCCTGGCACCCGGCCGGGCGAAGTACTCGCTGATCCTCTCGGATGCCGGGGGCGTCGTCGATGACGTCATCGTCTACCGGCTGGGGGATGAGGAGTATCTGGTCATCGCCAATGCGGGCAACCGCCACGCCGCCTTCGCCGCGCTGACCGCCCGGGCGGCGGGCTTGGATGTGCAGCTCGCGGACGTCACCGACGACTACGCCCTGCTGGCCGTGCAAGGCCCTGCCGCCGAGCGCATCCTCGCCGAGACCCCCGGCATCGCTGAGGTCAGCACCCCCTGGGCCGAGCAGCGCTACTACGCCTGGGCGAGCGCGCGCTGGGCGAGTGAGCCGCTGCTCCTGGCCCGCACCGGCTACACCGGCGAGGACGGCTTCGAACTGCTCGTGCGCACCGCCGACGCCCCCGAGCTCTGGGACGCGATCCTGACCACCGGCGAGGCCCACGGCCTCGTGCCCGCAGGCCTCGCGGCCCGCGACACGCTGCGCCTGGAGGCCGGGATGCCGCTGTACGGTCACGAGCTCTCGCTCGACGTGCACCCCGCCCAGGCGGGCCTCGGCCGCGTGATCGCCGCCGACAAGGACGCCTATGTCGGCAAGGGCATCGAGCCCGCCGAGGGTGCGCGCGTGCTCGTGGGCCTGGCCGCCGAGGGCCGGCGCGCGGGCCGCGCCGGCTACGCCGTTCTCGATGACGAGGGCACCGTGATCGGCGAGATCACCAGCGGCACCCTCAGCCCGACGCTCGGCCATCCCGTCGCGATGGCCTTCATCGAACCGGCGTTCGCCGACCTGGGAACCTCGGTGCTCCTGGATGTACGCGGCACGCGGATCCCCGCGTCCGTCACCGCCCTGCCCTTCTACCGGAGAGAGAAATGACCGATCTGAACGCCCTGCACTACAGCGAAGAACACGAATGGGTCGCCGTCGACGGCGAGACCGCGACGGTCGGCATCACCGACTTCGCGGCTGACGCTCTCGGCGACATCGTCTTCGTCGAACTGCCCGCCGTCGGCACCGAGCTGCGCCGCGGGGACGTCTTCGGCGAGGCCGAGTCGATCAAGTCCGTCTCGGAGCTCTACGCGCCGGTCGGCGGCACCGTCACCGAGGTCAATGACGCTGTCGTCGCCGATCCCTCGATGCTGAACTCCTCGCCCTTCGAGGACGGCTGGCTCATCCGGGTCGCCGTCGCCGAGGACGCCACCACGGGCCTGCTCGACCGCGCGGGCTACGTCGCGCACACGGAGGGTTAGGAGTTGACCTCTTTCGCCGACCGTCACATCGGGACGACCGCAGACACCCGCCGCCGGATGCTCGACGAGCTCGGGATCCCGGATGCCTCACTGGACGCGCTCATGCGCCAGGCCGTCCCCGCCTCCATCTTCATCGAGCCCGGGACGGATGCCACGGCGAGCGGCATTCCGCCCGCAGCATCCGAGTCCGAGGCCCTCGAAGAGCTGCGGATGCTCGCGGGCCGCAATCGGGTGAACCGGGCGATGATCGGCCTGGGCTACTACGGCACGATCACCCCCGCGGTGATCCAGCGCAACGTCCTGGAGAATCCCTCCTGGTACACCGCCTACACGCCCTACCAGCCCGAGATCTCGCAGGGGCGGCTGGAAGCGCTGATCAACTTCCAGACGATGGTCGCCGATCTCACGGGGCTCGCCACCGCGAACTCCTCGATGCTGGATGAGGCCACGGCCGTCGTCGAGGGGATGCTGGTCGCCCGCCGCGCCTCGAAGTCGAGTTCGAACGTCTTCCTCGTCGACGCCGACGCGCTGCCGCAGACGAAGGCCGTGCTCGCGCACCGGGCCGAGGCCCTCGGCATCGTGCTGCACGAGACGGCCTACGACCTCTCGCCGCCGCCGGACGACATCGACGTCTTCGGCGCCTTCATCCAGTACCCGGGTGCTTCGGGGCGCGTCTGGGATCCCTCCGAGGTCATCGCGGCCGTGCAGGCGGCGGGTGGCCTTGTCGTGGTCGCCGCCGATCTGCTCGCCCTGACCCTGCTGCGCTCGCCCGGCTCGCTCGGCGCCGATGTCGCGGTCGGGACGACCCAGCGCTTCGGCGTGCCGATGGGATTCGGCGGGCCGCACGCGGGTTACATGGCCGTGCGCGCGGGGCTGGAGCGACAACTGCCCGGACGCCTGGTCGGAGTCTCGGTGGATGCCGACGGCGCTGTCGCCTACCGTCTCGCGCTGCAGACACGCGAGCAGCACATCCGTCGCGAGAAGGCGACCTCGAACATCTGCACTGCCCAGGTGCTGCTGGCTGTGATGGCTTCGATGTACGCGGTCTATCACGGGCCCGAGGGCCTGCGCGCAATCGCCTCGCGGGTCGCCGCGCATGCGGCGCTGCTGCGCGACGGGCTCGCGCAGACCGGTGCCGAGGTCGTGCACGAGGCCTTCTTCGACACCCTGCGGGTGCGGGTGGCGGATGCCGCATCCCTCGTCGCTCGCGCGCACGAGGAGGTCGGCGTCCTGCTGCATCGGGCCGATGCGACCACGGTGGGCATCTCGGTGGACGAGACCACCACGATGTCCGATCTTCAGAGAGTGGCAGAGCTGTTCGGTGCCACGCTCCCGGGCACCTCGCGAGCTGAGCGAACCGAAACGCGGCTTCCCGCCGCGCTCCTGCGCCAGGACGAGTACCTGGCCCATCCGGTCTTCCACGCCCACCGCTCCGAGACCGCCATGATGCGGTACCTGAAGACGCTCGCCGACCGCGACTATGCGCTGGACCGCGGGATGATCCCGCTCGGCTCCTGCACGATGAAGCTGAACGCGGCCACCGAGATGGCGGCGGTCACCTGGCCGGAGTTCGCCGGGATCCATCCCTTCGCCCCCGAGTCGGACGTGCGGGGATATCTCGATCTCGTCGAGCAGCTCGAGGGCTGGCTCGCCGAGGTCACCGGCTACGATGCCGTCTCGCTGCAGCCCAATGCGGGATCGCAGGGCGAGCTCGCGGGGCTCCTCGCGATCCGGGGATACCACCGCGCGAACGGTGACCTGGATCGCACGGTGTGCCTGATCCCCTCCTCCGCGCACGGCACGAACGCGGCCTCGGCGGTCCTCGCAGGGATGCGGGTGGTCGTCGTGGCTTGCGACGAGCTCGGCAATGTCGATCTCGCGGACCTCCGCGCCAAGATCGCCGAGCACGCCGGGGCGCTCGCAGCCCTCATGATCACCTATCCCTCCACGCACGGCGTGTATGAGCAGGATGTGATCGACATCACCGCGGCCGTGCACGCGGCGGGCGGGCAGGTCTACGTCGACGGCGCGAACCTGAACGCTCTGCTCGGCTACGCCCGCTTCGGCGACCTCGGCGGCGACGTGTCGCACCTGAACCTGCACAAGACCTTCGCCATCCCGCACGGCGGGGGAGGTCCGGGGGTGGGCCCGGTCGCGGCCAAAGCGCACCTCGCCCCCTTCCTGCCCTCGCATCCGCTCGCGCAGCGCCCTTCGCACGCCGGCGGCTTCGTCTTCGACGGCGGGCCGGTGTCGGCCGCGCCTTACGGGTCGGCGGGCGTCCTGCCGATCTCGTGGGCCTACGTGCGGATGATGGGCGCCGAGGGACTCCGGGATGCCACGGCTGCCGCCGTACTGGCGGCCAACTACGTCGCCGCGCGCCTGGGCGAGCACTATCCCGTGCTCTACACCGGAGCGAGCGGGCGGGTCGCGCACGAGTGCATCCTGGATCTGCGCCCCCTCAAGGAGGCGACCGGGATCACGGTCGACGACGTGGCCAAGCGCTTGATCGACTACGGCTTCCACGCGCCGACGATGTCGTTCCCGGTTCCGGGGACGCTCATGGTCGAGCCCACCGAGTCCGAGGACCTGGCCGAGATCGAGCGCTTCGTCGAGGCGATGGTGCGGATCAAGGCCGAAGCCGAGGCCGTGGCATCCGGAACGTGGCCGCGCGATGACAACCCGCTCGTGCACGCCCCGCACACCGCGGCCTCGCTCATCGCGGGGGAGTGGGAGCACGCCTACACCCGCGAGGATGCGGCGTACCCGGTGCGCTCGCTCGTGGCGGGCAAGTACTGGCCGCCCGTGCGCCGCATCGATCAGGCCTATGGCGACCGGAACCTGGTGTGCGCCTGTCCGCCCCCCGAGGCCTTTGCCTGAGTGCGCAGGGATGGTTTCCAATACGTAACGATTCGACACGCAACGCATCGCAGGAGGTGACATTTGATTAGACATTCCGTACGCTATTGATCATCTGGGCCCGAGCCGACTTTGACGCGTGCCCATAAACCCTTTGCACAGGAGGAAACCCCTAATGAAGTTCACTCGCATCGCCGCCGGCGTTGCCGCGGTGGCTGCAGGTGCTCTCGTTCTGAGTGGCTGCGCAGGCCCCTCGTACACGTCGCCGATCGTCAGCGGCACCGAGATCACCCTGGCCTACAACAACGGCTTCTTCCACTTCAACAGTGGAAGCTCGGCCGGTAACAACACCGCCAACGGTAACGTCAAGTACCTGACCGACTCCGGCTTCGCGTACTACAACGCCGACCCGGCGCTGGTTCGCAACGAGAAGTTCGGAAAGTTCGAGAAGACCTCGGACTCCCCGCTGACCGTGGTCTACACGCTGGCCACCGAGAACTCGCCGCTGTGGTCGGACTCCGTCCCGGTGGACGAGGCAGACCTCCTGCTGTCGTGGGCTGTGTCGCACATCGGGTCCGACGGCAAGCTCGTCTACCCGCAGTTCGCCGCCCCCGCCGGTGAGGCCGTCTCGACGACCGCCACCATCGACACGGGCACGATCACCCTGGTCTACGCCGAGACCTACCCCGACTGGGAGCTGGGCTTCGGTGTGGGCGTTTCGGCTCACGGCACCTACGCGCTGGCCTACCCGGACGAGTACAAGGACGTCCAGGACGCCTACGACGCTGCCAAGGCTGCGCCGGAGGAAGACGGCTCGATCGACTACTCGGCCTACTACGAGGCAGCCAAGAAGTTCGCTGTCGACGCCAAGGCCAAGGTCATCGCCGCGATCCAGAACAACGACGGCGCTGTGCTGACCGCGCTTGGTACCGCGTGGAACGCGGGCTACGGCTACACGACGCTTCCGGCGTCGCCGGCTGCTGCCCTCACCAACGGTGCGTACGTCATCGACAACATCGTCGAGGACCAGTACATCACGCTGAAGGCCAACCCCCTCTACACCGGTTGGGGTCCGGAGCCCAAGTTCGAGAAGGTCACCATCCGTACGCTGAAGGACTCGGTTGCAGCCCTTCAGGCCATCGCCTCGGGTGAGGTCGACATCTGGACCGGCCAGCCGACTCAGGACTCGCTGCAGATCGCCAAGGGCATCGCGGACGCCGACCTCGAGCAGAACGAAGAGGCGACCTACGAGCACGTTGACCTCACCGTCAACAACGGCGGCCCCTTCGACCCGGCCCACTACGGCGGCGACGCCGTGAAGGCTCAGAAGGTGCGTCAGGCGTTCCTGAAGACGATTCCGCGTGACGAGATCATCGAGAAGCTGATCAAGCCGCTGAACCCGAACACGGAGCCGCGCAACTCGTTCCTGACGATCCCCGGTTCGCCGGCGTACGACTCGATCGTCGAGTTCAGCGACTTCAACAACGCCTTCGGTAACCTCGACATCGACGGTGCCATTGCGCTCCTCGCCGAGGCGGGTGTCGAGACCCCGATCGACGTCAAGTTCTGGTGGCCCACCGGTAACGTGCGTCGTCAGTCGGAGTTCGAGCTCATCCAGCTCTCGGCCCTCAAGGCCGGCTTCAACGTGATCGCTGACGACGAGCCGGACTGGCTGTTCACCGACCCCGAGGAAGTTGCCATCACCTCGCACGACGCGGTGATCTTCGCCTGGGCCTCCACGTCGCTCGCGGTGTCCGGATCTGACCAGATCTGGGCCAGCTACGACTGGAGCCAGCCGCTGACCAAGGGTGGCAACTACACCGGTTACGGCAACGACGAGGTCGACGGGCTGCTCCGTCAGCTGAACGTCGAGCCCGACCCGGCGAAGCAGGCTGAACTGCAGCGTCAGATCGAGAAGCGCCTGGTTGCCGACGCCTACGGTACGACCATCTTCCAGTTCCCGGGCCTCGTGGTCTGGAACAAGGCGAAGGTCACCGGCGTCAAGGCGAACGCCCTGCAGCCCGGTTACCTGTGGAACTTCTGGGACTGGACTCCGGTCCAGGCCGAGGAGCCCACGCAGTAATCGGTTAGCACTCGCAACATCGGTGGCGGGTCCGAAAGGGCCCGCCACCGGTGGGTTCTGGCCAGCGAGGCCACGCCGGTATATGCTGGCGCGAACAGAAGCAGGGGACAGGCATGATCACATACATAGGACGACGGCTCCTGGCCATCGTCGGTGTGCTGCTCGTCGCATCATTCATCGTCTACACACTCACCGCCATCACCGGCGATCCGCTGCGGGACCTCAAGGGATCCAACGATCCCAAGCGTCAGCAGTACATCGATGACCGGATCGCCAAGCTGAACCTCGATCAGCCGGTACCGCTGCGCTACCTGTGGTGGCTGCGCGGAGCGGCCGGGTGCCTCATCGGCCGGTGCGACCTCGGTGTCTCGTACATCCGCGGCGACCAGCCCGTCACCGAGGCGCTCGCCACGGCAAGCTGGTCCACGATTCAACTGGTCACCTGGGCCACCGTCATCGCCGCGATCCTCGGTATCGGGATCGGCATGATCACCGCCCTTCGCCAGTACTCGGGCTTCGACTACGCCACGACTTTCATCTCCTTCGTGTTCTACTCGCTGCCGATCTTCTGGGTGGCGGTGCTGCTGAAGGAGTTCGGCTCGATCCAGCTGAACAAGTTCTTCGATAATCCCCATGTCGAGATATCGACCTACATCATCATCGGCGTCCTCGTCGGTCTGATAGGCGCCAGCGTGGCGGGCGGAGACATCATCCGCCGCGGGATCGCCTTCGTCATCGCGGGCACCGCCCCGGTCGCCGTCCTCTATGCGCTGGTGCATACCGGATGGTTCAAGGAGCCGGGCCTGGGCATCATCGGCGTTCTGCTGCTCGGTGCCGGCATCGCCCTCGTGATCGTGCTGATCTCGAACGGCCTGGAGAACAAGCGCGCGCTGGCCGCCGCGGCAACCCCGGTGCTGGTGTGGGCCGCCCTCTGGTATCCGCTCCAGTACCTGTTCTTCGCGAGCCAAGGCCCCCACCCGATCATGCAGCCGTGGATCCTCTGGGCTCTGGCCGCTGCCGCCATCGGGCTCGGTATCGCCTCGGGCTTCGCCTGGGGCACCGACGACAAGCGCGAGCTGGCCCGCACCGGTGCGATCGTGTCGCTGCTCAGCTTCGGGACCCTCATCATCGACATGATGATGACGGTCTACCCGCACTACAAGTCCAAGATCCCCCTCACGAACGGCTTCATCCCCACCTTCGGTGCCACGACTCCGGGCTTCGACGTTCGTCCCGATGTCGATATGTGGATGCAGATGCTCGACAGCTTCGCGCACCTGCTGCTGCCGACCATCGCCCTGTCGATCGTGTCGATCGCCGGCTGGACCCGCTACAGCCGGGCGAGCCTGCTCGAGGTGCTGAACCTCGACTACGTGCGCACGGCCCGCGCGAAGGGTCTGAACGAGCGCACCGTGATCATGCGCCACGCCTTCCGCAACATGCTGATCCCGATCACCACGATCATCGCCTTCGACATCGGCGGGCTCCTGGGCGGCGCGATCATCACGGAGACGATCTTCGGCTGGCAAGGCATGGGTGCGCTGTTCCTTGCCGGTCTTGAAGCGACCGACGTGAATCTGGTGATGGGCTACTTCTTGCTGGTCGGTGGCCTCACCATCCTGTTTAACCTGATCGCCGACCTCAGCTACGCGCTGCTGGACCCCAGAATCCGGGTGAAGTGATGACGGATCAGAGCGAAAAGACGAAGAAGAAGAGCGCGCGGGCTGCCTCGGCGGAGCGCAACAGAGAGCTCAGCATCGAGCAGGCGAGCCTCGAGGGCCTGAGCCAGTCCCGCGTCGTCTGGCGGCGCTTCTGGCGGCACAAGGGCGCGGTGATCTCGCTCACGGTGCTCTTCGCGATCGTGCTGCTGGCATTCACGTCGGTCGGCGTCATCATCGGCGGCACCGGCAAGCTGGTCATCGTCGACGGAGTGACGCAGCCCGATGGCTGGCGTATCCCCGGCTGGTGGCCGTACAACTGGTACACCAACTATCCGATCTTCAACGAGGGCGGGGCACCGACCTGGAACAGCCTGTTCACACCGGGTCAGCACCCCTTCGGGCAGGATGCCCTCGGCAAGGACTCCTTTGCCCGGGTCATGCGCGGTACGCAGCAGTCGATCATCGTCATGGTTCTCGTCGGAGGCATCGCCACCGTGATCGGTACCGTCGTCGGTGCGATCTCCGGCTTCTTCCGCGGCTGGATCGACGACGTGCTGATGCGCCTCACCGACACCCTCATCGTCATCCCGCTGCTGGTGCTCGCCGCCATCGCCGGACGCGCCTTCGGGGGCAACGCCCTCGCGATCGGAATAGTCCTGGGCGTGCTGTCGTGGACAGGTCTGGCAAGGCTCGTGCGCGGCGAGTTCCTCACCCTGCGTGCGCGAGAATTCGTCGATGCCGCGCGCGTGGTGGGCGCGGGTTCGGGCAGGATCATCTTCCGGCACATGCTGCCGAACTCGATCGCCGTCATCGTGGTGAACGCGACTCTGCTGATGGCGGCCGCCATCCTCACCGAGACCGCGCTGTCGTACCTGCAGCTGGGCATCGTCGCACCGGATGTGTCGCTCGGACAGATCATCTCGGAGTACCGCGAGGCCTTCCAGACGCGGCCCTGGCTGTTCTGGTGGCCGGGTCTGTTCATCGTGCTGATCACGCTCTGCATTAACTTCATCGGTGACGGCCTGCGCGACGCCTTCGACCCGCGTCAGCGCCGTATCCCGAGACTCGGTTTCCGCGCCCAGCTGGCGGCGCTGATGCCGGAGAGGAAGACCGTGACCGTCGACACCCCCGACGAGACCATCACGATCACCGTCACGGAGAAGAAGCCGTGACCGGCCGCGCGTCCGTCATCGCGCTCCGCTCAGGAGTAGATCGCCAGCGCCAGCAGCGCCGCGCTGATCAGCACCGCCGCGATCGTGCGGATATGCCATTCGGTGGTGACCGTCCGGCTGCCGTTCCCGCTCCCCTGGACGGCGTGGCGCTCGACGCCGCGGCGAACGTGCAGGGCCGCGACGCCCGAAGCCGTCACCGGGTCATCGCCCGGACGGACGGTGCCTTCTTCGTAGCTGCTCTCGGGCAGGCGATCCACGCGCGAGACGTCCAGGCGCATGGTGTGCAGCGTCCCGGGCGCGGGGGCCGCCCAGGCGCCGTAGCGCTGCCCGTCCGCCACGATCGCAAGGCCGAAGCGGGTGTTGACCTCCTGGATCGCCGCGAGCGGGATGCGGTGCGAGCGCACGATGTTGCGCAGCGTCACGGCATCGTCCTCGACGATCACCGCGGGCTGCCAGCCGACCGCCCACGCCAGGGCCACCACAAGGGCGTGGCCGCCCAGGAGCGCGAACCACTGCTCGGGCGAGCCGATCACGCTGAACACGTAACTGAGTACCGCCAGGCCCCCGGCGGCAGCGCCCAGCAGCCGGCCGCCGCGAGAGGCGAGTACGAGGGGTTCGCCGGGGATGTGCGTCACCCCATCATCCTCACACAGGCCGGGCCGAAAGCGATGCTCCGCCAGGAAACGCGCAGGGAGGCCGCATGAACGAGCGCCAGCCGATCCTCGACGTGTCAGGTCTGACCGTCGAGTTCTGGGTGGACGGCGAGTGGATCCCCGCCGTCAGTGACCTCAGCTATCAGGTGTATCCGGGCGAGGTGCTCGCGATCGTCGGCGAGTCGGGTTCGGGCAAGTCCACCTCGTCGATGGGGCTTATCGGGCTTCTGCCCACCAATGGTCGCGTCTCGGGCTCGGCCAAGCTTTCCGGCGAGGAGCTCGTCGGCCTCGAGGAGAGGCGCCTGCGCCAGATCCGCGGCGGTGGCGCGGCGGTGATCTTCCAGGAGCCGATGACGGCGCTGAACCCGCTGTACACGGTCGGCTTCCAGATCGTCGAGGTTCTGCAGACGCACGACAAGGCTCTGACCAAGGCGAAGGCGAAGATCAAGGCGATCGAGCTGCTGCGCATGGTCGAGATGCCGGACCCGCCCAAGGCCTACAACTCCTACCCGCACCAGCTCTCGGGCGGTCAGCGGCAGCGCGCGATGATCGCGCAGTCGATCGCCGCAGACCCGTTGCTGCTGATCGCGGACGAGCCGACGACGGCCCTCGATGTCACCGTGCAGGCCGAGATCCTGGACCTCCTGCGTTCGCTGCACCATCGCCTGAACTCCGCGATCGTGCTCATCACGCACGACATGGGCGTCGTGGCGGACCTCGCCGATCACGTGCTGGTGCTCAAGGACGGTGTTCTGGTCGAGCATGGCACTGCCGCGCAGATCTTCGGCGACCCGCGGCAGCCCTACACGCAGCTGCTGCTGGAGGCGGTGCCGCGCCTGGACAACCCGGTCGAGAAAGAGGCCCAGGTCGCTCAGACCCGTTTCGCGAACCCCGTGCTCGCGATGGAAAACGTCACCATCGACTACCCGAAGCAGGGTCGGGTGCCGGCCTTCCGGGCCGTCGAGGAGGCCACGCTCGAGATCGGGCCCGGTGAGATCCTGGGCCTGGTCGGCGAGTCCGGCAGCGGAAAGACCACGATCGGTCGCGCCGTGGTGGGGTTGCTCCCGATCGTCTCGGGTGAGATGAAGGTCAACGGGACCTCGATGGTGGGCCTGAAGGGTCACGCCCTGCAGACGGTGCGTCGTCAGATCGGCATCGTCTTCCAGGACCCGGGCTCGTCCCTCAACCCGCGCTGGCCGGTGGGCGAGTCGATCGCGGAGCCGCTGCTGCTGGCTGGGGTCGGTCGTTCCGAGCGCCAGAAGCGGGTGACCGAGCTGCTGGATCAGGTGGAGCTGCCGCGCTCCTTCCGCAACCGCTACCCGAACGAGCTCTCCGGCGGGCAGCGGCAGCGCATCGGCATCGCCCGGGCGCTCGCGCTCTCGCCCAAGCTCCTGGTGGCTGACGAGCCGACCTCGGCGCTCGACGTCTCGGTGCAGGCGCGCGTGCTGGAGCTTCTGCAGGGAATCCAGCAGGAGCAGCAGTTCGCCGTGCTGTTCATCTCGCACGACCTCGCGGTGGTGGACCTGCTGGCGAACCGGATCGTGGTCATGCATCACGGCAAGATCGTGGAGCAGGGGCTCACCAGTGAGATCCTGCGCCGTCCGAAGGATCCCTACACGCAGCGCCTCATCTCGGCGGTTCCGATTCCGGATCCGTCCGTGCAGCGCGAGCGCCGGGAACAGCGCGAGCGCGAGCGGCGCTCGGCGTCCTGAGCGGAGCCGTTCGCTAGCCCGGAAGGCCGAACAGCGCCGGCCAGGTGGCGGCTGCCCAGGGATAGCCGACGAAGATCGCCGCGTCCAGCAGGAAGTGCGCGATCAAGAACGGCGCGAGCCTGCCGCTGCGGGCGAACAGCCAGCCGAACAGCAGCCCCATCAGAAGATTCCCGACGAAGGCACCTGGTCCCTGGTAGAGGTGGTAGCTCGCACGCAGCACCGAGGTCGCCACGATGATCGTCCAGATCCCCCATCCCGCCTGCCGCAACCGGGCAAAGAGGTACCCGAGCACGACCACCTCTTCGACCAGCGCGGCGCGCGCCGCCGCGAGCAGCAGCACGGGAACCGTCCACCAGTGCTCGCCCAGGCCCCCCGGGTTCACCGCGACGAACAGTCCGAGTGCGCGTCCGCCGAGGTACAGGCCCAGCCCCGGGATGCCGATCGCGGCGACGAGCCCCACGCCCCAGGCGAGGTCGCGCCGCTTGCGAGTGCCGTCGAGACCCAGAGCGCCGAGGTGCGGGCGCATGGACGACCAGAGCAGGTAGCAGACCAGCAGGACCGGAGCGAGGGAGAAGACGATCGAGAGCAGTTGATAGATGAGGTCGAAGATCTCGCGGTCGCTGCGCGAGGGGTTGAGGGTCGCGGTCTGGTCGCGCAGGGCGATCTCGCTCGTGAGCCGGTAGCTGAGCGCCACGATCGAGTAGACCGCCGACTGCCCGAGCCCGAGGGCCAGCACGATCGCGATCTCCCAGCCGATCCGTGCCCGCGAGGGCGCGGGGCCAGGCGGCGCGGGCGGCAGAGTCTGCTTCATCCGTTCAGACTAACCGCGTTCGGGGCATGCCGCGGCCAGCCGGTAGAATAGAGGGTCGGCATCCCGGCGCATCCCCTTCCGAGAGACACCTTCATGGCGCACGCCCTTCGCACAGACCTCCGCAACGTCGCGATCGTCGCGCACGTCGACCATGGCAAGACCACGCTCGTGGACGCGATGCTGCGCCAGACCGGCTCCTTCAGCGAGCACGGCACGGTCGACGATCGGGTCATGGACTCCAACGACCTGGAGCGCGAGAAGGGGATCACGATCCTCGCGAAGAACACGGCGATCACCTACTCCGGCATCCACAGCGACGTCCCGGTGACGATCAACGTCGTCGACACCCCCGG
>CAZHML010000026.1:0-32714 GCA_964533745.1 uncultured Microbacterium sp.
GCGCGCAGTCGTGCACGTCGATCCCCAGGTGATGCGAGGTGCCGTGCACCATGTACCGGCGGTGCTGGCCGCCCGTGTCGGCATCCAGTGCCTCTTCGGCGGTCACCGGCAGCAGGCCCCACTCGGCGACCCGGGTCGCGATCACGGACATCGCGGCCTCGTGCACCGCGCGGAACTTCACGCCCGGCCGCGCCGCCGCGAACGCGGCATCGGCCGCCTCGCGCACCGTCTCGTAGACCCGCCGCTGCACCTCGGTGAAGCGGCCCGACACCGGCAGCGTCCGGGTGATGTCGGCCGTGTAGAGGCTCTCGGCCTCGACGCCCGCGTCGATCAGGATCAGATCGCCCGGCACGACCGCGCCGTCGTTGCGCGTCCAGTGCAGGTAGCAGGCGTGGGGTCCGGATGCCGAGATGGTGTCGTATCCCTCGCCGTTGGCGTCCTCACGGGCGCGGCGGTGGAAGACGCCCTCCACGACGCGTTCGCCGCGGGCGTGCGCCACGGCATCCGGAAGAGAGCGGATGACGTCGTCGAAGCCGCGTGCGGTGACCTCGACCGCCCGGCGCATCTCTGCGATCTCGTACTCGTCTTTCACAAGGCGCATCTCCGACACGAAGCGGGTGAGCTCCTCGTCGGCATCGAGCGTCACGTCGTCGTCGGCCGCCGCGAAGTCGTCCAGGTGCGCAGTCGGGATCCCGAGGTCTGCCGCCACGCCAGCGAGCGCCGGACGCGGCCCGATCCAGAACTCGCCGATCGTGGCGTCGGAGTAGAACTCGGCTGTCGTGCGATCGGCGCGCTCGCGGAAGTACAGGGTGACGTCGTGTCCGTCGGCGGTGGGGTCGAAGACCAGCACCGAGTCGGGCTCGGAGTCGCTCGCCCAGCCGGTCAGGTGCGAGAAGGCGGAGTGCGCGCGGAAGGGGTAGTCGGTGTCATTGCTGCGCTGCTTCAGGGACCCCGCGGGAAGCACCAGGCGCTTGCTCGGGAAGGCTGCCGAGACCTTCGCGCGCCGCGCGGCGGCGTAGGGCGCCTGCGCGCGCTCGGGCGGCAGGGACTCGGGGCGCTCGGCCCAGTTCTCGCCGATGATGTCGAGGAAGCCCTGCGGGTAGGGCTGCTTGCGGTTGGCGTTGGCGGTGGCGGCCTTTTGGGCGTCCTGCGTCGCGGCGGTCTGCTCTGCGGTGTTCATGTGTCGATTCTCGCACGCGGTGCGCTCGTGCGCCTCAGTTCGCCGGCGAGAGCTGCACAACGAGCGCGCGGTGGTCGCTGCCGCCGCTGTCCTCCAGCACGAGGGATCCCACCGGTTCCCACACCTCGCTCGCCATCACCCGGTCGATGGGCGTCGCGAGTGCCATCGGAAGCCACGCCGGCCAGGTGCCTGCTTGACCTGTTCCGGTGCGGATCGCGGCATCCCGGCACGCCCCCATATCGCCCCCGTTCACGCCGAGCGGGGCCATGTGGTCGATCGTGGCGTTGAAGTCGCCGACGAGGATCACATCCCCTCGGGGGCACTGATCCGCGATCCAGCGCAGGTCCGCGCGCCACTGCTGCATCGTGCCCAGCCGCGGTGCCACCGCGTGCACGGCGACGATGATGGGCCCGGTGCCGTCCACGGGCATGACTACCGCGCTCGGGACCTGCCCGGTGTTGCTCGTGCGGTCGCTGGAGGAGCGGATGACCGAGTAGTCGCCGAGCTTCGGCGAGATGAGCACCGTGGTCTGCCAGGCCTGCGGGCCGTTGCGCACATCCGGGTGGAAGTCCACGTAGTGCACCCACATCCGGTGCCCGCTCTCGCGCAGCAGCGTCGCGATGTCGATCCCGACCGCGCGTGAGGTCTCGGGCAGGGCCACGATGTCGGCATCCTGCTCGACGATCACGCGGGCGATCTCCTCGGCCGAGACCGCCTCGCCGTTGGTGTTCCAGGTCATCACTCGGATGTCGCCGGGCTCCTTGTCGGGCAGAGCCCCGGGACCGGTGCCGCGCAGGAACAGGATGCCGCCGAGCACCGCCGAGCCGAGCAGCGCGATGACGAGGACCGAGGCGGCGAGGCGCCGCAGGGGTCTCAGGATCAGCAGCAGGAGCGCGACCACGGCGATGACGAGGTAGGCGACGAGCAGGATCCCGCGCACCGCGACGAGCTGCGCGACCGGAAGGAGCTGCTCGACGCGGAAGAACTGCGGCCACAGCAGAACCGCGGTCCCGATGGCGAACAGGACCGTCAGCAGGACGCCCAGCAGCCGGAACACGACTCCGAGCCTAGGGCAGGGGCCTGTGAGCGCGCTGGCGCGGGCGCTGGTGTCGCTGCGATATCACTAGGCTCGAACCCGAAGGAGCGCACATATGCGATTCGCCGAGCCGATCGACCTGCACCTGCACTCGGATCACTCCGACGGCACCCAGGCGCCCGCCGAGGTCATGCGCCAGGCGCACGCGCATGGCGTGCGCACCGCCGCCCTCACCGACCACGACACGACGAGCGGCTGGGCAGAGGCGGCGGCTGCGGCATCCGTCCTCGGGATGGCCTTCGTGCCCGGGATGGAGATGTCCACGCGGCTCGGCTGGCGCAGCGTCCACATGCTCGCCTACCTGATCGACCCCCGAGACGAGGCACTCGCCGCCGAGTGCGCCCGCATCCGGGAGGATCGGATCGGCCGCGCGGAGCGCATCGTCGCGCGCATCGCGCACGACTTCGATCTGCACTGGGATCACGTGCTGGCGCAGACCGCCGACGACGCGACCGTGGGGCGCCCGCATATCGCCGACGCGCTCATCGCGCAGGGCATCGTGCGCGACCGCGGCGAGGCCTTCGCGGGCATCCTGCACCCGCGCAGCGGCTACTACGAGCCGCACTACGCCCCCGACCCGGTGCGCGCGATCGGGCTGATCCGGGGAGCGGGGGGAGTGCCGGTCATCGCGCATCCGGCCACCGTCAGCCGCGAGCACATGCTGCCGGTCGCGGCGATCGAGGAGCTCATCGACGCGGGCCTGGCGGGCCTGGAGATCGGTCACCGCGAGAACACCGAGCACGGCAAGAAGGTGCTGCGTTCTCTCGCTGAGAAGCGCGACCTCATCGTCACCGGCTCCAGCGACTACCACGGCGGGGGCAAGCCCAATCGCCCCGGCGAGAACACGACGAGCGCCGGGATGCTGGCGCGCATCCTCGAGCGCGGCACGGGCAGCGCCCCGGTCTTCCCCTGAGGACGGGGCCTCAGCCGACGCGCTGGTACTTCAGCTCGACGAGGTAGACGGCGCAGCCGGGGTCGCCGTCGAAGGTGAACGACAGCGGCAGTTGCGCCACGAAGCTCTGCACGAGACCGTCGGAGCCGATCAGGATATCGGTGAAAGGTTCGCTCGGTGGATGTTCGCTCAGTCCGGGACAAGTCTCCTGCCACGCCTCTGTCTTCGATCTCGAGTGACCGGTGCCGTCGCTGTTCGCGACGAACTTCGTGTAGTTGTACCCGGTGTCGTTGCCCTCGGCGTCGAAGACGACGTTGGTCACCGGCCAGGTCAACGCGCCGGTGGGCAGGAACTCGATGCTGACCTGGGCGGCGCCACCCGCTTCGGCGGCCGGTGCCACGGTCGCGCCCGTCACCTCGTACCCCTCGTACGCGGCGAACAGGAACGGAGCCACGGTTCCGGTCGCCTCGTATGCGGCGAACTCCCCCTCCCAGGGATGCTGCGCCGGCACCTCGGGAACGGGGTCGGAGGTCTGCACGGGCGCGGGAGGGGGGCTTCCCGCGCAGGCGGTGAGCGCCAGCGCAAGGCCGAGAACGAGGGCGGCGCTGCTGCGGCGTCGGTTCATCGCGAACTCCGATCGGTCAGGGCGGTGCCGTCATCACGGTGCTGTAACCAGGCTTAGCGCAGAAGGGCTGTCACGCACAATACTTCGATGTCGAGATGAGACTGGCGTGGCACTGGCAGCGAGCGGCCTGCCCGGAGCATCTAGCATGGGAGGACGCGGGATCGACAGCGCAGTGCGAGCCCGGAAGCAGCGGGACGAACGAGGAGCGTCATGGCACGCAGGCCACCGGTCGACGACATCGACGAGTCGAAAGTCCGGGTGCGGCACCCCAAAGAGGTGGCCGTGGGCGTCCCCGCGGTGCTGAACGCGCTGAAGATCGCGCAGGAGCAGATGGGCGTGATCCGCAGCGCCGAGACCCTGCTTCGCGTCAACCAGAAGGACGGATTCGACTGCCCCGGCTGCGCCTGGCCCGAAGAGAACAAGCGCCACCTCTTCGAGTTCTGCGAGAACGGTGCCAAGGCCGTCGCCGAGGAGGCCACGATCCGGCGGGTCACCCCGGCCTTCTTCGCGGAGCACTCGGTGCAGGAGCTGCGCGATCACGACGAGTGGTGGCTGGGTCAGCAGGGCCGCATCACCGAGCCGATGATCCTGGACGAGGGCGCCACGCACTACCGCCCGATCGGCTGGGACGAGGCGCTGCGCGAGATCGCCGAGGCGCTACGGGGCCTGGACGACCCGGACGAGGCGATCTTCTACACCTCGGGACGCACCTCGAACGAGGCCGCGTTCCTGTACCAGTTGCTCGTGCGCGGCCTGGGCACCAACAACCTGCCCGACTGCTCGAACATGTGCCACGAGTCCTCGGGTTCGGCGCTGACCGAGACGATCGGCATCGGCAAGGGCACCGTCTCGATCGAGGACATCCACGAGGCGAAGCTCATCGTCGTGGCCGGGCAGAACCCCGGAACCAACCACCCCCGGATGCTCAGCGCCCTCGAGAAGGCCAAGCAGCGCGGGGCCTTCATCATCGCGGTCAACCCCCTGCCCGAGGCCGGGCTCGTCCGCTTCGAGAATCCGCAGACAGTGCGCGGCGTCCTGCTGGGCGGCACGAAGATGAGCGACCTGTTCGTGCAGATCCGCCTCGGTGGGGATCAGGCCCTGTTCCAGGCCGTCGGCAAGCATCTGCTCGAAGCGGCAGAGACGGATCCTTCGATCCTCGACCGCGCCTTCATCGAGGCCCACACCACGGGCTTCGACGACTACGCGCGGCACATCCGGTCGCTGGAGTGGACGGAGTTCACCGCGGCGACCGGGCTCGACGAGCAGACCCTGCGCGAGGTCGGCGAGCGCTTCCGGGAGTCGCCCGCGACCATCGTCTGCTGGGCGATGGGGCTCACCCAGCATAAGCACTCCGTCCCGATGCTGCGCGAGGTCGTCAATGTTCTGCTGCTGCAGGGCAACATCGGTCGCGCGGGGGCCGGTGTGTGCCCGGTGCGGGGGCACTCCAACGTGCAGGGCGACCGGACCGTGGGGATCTACGAGAAGCCCGCCGAGGCCTTCCTCGCCGCGCTCGATGCCGAGTTCGGCTTCAGCGCCCCGCGCAAGCACGGCCACGACGTGGTCGAAGCGATCCGGGCGATGCACGAGGGCCGCGCCCGCTTCTTCATGGCGATGGGCGGCAACTTCGTCTCGGCCACGCCCGACACGACGCTCACCGAGGCGGCGATGGCCAAGATGGACCTCACCGTTCAGGTGTCGACCAAGCTGAACCGCTCGCATGCGGTCACGGGCCGGCGCGCGATGATCCTTCCGGTGCTCGGGCGCACCGACCGCGACGCGCGGGGCGGCCGTGAGCAGCGGGTCACGGTCGAGGACTCGATGGGTGCGGTGCACGCATCTCGCGGGCGGCTCAAGCCACCCGCCGACGACATGCTCAGCGAGGTGGCCCTGGTCGCACGGCTGAGCGCGCTGCTGTTCGACGGGGCCGACGGCGAGGCCGCGCTGCCCAACGCTCCGCGCGCGGACTGGCAGGCTCTCGAGCACGACTATGCGAGGGTGCGCGAGCACCTCGAACGGGTCGTCCCCGGCTTCGACGACTTCGAGTCCCGGATCGACAAGGGTCGGACGCTCTTTCTCCCCAACGGTCCCCGCGACAGCCGCACCTTCACGACCGCCGACGGCAAGGCGCACTTCACGGTCAACCCGCTCGAGTACATCCCCGTTCCCGAGGGGCGCCTGATCCTGCAGACCCTGCGCTCGCACGACCAGTACAACACCACGATCTACGGCAAGGACGACCGCTACCGCGGCATATACGACGGGCGACGGGTCGTGCTGGTCAACGCTGCGGACATCCGCTCGCTCGGGTTCGAGGATGGGCAGATCGTCGACCTCGTCTCGGAGTGGACGCGCGCCGACGGCGCCGTCGAGGAGCGCCGGGCCGAGGCATTCCGGATCGTGGAGTACAGCACGCCGGCCGGCAACGCCGCGGCGTACTATCCCGAGACGAACGTGCTCGTGCCCTTGGACTCCACGGCGGCGGTCAGCGGCACACCGACGTCCAAATCGGTCGTCGTGCGGCTGGAGGCGCGGCCCTGAGCGCGCTCGGCGGCTGATACGACATGGGCAGGATCGTCGCGCGCAAGCCCGTGAGCCGGGTGCGGATCGGGGATGCCGAGGTGCACGTCTCGCGGCGCTCGGACGCCCTGGCGGTGGAGGAGCCGCTGGAGATCCGGGTGGGCGGGATGCCGCTCGCGATCACGATGCGCACGCCCGGTCACGACGTGGAGCTGGCCGCGGGCTTTCTGGTCTCGGAGGGAGTGGTCGCCGCCGCCGAGCACTTCCGCGGGGCGATCCACTGCGGCGGGCCGGGTACGGGCGGGGTGCTCGGCGGCTCGGACGATGAGGGCAACACCTACAACGTGCTCGACGTGACGCTTGCGCCCGGCGTGCCGCTGCCCGATACCGATCTCAGCCGTAACTTCTACACGACCAGCTCCTGCGGGTTGTGCGGCAAGGCCTCGATCGAGGGCGTCGAAACGGTCTCAGCCTTCGACCTGAGGGCGGATCGCACGGCGATCCACGTCACCGAGCTGCTGCGCCTGCCCGAGCGCCTGCGCGAGGCGCAGACGGTGTTCGATCAGACCGGCGGGCTGCACGCGGCGGCGCTGTTCGATGCGGCGAGCGGTGAGCTGCTCGTGCTCCGCGAGGACATCGGGCGGCACAACGCCGTCGACAAGGTCGTCGGCTGGGGCGTGCTCGGCGGGCGACTGCCGCTGTCAGGCACCGTGTTGCAGGTGTCCGGCCGGGCGAGCTTCGAACTCGTGCAGAAGGCGGCGATGGCCGGCATCCCGATCCTCTCGGCCGTGTCGGCCCCCTCCTCACTCGCGGTCGAACTCGCCGTCTCGTCCGGGATGACCCTCGCCGGTTTCGTGCGCACCCCGCGTCTGAACGTGTACGCGGGGGAGCACCGCATCCGCGGGTTGGCCTGACCCCGGGGTCAGAAAGTGCCTGTTCGCGTGGGGTCCATTGGGCTTTTTCTGACCCTGCGGACTGACATCTGAGCCTCAGCCATCTCGGCTACCGTCGGAGCGTGAAGCACTCGACGGCGCTGGAGCGGCGCATCGACGCCGCCGCGCACCGCATCCTGCAGGGTGCCCCGGATCACGGCGTGCGCGCCGGCCTCATCGAGGTCGGCGTCTTCGTGCTCAAGCAGGCCTGGGCGTGCATCTTCGGCGCGGCCCTCCTCGTCGCGATCATCGCCACCCGCCTCTGGTATCCCGCAGACGCCGCGCTCGCGCCCAACGACTTTCTCACGATCGTCGCGGTCCTGATCCAGGTCGGGATGATCGCCGGGCGCCTGGAGACCGGGCGCGAGCTCTGGGTGATCGTGCTGTTCCACCTCACCGGGACCATCATGGAGATCTTCAAGACGGATGCCGGATCCTGGGCCTACGCCGCCGACGGCGTGCTGCGCATCGGTGGAGTGCCGCTGTTCAGCGGGTTCCTCTACGCGGCGGTCGGCTCCTACATGGTGCGCGTCCACCGGCTGTTCGACAACCGATTCACCCGCTACCCGCGCCGCTGGCTCGCCGCGATCGTCGCCGCGGGCATCTACGTGAACTTCTTCCTGCACCACTTCTGGTGGGATGCGCGCTGGGTGCTGATCCTCGCCGTGGTGACGCTGTGGCTGCCGACCGTGCTGCACGCCAGGGTCTGGCGCCGCACGCTGCGAGTGCCTCTGCTACCGGCGTTCGCGGGGGTCGCGACCTTCATCTACGTGGCTGAGAACATCGGCACCTTGGCCGGGGCATGGATCTATCCGAACCAGGTCGACGGATGGCAACTCGTCTCGATCTCGAAGCTGAGCTCCTGGTTCCTGCTGATGATCATCTCTGTCGTGCTCGTGACCTGGGTGTATCCGCCGCGCACGGTCGAGGAGACGCCCGCCGACGCCGAAGACGACGAGGATCGGTCCACGCCGGCGCAGGCGAGCGCGTAGGAACAGGCAGCCTTTCGCGCGATCCGCCTGTTCTCGCGTGTTCGCCTGCTTCCACGCGACTCGAAGTCACGCCGGAGGCGTACGGAGCGCTCGCGAAGACCCGGCTGAACTGCGCGGGGTCAGAAAGTGCCCTGTCCGCGTGCGCACGAAGGGCACTTTTTTGACCCCGCGTCGGGACCTCAGGCCCCCGCGGGTGCCCCGCCGCCGGAGCGGCGGCGGCGACGGCGGCGCTGCGCAGCGGGCTTGCCGTCGTGGTGCTCGCCGCCCTTGCCGTCGTGGGTTCCGGAGCCGTCGGCTCCGCGCGGGGTGGAGGGCGCGGAAGAGCCGGATCCTGCCGGTTTCTGCGCGCCATCGGCGAAGGTCGAGCCGAGCTGCTGAGAGCCGTCGGCGCGCCGCCGCCGGCGACGCGTTCCGCCACCGGTTCCGTCGGATGCGACGTCCTTCGCCCGCTCCGGACGCGGTCCGCGCGAAGGAGCGGTGCTCTTCGGTGCCGTCGTCAGGCGGCCCTTCGTCCCCTCGGGGATGTCGAGGTCGGTGTACAGGTGCGGGCTCGACGAGTACGTCTCGGTGGGCTCGGGCTGGCCGAACTCCAGCGCCCGGTTGATGAGCGCCCACTTGTGCAGGTCGTCCCAGTCCACGAAGGTCACCGCGATCCCGGTCTTGCCGGCGCGTCCGGTGCGCCCGGCGCGGTGCAGGTAGGTCTTCTCGTCATCCGGGATCGTGTGGTTGATGACGTGCGTGACGTCGTCCACGTCGATGCCGCGCGCGGCGACATCGGTGGCCACGAGCACGTCGCGCTTGCCCGCCTTGAAGGCGGCCATGGAGCGCTCGCGCTGCTCCTGGCCCATGTCGCCGTGCACCCCGCCGACGTTGAAGCCGCGATCGCCGAGTTCGTCGACGAGGCGCTGCGCCGCGCGCTTCGTGCGCGTGAAGATGACCGTCTTGCCGCGTCCGGTGGCCTGCAGGATGCGCGCGATCACCTCGTCCTTGTCGAGCGAGTGCGCGCGGTAGACGAGGTGGCGGATGTTCGCCTGGGTGAGGCCCTCGTCGGGGTCGTTCGCGCGGATGTGGATGGGGTTCGTCATGAACCGCCGCGCCAGCGCCACGATCGGGCCGGGCATCGTCGCCGAGAAGAGCTGGGTGTGGCGCACCGCCGGCACCTTCTGGAAGATCTTCTCGATGTCGGGGAGGAACCCGAGATCGAGCATCTTGTCGGCCTCGTCCAGCACCACCTCGGTCGCGTGCGAGAGGTCGAGCAGTCGCTGGTTCGACAGGTCGATGAGACGCCCGGGCGTGCCGACGACGATCTGCGCGCCGGCCTTGAGCTGCTCGATCTGGCCCTCGTAGGCCTTGCCGCCGTAGATGGCGACCACGCTCGTGGAGCGGCCCGAGGTGAGCAGATCGATGTCCTCGTACACCTGCACCGCGAGCTCGCGCGTCGGTACCACGATGAGCGCCTTGACGCCGTGTTCGGGATCGCCGCCCAGGCGCTGCACGACGGGGATCCCGAAGCCGAAGGTCTTGCCGGTGCCGGTCTTGGCCTGGCCGATGATGTCCTGGCCGGGAAGTCCCAGGGGGATCGTCTGCTCCTGGATCGGGAAGGCGTCCACGATGCCGCGGGCCGCCAGTGCCTCGACGATGTCCGGGTCCACGCCGAGGTCAGCGAAAGTCGTCACAGTGATTCACGTGCCTGTCCGGCGGCGAAGGCCGCCTTAGAAAAAGGATCCACGCCTTGCGTGTTCTCTCCAGGCGCGGGGGTCCCGATCCGATGCCGGGACCGCTCCAGCCTAGCGGAGCCGCGTGCGAGTAGTCTGAACGGGTGGTCACCTGGTTCTGGCAGCGCAAGCAGCCCCGTCTCACACTGAAACTGCGCTCGCGCGGCGAGGCGGGCGACGCGCAGCGCGTTGATTTCGCAGAGCTCGCCCCCGAGCTCGATCGCTTTCTCGGTCAGGCGGCGTACCTGCAGCTGGGATATTTCGAGACGCTCTCGCGGATGATCCGGGCCACGCCCGACCTCGTCGAGAAGGAGTCGATCGCGCTCGCGGCCGAGGCGGCGCTGAGCAAGCATCGGCGCATCGTCGAGGTCATCCGGGAGGACCGGTCCGACCCCACCGAACTGATGCTGCCCTTCCAGGAGCACCTCGACGACTTCCGCCGTAAGACCATCGGGGCGCGCCAGCGCGAGACGCTGCTGTCGGTATACATCACGGCCGGGATCCTCGATGACTTCTACCTCGCTCTGGCGGCGAGCTACGGCGACACGGGCGCGAAGGTCGCCGAGATCCTGAGCGCGGATGACGCGACGCAGGATGTCGTGCGCATCCTCCGCGCGACGATCGACTCGGACCCGGAGTGGAAGTCGCTGCTGTCGCTGTGGGCGCGACGCCTGGTGGGCGACACGATCCTCGTGGCGCGTCTGGCGCTGCGGCCCGAACGCCTGGCCCCTGCCGACGAGGAACAGGTGGAGCCCGTCTACACCGAGCTCATGGCCGCCCACGCCCGTCGCATGGACGCGCTGGGACTGGCGAGTTAGGCGCACGGCTTCTCGGTCCCGATATGCACATCCCGTCCCGATCCGCACACGAGTCCGACGGACGGGTGTGCAGATCGTGACAGAGCGTGCGGAGCGGGACGCGGCGGCGGCCGAGCCGTTCGTCATCTGGTGCGATCTGGACCGCTGGATCACCGAGGGCGGCCGCAGGCGCCTCCTGATCGCCGGAGGGCTCATCCTGGCCGTCGCCCTCTTCGGCGGGGTGCGCGGAATGGTCATCCTCGCCCTGATCGTCGTGGTCGGCATCCTGATCTACCTCTGCCTCTCGTCGCAACGGGTGACGTGCGATGACGGCGGCATCGAGTACCGGAACGCGATCGGGCGACGCACGCGGCTGGGCTACGACGAGATCGACTCGGCTGTGCTGTTCGAGCAGTTCTACGGTCGGGGGGTCGGAAAGTGGGTGCGGCTGAGCATCGCGAACACCGTCGGCCGGGAGCCGATCGTGCTCGATTCGACCTCGTGGAGCGAGGACGACATGCGCGCCCTGTTCGCGATCCTCGCCGTGCACGTCCGGACCGACACGCGCGGTGGTCAGCAGTTCTGGACTCGGGTGCGCGACCAGTCGCCGCAGTACGCGAGCTTCATGGATCGCCATCCCGGCCGTGCCCTCGCCCTCGCGCTGCCGGTCTTCGTCGTACTCGCCGTGCTCGCGACGCTCGTGATGGGGATGCTCTAGGAGGGTCCGCGAGTTGCGGTCTGAAGAACAGGAGTCGGCGGCATAATACGGCTCAGGCCGAGGCTCCGAGACCGGGCCGGGCGGAGGTGAGGGACATGGATGCTGCGCAGATCGCGGCGGGGTATCTGCGTCAGTACCCCTATGTCGGCACGCACGATGAACCCGGTCCCGATGAGGATCACGCCACGCATCTGCTCGTCTACCTGCCGGCGGGGGTCCGTCACACAGACGAGGAGATCTGGGCGATCTACCGCGAGGTGCTCGAGCAGGCCGAGGATGCCGTCTCTCCAGAGGATCACTTCCAGATCCTCTGGTGGGATGGGCTCATGCCGCGCCGCAGCTCGAAAGGCCATCGAACGAGATGGATCTCAGCGCGGTGCTGACCATGCTTCACACGGCGTCACTGGTTCTGCCGGAAGCGGGGTTCGACTACGCCCGGCTGAGCAGGTTGGTCCAGCATCCCTTCTCGCCCTGCTGGGAGGCGCTGGCGTGGGCGGCGGCCGGCCAAGCAGACGCGCTGCTGACCCTGGCCGCGGCCGATGCCTCGACCATCCCGGCCAGAACCCGACCCGCCCTGCGACCTGGCCGCATCGGAGGCGTTCGAGCGCCTGCTGGCCGGCGCGGTGGGCGGGCACGACTTCCCTGCCGATGCGCTTCTGTCCGCGGCTCTCGTCAACTCGGGCAACCGCTTTCGCCGCGCACTGGTCGAGGTGTGGAACACGGATCCTCCGTTCCGTTCCTGGGCGACCGGGATGGTGCGTCAGCGGCTGCGCGGGCCGTCGGGGGCGATGGCATCCGATCTGCTCTGGCAGATCTTCGAGCGGGCGATCGCCAGGACCCCGCCTCCCCCTAGTCGATCGAGACGATGACGGCGCTCCAAGGGCAGTAGTAGGGGCTGGTGACGGTCTCGTCCTCGACGAAGGAGGGGAGCCCGTCGCAGACCTCCGTGGTGGCGTGCGCGAACTCGAACTGCGCAGGGTCGATGTGCCAGGACCAGGGTGCGTTCACGCCCGATTCGCCGCGCACGACGACTCCGTTCGGGATGGCGGCGATGTTCTCGCCGGCGAGGAGCCTCTGGGCGTGATCGACGAGTTCGGGCGTCGTGAGCTCCACCTTGAACGTCTCGCCGCCTGCGACCTCGAAGGTGGCCACGGGGTTGCTCGGTCCGGAGGCGCAGCCCGCGAGCACGAGGAGTGCTGTCGCGGAGAGGGCGAGGAGGGCACCGCGTGAGAGGGTCATGCCGCGAGCATAGCCGACGGATGCCGCGGGGCGCTCAGCGCGGCGCGATCCCCAGTTCGGCAGCGCTCCGGGCATCCCGGTGCGCGCGGACGCGCACGAGCACGAGGGTGCCGATCACGGCGATGGCGATGCCGCCGCCGATGCTCGCGAGCCACAGCCAGACGCTCGACTCGGGCAGGCCCGCCCACTGCAGGACGGTGTAGATGACGCCCGTCGCGACGGTCGCGATGGCGGGGGTCACGGCGACGCCGCGCAGATTGCGTTGCGGCAGCGAGTAGTGCAGGGCGATCCCGACCGAGCAGGCGGCGATGAAGGCGAGCAGGATGTACATGGCGATCAGGCGACGAAGCCCACGCGGCGGGAGTGGTCGGAGCCCAGCTCGACGTAGCCGAGGTTCGCGGTCGGGATGATGTAGGAGCTGCCCTTGGCGTCCTTCAGCAGGATGTGCGTCGCGCCCTGCTCGAGCGCGGTCGCGACCTGCGCGTGCACCTCGTCGGCGCTGGCGTCGGTCTCGAAGCTCAGCTCACGGCCGGTGTTGACGATGCCGATTCTGATTTCCACGGATGCTCCTCGCCTGATCGGGTCGCCCACAACTCTACCGCGCGCCCGGGGGTGTCGGTGCCGCCCGCTAGCGTGGAGGCATGATCCCGGATGACGCGCAGCGCGCCGTCGCAGACGCACCCGCCGATACCTCCGCGGTCGTCATCGGCGCACCGGGAACGGGCAAGACCACGACCCTCGAGACGCGGCTCGTGCGTCTCGTCCAGGAGGGAGAGCTCGCACCCGAAGAAGTGCTCGCGCTCACCCCGACCAGGCAGACCGCGACCGTGCTGCGCGACCGGATCGGCGTCCGGCTCGGGGTGGCGACGCCGGGGGCGCTCGCGCGCTCGGTCGGATCCTTCGCCTTCCAGATCGTGCGCGCGGGGGCCGCGGCGCGGGGGCAGGAGCCGCCGGCGCTGCTCACCGGTGCCGATCAGGATCGCGTCATCGCCGAGATCCTCGAGGCGGACGGTACGGACTGGCCCGAGGAACTCGGCCCGGCGCTGCGCGCCTCGCCGTCCTTTCGCGCGGAGCTGCGCGAGTTCCTCGCCGAGAGCGTGCGGCTCGGGATCGGAGCCGAGCGGCTGCGCGCCTCTGAGAACGCGACCTGGCGCGCGGTCGGCATATTTCTGCGCGAATACGAGGCTGTCATGGCTTGGATGCGCACAGCGCACCGCGAGACGGCCGAGCTGGAGCGCGAGGCGGCGGCGCTGATCCGTGGCGGCGCGGACCTCGGCCCGCTCGGGCGGTTGCGGCTCGTGCTGATCGACGACGCCCAGGAGCTCACCCGCGGCGGCGTCGACCTCGTGCGGGCGCTGCACGAACGCGGGATCGCCGTCGTGGCCTTCGGCGATCCCGACATCGCCTCGGGTGCCTTCCGGGGGGCCAGCCCCGAGCTGTTCGCCGAGCTTGCCGCGGCGCTCGGCGAGGTGTGGGTGCTCGATCACGCGCATCGGCAGTCCGAGGCGCTGCGTTCGGTGACGAGCCGCCTCACGCAGGCGATCGGTGCCGCCGGTCGCGTGGATCACCGGATGTCGCCGGGCAGGGATCCCGTGGACGATGAACGCGTGCGCGCCTTTCTCGCGGCATCCCCGCACGAAGAGGTCGACCGCATCGCGGGTGCCCTGCGGCACTGGCATCTCGCCGAGGGCATCGGCTGGAGGCACCTCGCCGTGATCGCGCACGACAGCGGCCAGGTGGCGCGCCTGGAAGCAGAACTCGCCGCGCGCGAAGTGCCGACCCGCGCCGCCGGGGTCCAGCGTCCGCTCGGCGGCGAGACGGCGGTGCGCGAGATCGCCGAGATCGTGCTGCTCGCGCTGACCCCGGCAGAAGAGCGCGATCCGGATGCCATCGCCCGGGCGCTGCGCTCGGAGTTCGGCGGACTGGATGCGGTAAGCCTGCGACGCCTGCGTTCCCGCCTGCGCCACCACGAACTCGGCGACGGCGGATCCCGCTCCGCGGGCGAGCTGCTGCGCGAGGCGATGGCGCATCCGGCCTCGCTCGCCCTCGTCGATGCCCCCGAGGCACGCGCCGCCGAGCGCTTCGCCGAGACCCTCGCCCTGGTGCAGACGACGCACGACCGCAGCGCCCACGAGCTGCTCTGGCTCGTCTGGGATCGCGCGCGGGGTCTGGACGGGAGGCGTCTGACGACAGCCCTGCAGCAGGCGGCGGTCCAGGGCAGCGCCGAGGCCGACCGCACGCTCGACGCCCTGGTCGCCCTGTTCGGCGCGGCCAAGCGGGCCGGGGAGCGCGCACCCGGCGAGCCGGCGGCGGTGTTCCTGAACGAGGTGCTCACAAGCGCCGTGCCCGAGGACTCGCTCGCCACCGCGGCGCGATCGGGCACCGTCACGGTGCTGACCCCCGCGGCGAGCCTCGGCACCGAGTTCGAGGCGGTGATCGTCGCCGGGGTGCAAGACGGGGTGTGGCCCAACGTGCGGCTGCGCGGCGGGATCTTCTCGACCTGGAGTCTCGCCGATGCTCGGACGGGCGCGGCACGCCTCGCCCCCGAGGCGATCGATCGACGCCGGGCGGCGCTGCACGATGAGCTGCGCCTGTTCGTGCGTGCGGTATCGCGCGCCCGCACGCGACTGCTGGTCACCGCGGTGCGCGACGAGGACCACGCCCCGAGCCCCTTCCTCGAGCTGATGCCGGAGGCCCCGGACGACGGGGTGCATCCGGCATCCGAGCATCCGATCACCCTGCGCGGCCTCGTCGCCCGGCACCGGCGCGCGCTCACGACCTCGACCTCGCCGCAGGCGCGGACGCTGGCCGCAGAGCAGCTCGCCGTGCTCGCGCGCGAAGGCGTCGCGGGGGCAGACCCCGAGCAGTGGTACGGGATGCGGCCGTCCACCACGACCGCGCCCCTGATCGATCTCGGCGAGCGCGCGGTGCGCGTCTCTCCCTCGCAGATCCAGGGCTTCGAGGACTGCGCACTGGACTGGGTGATCCGGGAACTCGGCGGCAAGACCCCCTCGCTCGCTGCCGGTCTCGGAACGGTGCTGCACGCCGCGATGGAGAAGGTTCCCCAGGGCGGACGCGACGAGCTGCGGAAGGTCGTCGAGGAGCGATGGGGCGAGCTCGAGTTCGAGGCCGAGTGGATAGCCAGCCGCGAGCGTCGCCGCGCCGAGGCGCTGATCGAACGCCTCGATGCCTATCTGCGCCGGGTGGCGGGCGAGGGCGGGCGCGTGGTTGCCTCGGAGACGTCCTTCGAGCTCGAGATCGAGCTGGACGCGGAGGACGGGCCGCGGGTGGTCGCGGCGCGGGCGCGAGAGGAGTCCGAGGGGTTGCGGCAGGCCGGTGCCGACGGCACCGAGCGCTCGCCGCGCGCCGTGCTCGCGGGCACCGTCGACCGCGTGGAGCTGTATCCGCCGGGCCGGGGCGAGAAGCTGCCCGAGGGCGATGCGCCTCGCGCCGTCGTCGTGGATCTCAAGACCGGCAGGTCGGAGGAGCGCTACCTCGACCGGCATGTCGCCGATCACGCCCAGCTCGCCGCTTATCAACTCGCTCTCCGAGCAGGAGCGATCGCGGGGGCGGAGGGAGCCGAGCCCGGCGGCTCGCGCCTGGTGCTGATCGGCATCGACCCGCTCAAGGGCGACTTCTACCGCATCGCGCAGCAGAGCCCGCAGAACGATCAGGAACGTGACGCCCTGCTCGTGCGCATCGCCGACGGTGCCCGCGGCATGGCCTCGGCCTCCTTCCTCGCGAAGGTCGAGACGCATTGCGTTTCGGAGTCCTTTGCCGTGTGCCGCATCCACACCGTGGGGGCGGTGAGCGCACCGTGACCGCCCCGGACACCACGTGGCCGGGTGCCGGTCGCATCAGTGCGATCGAGATCGCGGCGGCCCTGGGCCTGCCCGAACCCACCGAGGAGCAGCGCGCCGTCATCGAAGCGCCCCCCGTCCCCGCGCTCGTGGTCGCCGGTGCCGGAAGCGGCAAGACCGAGACCATGGCCGGCCGCGTCGTCTGGCTCGTCGCGAACGGGCACGTGCGCCGCGAGGAGGTTCTCGGCCTGACCTTCACGCGCAAGGCCGCGGGCGAGCTCGCCGAGCGCATCGCCCGGCGCCTGGATCGCGTCGACGAGTACGCGCGCCGAGGGCTGCTGCCGCTCGTGCCCGAGCTGGTGGCATCCGGCGTGCTGGAGGGGCTCCCCGTGCAGGCGGAGGAGCGGGGGCTGCTGCTGGACGGTCTTGCGCGCAGATACGGGGTCGCGGCATCCGGCGACCAGACGCCGGGATCTGACCTGCTGCTGCGCCCGCGTGTGGCGACCTACAACTCCTTCGCCGACGCGCTCGCGCGCGAGCACGCCGCGCGCATCGGGCGGGATCCGGATGCCGCGCTGCTGAGTGAATCGGCGGCGTGGCTGCTGGCGCGCCGGATCGTCCTGTCATCGACCGACGAGAGGCTCGGCGAGCTGGATATCAATCCCCAGACGCTCACCGAGAGCATGCTGAGCCTGGCCGGTGCGGCGCTCGACCATCGCGCGGACCTCGACGAGGTCGCCGCCTTCGGCGATGCCTGGGCGGCCGAGGTCCTCCCGCATATCGAACCGGATCGCAGCGATGGCCGTCCCGAGAGCGCCTGGAAGGCGACCTCGGGGCTCAGCCTCGTCGCGCGCCTGGCCGGGGAGTACGCCCGTGCGAAGGCTGCGCGCGGCGTCTTCGACTACGCCGATCAGGTGGCCAGTGCCCTCGACGTGATCGAAGCGAGCCCTGACATCGCCGCAGAACTGCGCGCGCAGTACCGCGTGGTGCTGCTGGACGAGTATCAGGACACCTCGGTCATCCAGACGCAGTTGCTCGCCTCCCTCTTCGCCGAGGCACCGGTGATGGCCGTGGGCGACCCGAATCAGGCGATCTACGGCTGGCGCGGTGCGAGCGCCGACAATCTCGCCGCCTTCGCCGCGGCGTTCTCGCCGAGCGGCCTTGCGCGGAGGTTCGACCTGTCGGTGAGCTGGCGCAACGATCGCCTGATCCTCGATGCCGCCAACGCCTTGCTCGCCGATCGTCAGGATGAGCCGCGGCTCCCGGTGCCGCCGCTGCGTCCGCGATCCGAAGCCGGGCCCGGCCGGGTGCGGCATGTCTATTCCGAGACGATCGAGGACGAGGCCGCGGCCGTCGCCGACTGGTTCGCCGGGGTGCGCGCCGAGCACGCGGCATCCGGCGGTGCATGCACCGAGCACACCGGTGCGATTCTGTTTCGCGCGAAGAAGCACATGCCGCGCTTCGCCGAGGCGCTCGCCGCGCGCGGCATCCCGCATCGCATCCTGGGTCTCGGCGGGCTGCTGAGCACGCCCGAGGTGACGGATGTCGTGGCTGTCCTGCGGGTGATCGACGACCCCGCGCAGGGCTCGGCACTCATCCGGATTCTCGCCGGTCCGCGCTTCGCGATCGGGGTGGTGGACCTTTCCGCCCTGCACCATCTGGCAAAGACCCTGGCGCGGCGCGACGAGGCGCTCGTCCCGCTCGACGCGGAGCTGCTCGCGCGCATCCGAGGATCCGCAGGCCCCGACGAGGCCGTCTCGATCGTCGACGCGCTCGAGTTTCTGCGCACGACCGACCCCGGGTACCGGCTGCTCGCGGGGTTCACGGATGCCGGGCGGCAGCGCCTGCGCGAAGCCGGCGAGATGTTCGCGCGGCTGCGTCTGGGCGCGCGCGCCCCGTTGCCCGAGCTCCTGCGCCAGATCGAGCTCGAACTGCGACTGGATGTCGAACTGGCCGCGAACGAGGCGCGCGGCCCCGCGCGGCAGGCGATGGGGGCGCTGCGCACCTTCGGCGAGGAGGTGCGGGGCTTCCTCGCCTCGTCAGAGCGCGAGACGATCGGGGCGCTGCTGGCATGGCTCGATCACGCCGAGGCGCAGGACGAGCTGCGACCCCGGCCCGAGCCCCCAGAGCCAGGGGTCGTCCAGCTTCTCACCATCCACGGGTCCAAGGGACTGGAATGGGATGCGGTCGCGGTCGTGCGCTGCGTGCACGAGGAGTTGCCCACCACCCCGCGCTCCGTGCGCGGATGGCTGAGCCTCGGCGAGCTTCCGCACGTCTTCCGCGGCGATCGTGAGGCGCTGCCCGAGGTGGGGTGGGATCGCACCGAACCGCTCAGCCGCGGCGTCATCGACAAGGCGATCTCGTCGTTCAGCGACGGGATGCGCGCGCACCACGAGGCCGAGGAGCGGCGGCTGGCGTATGTCGCGGTCACCCGTGCCAGGGGCGAGCTGCTGCTGAGCGGCTCGTGGTGGGCGACGCAGACCCGGCCGCGCAAGCCCAGCCCGTACCTGGTGAGCATCGCCGAGGCGCTGGGGCTGGGTGAGATGCCGCCCGCGCAGAACGACAGGACACCGCGCGACGGTGCCGGGCACACGCTCTCGTGGCCGCAGGATCCGCTCGGTGCGCGCCGCCCTGCGATCGAGGCTGCGGCCGCCCTCGTGCGCGGCGTGGAGGACGCCGCCCCCGCCCCCGAGCTCGCGCTGCTGCTCGCCGAGCGCGAGGCCCGGCGCACGCGCGAGGCGCTGCGCGCGCCGACGCGCATCCCCGCCTCGCGCTTCAAGGACTACGTGACCGACTTCAGCGGCACCGTGCAGCAGCTCGCCCGGCCCATGCCCGAGCAGCCCTACCCCCAGACCGCACTGGGCACGCTCTTTCATGGCTGGGTCGAGCAGCGCTACGGCAGCGCGGGTGCGGCCTCGCTCGACGACGCGCTCTGGGAGAGTGACGAGGAGAGGGGCGACGAGCTGCCCGCCGCCGCGGCATCCCCGGACGACCATGCCGCTCTGGCCCTTTTGCAAGAGGCCTTCGAACGCTCGGAGTGGGCGAACCGCTCACCCGTCGAGGTCGAGAGCGAGATCCACTTCCTGCTCGCAGACCCCGCCGACGACGAGGAGCACATCGTGGTGTGCAAGCTCGACGCGGTCTTCCAGGGCGACGACGGCCGCGTCGAGATCGTGGACTGGAAGACCGGCCGGGCACCCGCGACTCCGGCCGAGCGAGAGGAGCGGATGCTGCAGCTCGCGCTCTACCGGCTCGCCTATCATCGCCGCCACGGCGTGCCTCTGGACCGGATCGACGTTGCGCTGTACTACGTCGCGCATGACCTCGTCATCCGCGACGAGAACGCCTACTCCGAGTCCGAGCTGCGCCAGCGCTGGAGCGCCGCGCGCGCCGCGCGCTGAGTCTCGGGATCGGGCTCGTCGCCTATGAGCAGCGGTTCGAGGGGCACGGTTGCCTGCCCGCCCGTATGCTCCACCCCGGCAATCGGCGCCAGCCATAGATCGTCGGTGGTGTAGGCATCCGTCTGCATCGAGGTGTCCACGGTGCGATCGGCCCCGGTGGGAACCCGCTCAGCCGCGCCGAGCGCGGACTGCACGGCTTCGGCCACGCCCTCCTCGCGGCCGGCGATCACGGCGAGGTCGCCCTCGCGGATGCTCTCGGCGAGTGCATCGAGCAGGGAGGTCGCGTCCTGGATGATGTCCTCGCGACGGCGATCCTGTCCGTGCAGCAGCCAGCGCGCGAACTCCAGCTCCGCCCGCAGCCGCGCGCGAACGAGGATCGCGGGATCGGGTCTGCGCGTCGAGGCCGCGCTGTAGGCGGTGTGCACGTCGCCCGCGGCATCCGGCGCACTGGAGAGCCAGGAGAGGTCGGCGGCGGGATCCCCGATGCACAGCCCGTGCCAGCCGATCATGCCCGTGACGGCGGGACCGGTGGCGGGGTCGTCGGTGTAGACGAACGACGTCGCCGCCGCGCCGCCGAGGGTGACGCAGGACTCGAAGCGCCACAGCTCGCCGTCCTCGACCGCACCGCGCCAGCGCACGATGAGTCGGGCCGGGACGCGACCGGTGGCGGCCGCGCGATCCAGGAGCGTCCGCAACTCGGCACGGGACTCCGCGGCGCTGCGGGCGACCAGGCCGGCCGTGCGCGCGACGAAAGCGGGCAGAGCGTGCACGGCCGCGAGGGCCGCTCCCGCGGAGTGCGCCGCGCCCGGCCCTGCCGGCAGGTGCGCGGCCTCGATCTGAAAGCCCGGCACCAGATCGGTCACGAGCGCGCGTGCATCGCCGACGTGCGTCTCGCCGAGGAAGGCGGGCACGCGGAAGGGCAGCATCGCACGCGCCCCGGGGGTGAGGGCGCGCAGGGCAATCGCCTCGGCGGCGAGTTCCGCAGCTGCCTCTTCGTCGCCGGCCACGCGGATGACGAGCTCTTCGCCGCCGGCGAGGCTCGCCACCGCGGAGTCGAAGCGTCCGTCGCCGTCGGCGCTCAGAGGTCGGACGCCGATGATCTCAACCCCGGGCAGAGCGGCCGTGACCGCCGCCGCTAGAGTGAAGGGTGAGCGTGCCATGCCCTCAGAGTAGGGCGGGCGGTGTGCGCTCCCGTCCACGCCACGCCCCGAAAGCTGGGAGTCGATGACCGACTTTGCCCCCCGCATCGATCGCTGGAACGCCCGGCGCGGCGAGCCGGGGCTGATCGACG
Source organism: uncultured Microbacterium sp. (assembly GCA_964533745.1). Classification (GTDB taxonomy): domain Bacteria; phylum Actinomycetota; class Actinomycetes; order Actinomycetales; family Microbacteriaceae; genus Microbacterium. The sequence goes on from CAZHML010000026.1 coordinate 21,196, forward strand.
CACTCCGGCGGGATCCCCGCACGCGCGTGCTGCTCGTTCACGAGGGCGCGGCTCGGGTCGACCAGGATGCGCTCCGCTTCGTCCCCGCAGCCGAGGTCGGTCCGAACGCGCAGTGGGCGCTGCTCGGGGCGGGCAGCGCCGGCATCCCGACCCTGCTCGCCGTGGTCGACGAGCGCCCCGAGCATCCGCGCTGGCAGGACGTGCGCGCTGCGGGCGGCGTGCTCGGTGCTGAGGATGCCGAGTTCCTGCTCATGGGTGCCGCCCTCGCGCGCTGGATCACCGGGGCCGCGTTCTGCCCGCGCTGTGCAGAGCGCTGCGTTCTCGAGCAGGCGGGGTGGGCGAGAAGGTGCCCGGGATGCCAGGCGCAGCACTTCCCCCGCGCTGACCCCGCCGCGATCGTGGCGATCTCCTCGCCCGACGACGAGCGCCTGCTGCTGGGGGCGAACGTGCTGTGGCGAGGCCGGATGTTCTCGTGTTTTGCCGGATTCGCCGAGGCGGGCGAGTCGCTCGAGGATGCCGTGCATCGCGAGATACTCGAGGAGGCCGGGGTCCGGCTGCGGGATGTGCGTTTCGTCGCCTCGCAGCCCTGGCCCTATCCGCATTCCCTGATGGTGGGCTTCCGCGCCGTCGCCGTGGACGAGGCCGAGGCGCGGCCGGACGGCGAGGAGATCATCGAGGTGCGCTGGTTCACCCGCGCCGAGATCGCCTCGGCGCTCGCCGGCGATGGCCCGGTCGGGCTTCCCGGTGCCGCATCCATCGCGCGCCGCCTCATCACCCAGTGGCAGGCCGAGAGGTGAGCGCGCTCGAAGGGCTCGACGAGCGGCAGCGCGAGGCGGCATCGGTCTTGCGCGGCCCGGTCGCGGTGCTCGCCGGAGCCGGCACGGGCAAGACTCGCGTGATCACCCACCGGATCGCGCACGGGGTCGAGGTCGGTGCCTTCTCGCCCTCGCGCGTGATGGCGCTCACCTTCACCGCGCGTGCTGCGGGCGAGCTGCGCGGGCGGCTGCGGCGTCTGGGTGTCGAGGGCGTGGCCGCGCGCACCTTCCACTCGGCCGCCCTCGCGCAGCTGAACTTCTTCTGGCCGAGCCTGGCCGGTCAGTCCGCCCCCGCGATCCTGGACAACAAGGTGCGCCTGCTCGGTCAGGCCGCGGACTCCCTGCGGCTGCGGCTGGACGGCGCGACACTGCGCGACGTCGCCGCAGAGATCGAGTGGCGCAAGGTCTCGATGCTCTCGATCGCCGAGCACGAGCGGCAGGGGCGCGTCGTCGGACGCCTTGCCGCCGGGCAGCTCGCCGAACTGCAGCACGCCTACGAGCGGCTCAAGGACGAACGACACCGGCTCGACTTCGAGGACGTGCTGCTGGCCTGCGCCGGGATGCTCGAGGCCGAGCCCCGCGTCGCGCAGTCCGTGCGCGAGCAGTACCGCCACGTCACCGTCGACGAGTACCAGGACGTCTCGCCGCTGCAGCAGCGCCTGCTCGAGCTGTGGCTGGGCGACCGGCAGGACCTGTGCGTCGTGGGCGATGCGAGCCAGACCATCTACTCCTTCGCCGGTGCCGGTCAGCGCTTTCTGCTGGACTTTCCTAGGCGCTATCCGGGTGCCGTGGTCGTGCGCCTGGAGACGAGCTACCGCTCGACCGCCCCGATACTCGCGGTCGCCAACGCCCTCATGCACGGACGCCCGGGCGCGCTCGTCCTGAACCCGGCAGGGGAGGGTGGTGAGGCAGAGGCACCCACCCTCACCGCCTACGACAGTGAGCACGCCGAGGCCGAGGGGATCGCCCGCGCCATCGCCGCACGGATCGCGGCGGGAACGCCGGCATCCGGGATCGCCGTGCTGTACCGCGCGCACGCGCAGTCCGCCGCGCTGCAGCAGGCGCTCGCGGCGGCGGGGATCGCGGTGAGCGTGCTCGGCGGCACGCGGTTCTTCGACCTGCCCGAGGTGCGTCAGACGCTCCTCGCCCTGCGCGGGGCGGCTGTGTCACCGGGTACCGCGGAGTTCCTGCCCGCCGTGCGCGAGGTGCTGCACCAGATCGGGTTCACCGAGGAACCGCCCGGCGGCGGGGGGGCGGTGCGGGAGGGCTGGGAGGCGCGACGGGCGATCCTGACCCTCGCCGAGGAGGCGGGTCCGGATGCCACGCTCCGCTCCTTCGCGGACGAGCTGATGGCGCGCGCATCCGACCAGCACGAGCCGACGCTCGAGACCGTGACCCTCTCGACGCTGCACGCGGCCAAGGGGCTGGAGTGGCCGCATGTGCACCTTGCGGGCTGGGGCGAGGGCGCGCTGCCGATCGGTTATGCGCGGGATGCCGAGGCGGTCGACGAGGAGCGGCGTCTGGCATATGTCGGGATCACGCGGGCTGCGCGTACGCTCGCGCTGTCGTGGGCTCGGCACGCGGGGAGGGCGGAGCGCCCGCCCTCGCGCTTCCTCGCGGAGATCGCGGCCGCACCATCCGGCACTGACACTCTGCGTGAAACGTCACCCGGCGGCGGGAGCGCGCGGCGTCGACCGTGATTCTGATCGCGACGCCACCGGGACGCAGCGTCGTGAGCAGCCAGGCGGCGACGTTCGCCGCCTCGACGATGCGCGAGGGTGCGATCTGGCCCGGGTCGCGGTCGATGAGTTGTGCGTGCAGCAGGGGCCAGGCGGGATCACGATCCTTCTCGTGGGCATCGCGACAGCTCAGGCATGGGGTTCGTCCGGGCAGGACGAGCGGCCCTATCGTGGTGCCGCCCGCGTCGAAGGCGATCGGCAGGTGGGGACGATCGGCGGCAAGGTGCGCGGCGAAGCCGCGGGCCGAGGCCGCCCCGGCGACGGCGACCACGGCGACGCTGAGGCGGTCCTCGGCATCCGCGAGCAGAAACCCCGCCGCGCTCAGCGCCTCGCGGGTCCACAGCATGCCCGCGACGGGCATGCCCGCCCCGGAGCCGACGTACACGCGCGGGGGCGTGGCCCGCGCGGTGCACAACACGGGTCGGAGTGCCTCCAGGTACAGCCGCGCCTGCCCGCGCGGAGCGCCGAGTCCGTGGGCGACGACGTCGAAGCGCTCGGCCCGGATGCCGCTGGCGAGCTTCGAGATCAGGGCGTCCTGCCAGGGTTCGCTGACCTCGACCTCGGCGCGTCGGTCGAGCCCGAACTGCACGGTCGTGGCGTCACGCCACAGCGGCTGATGGGCGGGATCGAGCCGGAGGATGGTGCCGGGTCGCGGGTGAACCATTCTGCGATTGTGCCCGGCCCGGCCCGCCCGTGGGCCGCCAATCCCGAAACGGTGGATAACTTCTGCGATCCGCACGTCCGCCCTTCGACAGGCTCAGGGACCGCACTCGCCTGCGTACCGGCGCGAACTCCTAGACCGGCGTCGGCCCGCCCGGGCCCTCGCCCTCGGCATCGGTGCCCTCGGCATCGGTGCCCTCGGCATCGGTGCCCCCGGCATCCGTGGCCTCCGACTCCGGCCCCGCGGCACCCGGCTCCCCCTCCAGCAGCCGCGCCAGCGCCTCGTCCACCTCGTCGAGCGCGGGCTCCTCGCCGCGCGCCCGCGCCGTCAGGCGCGCCACCAGCGCTGTCGGGTCGTCGATATCCGAGGCCTGCGGCATGAGGTCGGCGTAGTCCCAGAGCGCGTCGCGGGCGGCCACGCCCACGGCATCCGTCACCGCCTGCCACATCGCGGCCGCCTCGCGCAGCCGTCGCGGACGGATCTTCAGCCCCACCAGTGCCCCCAGCGCGTCCTCGGCGGGGCCGCCCGCTGCGCGCCGCCGCCGCGCCGTCTCGGCAAGCCGCACGCCCGCGGGGAGCCGCGACGTCGCCTGGGCCGTGACGACATCCACCCATCCGTCGATCGTGGCCACGAGATTCTCCAGGCGGCTGAGCGCCTCTTTCTGCGCCTCGCTCTGCTCGGGCAGCAGCGCCCCGCCCTCGATCGCGGCGCGCAGCTCTTCGGGGTTCGAGGGATCGAGCCTGCTCGCGACATCCTCGAGCGCCTCCATGTCGACCGTCACGCCTCGCGCGAAGTCGGTGATCTGGCTCATCACGTGCAGGCGCAGCCACTTCGCGTGCCGGTACAGGCGCGCGTAGGCGAGCTCGCGGGTGGCGAGGTACAGCGCGATCTGATCCTCGGGGATCTCGAGACCCTCGCCGAAAGCGGCGAGATTCTGCGGGATCACGGCGGCCGTCCCGGCCGGCAGCACTGGGATCCCGACATCCCCTCCGGTCACGACCTCGAGCGAGAGATTGCCGATCACCTGCCCGAGCTGCGCGGCGAACAGCGACCCGCCCAGGCCCCGCATGAGGCTGCCGGCACCGTCGACGAAGCCGCGCATCTCGTCAGGCACATCCTCGTTCAGCGCGCCGATCAGGGCATCGGCGATGCTCGTCGAGACGGGGGAGGCGATCTCTTTCCACACCGGCATGGTCTGCTCCACCCACTCGCCGCGAGTCATCGGGCGCGGCGGCTCGGCCAGCGCGCCGATGCTCGTCGCTTCGGAGAGCCACAGATCCGCCAGGCCAAAGGCATCGGCGAGCGAGGTGCGGGATCCCGCATCCAGCGCCTGCCCGTCCTTGTTCGCCAGGTGCAGCGCCTGACGCAGCGCCGCCTCCCAGGGGTCGCCGCCGAAGACGCCCTTGAGTTGCCCCAGCACCGCCCCGATCATCGCGGGGTCGAGGTTCAGGGCCGAGAGGTCCGGCATCCCCTCGCCCGCGCCGCCGCTGAGCATGCGCCGCAGGAGCTCGGCGAAGTCCTCGGGATCGTTCTGTGTCATCTCGACCGCCCTCTCAGCACGCGAACAGCTCTGCCGACTACGCTAGTCACCGGTACCGGGGAGTGTCCTGGCAACACCGATATCCGTGTACGCCACCCGCGAACGACCCCTGGGAGGACTCCTGTGGCACAGACCACCGCCCGCCGTTTCGGCCTCGGCCTCTGGGCGCTCGTCGTCGCGCTCGTGGGCATCGTCGTGCTCACCTTCCTGCCGACGAGCTTTGTCATCCAGCGGCCCGGTCCCGTCTTTGACACCCTGGGTTCGGCGCGGGCCACCGACGGCAGCGAGATCCCGCTGATCTCCATCGACGGCACGGTCGACTACGCAGACACGGCGGGCACACTGCGGCTGACCACGATCCAGATTCAGGGCAGCCGCGAGCGCAGGCCCTCGTGGTTCGAGCTGGCGCTGGCCTGGCTCGATCCCGCCCGTGACATTCTGCCGTTGGATCTGATCTTCCCGCAGGGCGAGACCTCCGCCGAGCGCAACGAGCGCAACGCCGCGCTGATGGACGAGTCGCAGAACGAGGCGACGGCCGCGGCCCTGCGCAAGGTGGGGTTCGAGGTGCCTGCCGCGGTCGAGGTGATGGCTCTGCAAGAGGGCGCTCCGGCGGAGGGGATCCTGGAAGAGGGCGACGAGCTGCTCGCGGCGGCGGGCCACCCGCTCACCTCCACCAGCAACCTCCGCGCCCGCGTGCAGGAGAGCAACGGTGCCCCCATCGTGTTCACGATGCGTCGCGCGGGTGTCGTCCAGGATGTCACGGTGATCCCGCAGCGGGCCGGCGACGGCGGACCCTGGGTCATCGGCGCCTACGTCGTGACGCACTACGACTTCCCCGTCGAGGTCACCATCCAGCTCGACAATGTCGGCGGTCCGAGCGCCGGTCTGATGTTCGCGCTCGGCATCATCGACCGGCTCACCCCTGGTCACCTCACCGGAGGCGCCGAGATCGCCGGCACCGGCACGATCGACTCCGAGGGCGTCGTCGGTCCGATCGGCGGCATCCGGCAGAAGATGCACGGGGCGCGGGATGCCGGCTCGACCTACTTCTTCGCTCCGGAATCGAACTGCGACGAGGTGGTCGGGCACATCCCCGGCGGCCTCCAGGTCATCCGCACCGCGACCCTCGACGACGCTCTCGCGGCGCTGCAGGTCATCGCCTCCGACGGCGATACCGCATCCCTTCCCTCCTGCTCCGGGGGACTTGCCCAGTAAGTCCCCTTAGGATGGTGGGGTGACCACGACCTCGAGGCCGAAATCGGCCACAGCCCCGCCCTCCCGACGTATACTGCTGATCTCGCTCGGAGTGATCGCTGCGGTCGTCGTCCTCTTCTTCATCTTCGCCTCGCTCTTCACCGACTACCTCTGGTACGACCAGCTCGGCTACGCAGGGGTCCTCACGACCCGGTGGTTCGCGACGGCGACGATGTTCCTCATCGGATTCCTCGGCATGGCCGTGCCGCTCTTCGTGGCGATCCAGCTCGCCTACCGGCTGCGCCCGGTGTACGCGCGTCTGAGCTCGCAACTGGACCGCTACCAGGAGGTCGTCGAACCCCTGCGCCGCCTCGCGATGTGGGGCCTGCCGATCCTGTTCGGCCTCTTCGCGGGCTTCTCGGCCGCCGGCAACTGGGAGACGACCTGGCTGTGGATGAACGGGGTCACCACCGAGCAACTGGACCCGCAGTTCGGCATGGACACCGGGTTCTACCTGTTCGCGATGCCCTTCTACTCGAACCTGCTCGCCTTCCTCTCGGCGGTGCTGCTGCTCTGCCTGGTGGTCACCCTGCTGGTGTCGTACCTGTACGGTGCGATCCGCGTGGGCGACAAGGAACTGCGCATCTCGAAGGCCGCGCGCATCCAGCTGGCCGTGCTGGCCGGACTCTACCTGCTCGTGCAGGCCGTGAGCCTGTGGCTGGACCGCTACAAGACCCTGGTCACCCCCGAGGATCGCATCACGGGCGCTGCCTACACGAGCGTGAACGCGGTGATCCCGGGTCTGGCGATCCTGGCCGTGGCCGCGATCATCGTCGCGATCCTGTTCTTCGTGACCGCCGTCATCGGCCGCTGGCGCTGGCCCCTGTTCGGCACGGCTGCGCTCATCATCGCCGCGCTCATCGTGAACATGGGATGGCCCTGGGTCGTGAACACCTTCCAGGTGCGTCCCAACCAGAACAGCGTGCAGGCCGAGTTCTACCAGCGCAACATCGACGGCACGAAGTTCGCCTACGGCGTCGACGATCTCGTCGTGACGCCCTTCCGGGCGCGGACGGATGCCGGGGTGGGGCAACTGCGCGAGGATGCCGAGACGACGGCGTCCATCCGCATCATCGACCCGATGATCGTGAGTCCCACGGTGCGTCAGCTCGAGCAAGTGCGCCCCTATTACCAGTTCAACCAGAACCTCGACGTCGACCGCTACGAGATCGACGGCAAGATGCAGGACACGGTCGTCGCGGTGCGTGAGCTCGACATCAACCGACTCGGCGACGGCGACAACTGGAACAACCGCGTCACGGTCTACACGCACGGCTATGGCATCGTGGTCGCCGCAGGCAACCGGCGCACCAGCGAAGGCGAGCCGGTGTTCCTCGAGCGCAGCGTTCCGACCGCCGGTGATCTCAGCAACCGCGATGGCGGGTTCGAACCGCGGGTCTACTTCGGCGAGGCGTCGCCGCCGTACTCGATCGTGGGTGCGCCCGCGGGAACCCCCTCGGTCGAGATCGGCGCGGCGCGCGGTCCGGATGACAGCCGCACGACCTTCGACGGCGAGGGCGGCCCGCGCATCGGCAATCCCTTCATCAAGGTGCTCTACGCGCTGAAGTTCCAGTCCGAGCAGATCCTGTTCTCGGATCTCGTGAACGACGAGTCGCAGATCCTCTACGACCGCCACCCGTTGCTGCGCGTGCAGAAGGTCGCTCCCTACCTGGAGCTGGACCGCGACCCCTACCCGAGCGTCGTGGACGGCCGGATCGTGTGGATGGTCGACGGCTACACCCGCGCTTCCACCTTCCCCTACTCGACGAGCGTGAGCCTGTCGGCGGCGATCTCGGACTCGACGGTGCAGACCCCGAGCTTCGTGGTCGACGACATCAACTACATCCGCAACTCCGTCAAGGCGACCGTGGATGCCTACGACGGCTCGGTGCGTCTGTATGCCTGGGACGACCAGGATCCGATCCTGCAGGCGTGGCAGAAGGTATTCCCCGCCACGGTGCTGCCGATGTCGGAGATGTCCGGCGACTATCTGTCGCACGTGCGCTATCCGACCGACCTGTTCAAGGTGCAGCGGCACATCCTGGGCGTGTACCATGTCGGCGATGCTCGCTCCTTCGCCCAGCAGGACAACCGCTGGCAGACGCCCGAGGATCCGCGCAGCGAGCGGAACCTGCAGCCGCCGTACTACCTGACGATGAAGATGCCCGGGCAGGACTCGCCCCGCTTCTCGATGTTCTCGACCTTCATCCCGGCGGCGCAGGGCGCCCAGACCCGCAACGTCTTGATGGGCTACCTCGCGGTCGACTCGGATGCGGGCTCGATCGCCGGGCAGAAGGCACCCGGATACGGGCAGCTGCACCTTCTGGAGATCGACGCCGACACGACGGTGCCTGGTCCCGGTCAGGTGCAGAACACCTTCGACTCCGACACCTCGATCGCCCGCGAGCTGAACGTGCTGACCCTCGGTCAGTCCGATGTGCGATACGGCAACCTGCTGACCCTTCCGGTCGGCGGCGGGCTGCTGTACGTGCAGCCCGTGTACGTGCAGTCGCGCGAGGGCACGCAGCTACCCCGTCTGCAGAAGATCCTCGTCGCCTTCGGTGGCGAGGTCGCCTTCGAGGATACGCTGGACGGGGCTCTGGACACGCTCTTCGGCGGCAGTTCGGGGGTGGGCACGGATCCCACTGACCCCGAAGACCCTGAGGATCCTGAGGATCCCGAGACGCCCGCACTGCCCTCGGCCGCCTTCCAGGCGGCGCTCGACGAAGCACGCGCGGCGATGATCGCCCGCGACGCGGCGTTGCGCTCCGGCGACCTCACCGCCTTCGCCGAGGCTGACAAGCGCCTCACGGCGGCCGTTGAGAAGCTGCTGGAGCTGGGCGGCTAAGGCCCGTTGCGTGTGAGGCATCCCGCGGTGCGGGGTGCCTCACAGCGTTCTGCGGCTGATCGAGCCTTTGAGACGGCGGACGGGGGCGAGCCCTCTCTTGTTCGTACGAACACTTATACACAGGCGGATCTCCCGGTGACCTGATCGGTCTACGCTTCTGCGTGACAAGGTCCTGCGACAATTCTCGAGGCCAGAGGTTCAGCGGGACTTTCCGGTGCCCACCAGCGACGACATCGAGGCCATATGCCGGCGGAACCAGCCGACCTTCCCGCAGTGGGAGGGGCCGCACGTTGCCTGAATACACCTCGACCCGCTGGCTGCTGTTGCCAACGAAGGGCCAATAGGGGAGAATGTCTTACATGTCTCACTCGTTCACGCTGCGCTTGCCGGATGACCTCAGCATCCGGCTCGAAAGGCTTGCCGACTCGACCAGTCGGCCGAAGTCGTTCTATGTGCGCACGCTGCTCGAGGATCACATCGCCGAGTTGGAGTACGTCGCGGGTCTCGATGCCGAGGTCGAAGCGATCCGTCGGGGCGAAGTCGAGACGGCACCGATGGATGATCTGGCGCGCGAACTCGGCTTCGATCCGGATGAACTGCGCGCCGAGGCTCGCGCGAACCTCCGCAGGTAGCGCTCGACGGGGCACCCCGCGATGAGCAGCTTCGAGCTGTCACGTACGGCCACGTTCGACAAGAGTCTGCGCAGGCTCGACCGTCAGGTTCAGCGGCGCGTTTTCGTCGCGCTGTTCGAGCTGGCCGAGTTGCCCGACCCCACCCGACGGCTGAAGCCGTTGCAGCACACGAAAGCCGGTCTGTGGCGTCTGCGCGTGGGCGACTACCGAGTGATCGTGAGCGTTCATACAGCGGAGCTCGTCATTCTCGCCATCGACGTCGGCCACCGCTCGACGGTCTACGACTGAGCGCCGCGCGCGAGTGACCCCTTGCTCGTCCTCGCGTCGAGTTCGTGTCGCCGTGCGCTCTTGGAGGAGTTTCGATAGCGCCCGCACAGCGGCCTTGCGCACCCACACTCGTTCATCCGTGGTCAGGCGCTCAAGACCTGGGAGTGCCAGCGCTACTACCGATCGCAGAACGATCGCCCTCGTAGCGCAAGAGACGAAGCTCCGGATCGACCGTCAGCAAAGTGCGAGCGTCTGTCATCCGGCCGATTCTAGTGTCAGGGCGGTCAGTGCTCGCGCGCAGACGGGCGGCTCTCCGACTACCACGCAGCCCGCACGAAAGAGAGGGGCGAGGGGGACGGAGAGATTCCGTCCACCCTCGCCAGGTGCGGCGCAGTTACCCGAAAACTGGCCGCCATAGGGCACCTGAGTTGTCGTCTACCCTGTCACGAGTGACGTGCCCAACGCGAAGCGTCTCCATAATTCTCGCGTCCCGCGCCGGCCCTGTCTGTAGGCATTTTGGGGGACAAGCCGGGCGGGCTCAGCCGGTGAATCTGCCCCAGGGGATGTCACGGCGAAGCGGCACGCGCAGCGGCCGCTGGGTGCGCTCCCAGGCCGAGATGCGAGATTCCTCGGCAACCGCGTGGGAGGCCTCGTCGAGGTAGGCGTCGCCGACCACGGCCAGGAGCGCGGCGAGTTCTTCTTCGCTGGCCGTCCCGCGCACGATGTGCACGGCCAGGGGTGCCTGTTCCTCCCCGGTCACAGCGGGATGTTCCCGTGCTTCTTCGGCGGCATGCTCTCGCGCTTGCCGCGCAGCGACCGCAGCGCCTTGGCGATCGCGACACGGGTGCCGGCCGGCTCGATGATCCCGTCGAGTTCGCCGCGCTCGGCCGCGAGGAAGGGCGAGGCGACGTTGTAGGTGTACTCGTTGGCCAGGCGCGTGCGCACGGCCGCCACGTCTTCGCCGGCTTCTTCGGCGCGCTTGATCTCGCCGCGGAACAGGATGTTCACGGCCCCCTGCCCGCCCATCACCGCGATCTCCGCGGTGGGCCAGGCGAGGTTGATGTCGGCCCCTAGCTGCTTGGAGCCCATCACGATGTAGGCACCGCCGTAGGCCTTGCGGAGGATCACCGTCACCAGCGGCACGGTCGCCTCGGAGTAGGCATACAGCAGCTTCGCGCCGCGGCGGATGACGCCGGTCCACTCCTGATCGGTGCCGGGGAGGTACCCCGGCACGTCCACCAGGGTCACGATCGGCACCGAGAAGGCGTCGCAGAACCGCACGAAGCGGCTCGCCTTCTCGCCCGCCTCGATGTTCAGGGTCCCCGCCATCTGCGAGGGCTGGTTGGCGATGATCCCGACCGTGCGGCCCTCGACGCGGCCGAAGCCGATCACGATGTTCGGCGCGAACAGCGGCTGCACCTCGAGGAACTCGCCACCATCCAGGATCGACTCGATCACGCGGTGCATGTCGTAAGGCTGGTTCGGCGAGTCCGGGATCAGGGTGTTCAGCTCCCGGTCGGCATCCGTCGTCTCGAAATCGAAGGCGCTCTCGTAGATCGGCAGCTCCGCCATGTTGTTGTCGGGCAGGAAGCTGAGCAGGGTGCGGACGTAGTCGATCGCGTCGTCCTCGTCCTCGGCGAGGTAGTGCGCAACGCCCGAGCGGGTGTTGTGCGTGTAGGCACCGCCGAGCTCCTCCATGCCGACGTCCTCGCCGGTGACGGTCTTGATGACATCGGGGCCGGTCACGAACATCTGGCTGGTCT
>CAZHML010000027.1:0-31752 GCA_964533745.1 uncultured Microbacterium sp.
CGCATCACCACGAGAACCGCGACCCCAGGTCATCCTACGAATGCACGATCAGAACACGGATGCACGACCAGAACGGCGAATACCTCGTGCAGATGTGTCGAACTCGTGCATCCGTAGGGCGAAGCGTCAGAGCTTGCGCAGCAGAACGCTCTCGACAGCGTGGGTACGACCCTTGTTCAGCACGAGTGTCGCACGGTGCTTGGTCGGCATGACGTTCTCGATGAGGTTCGGCATGTTGATATCGCGCCAATAGCCCAGCGCCGCCTGCTCGGCCTCCTGGTCGGTAAGGTGGGCGAAGACGTTGAAGTAGGAGGAGGGATTGCTGAACGCGCCCTCGCGCAGCGCCAGGAACCGGTCGACGTACCAACGCTCGATGTGCGCGGGATCGGCGTCGACGTAGATGGAGAAGTCGAACAGATCGCTCACCGCGACATCGTTGGGCGCGGGCGGCGGCTGCAGGACGTTCAGGCCCTCGACGATCACCACATCCGGGCGACGGACCACGACGTGGGCATCCGGCATGATGTCGTAGCGCATATGCGAATAGAAGGGCGCGCGCACCTCTTCGGCACCGCTCTTGACCTTGGTGAGGAACTCCACGAGTGCCCGGCGATCATAGGACTCGGGGAAGCCCTTGCGCCCCATCAGCCCGCGACGCTCGAGTTCGGCGTTGGGCAGGAGAAAGCCGTCGGTGGTGACCAGCTCCACGCGCGGCGTGCCCGGCCAGCGGCTCATCAACTCGCGCAGCAATCGCGCGATCGTGGACTTGCCCACGGCGACCGAGCCTGCGACTCCCACGACGAAGGGCGTAGTGACATCCTCTTCGTGCAGGAAGTCGGCCACGGCCACGCCCAGGCGCTTCGTGAACGAGGCGTAGAGGCTCAGCAGGCGACTGACCGGCATGTAGACCTCGCGGACCTCGTCGACATCGAGGCGATCGCCGAGCCCCCGGATTGCGACGACCTCGGTCTCGGTGAGCGGCTGGCTGAGGTCGGCAGCCAGCCGCGCCCAGTCCGCACGGGCGATCTCGCGATAGGGAGACAGCGGCGGGATGGGGGCTTCGGTCACGGCATCCATCGTATCGGCCCGGCGAGACAAGCCTGCGAGCGGGGCGGCGGGGCCGGGAATGCACGGGATCGGGTGCACCGCGCTGGGCGGGACAGGACACGACGGTCCCGGGACGCACGCGGCGCTGCCCCTCCGCCCCGTGCGTCAGAGGGCGAGTTCAGTCAGGAGCTGCAGGACGCGACGCCTGATGTCGTCGCGGATCGGCCGGACGCGCTCGATCGACAGTCCTGCCGGGTCGGTGAGCTCCCAGTCCTGGTAGCGCTTGCCGGGGAAGACCGGGCAGGCATCGCCGCATCCCATCGTGATGACGACATCGGCGGCGCGCACATCCTCGACATCGAGGATGCTGGGCACCTGGTGGGCGATGTCGATGCCCTCCTCGGCCATCGCGGCGACCGCGACCGGGTTGATCGCCTCGCCGGGTGCAGAACCGCCGGACAGGACACGCACCCTCCCCTCGCTGAAGTGCCGCAGGTACGCGGCGGCCATCTGGGAGCGGCCAGCGTTGTGGACGCAGACGAACAGCACGGTCGGCTGGTCGGTCATGGGGTGATCCTCCCGGTCGCAGTCAGGGGCCGTCGCCCCGCGGGGCGACGGCCCGGGGTTTCAGCAGCAGCAGCCAGGTGGGCAGCACGCCGGATCGCAGCAGTCGTTCATCGCCAGGCCCTCCTTTCATCGAAGGTCGTCTATGGATATAGTCTTGGCCTTCACATCGACATTTGTCAATATTTATGAGAATCTATGTATATGCCCGTGGCCGAACTGATCCCCGTACGCGATCTGCAAGCGTGCTGTGCCCCGCTCACTCGTGAGGCGATCAGCCCCCACGATGCCGGGAACCTGGCTCGCTCGCTGCGCGCGCTGGCTGATCCCGCCCGGCTGCGGCTGCTGTCGATGGTCGCCGCCCACGAGGATGGCGAGGCCTGCGTGTGCGACCTGACCGAACCGCTGGGCCTGACCCAGCCCACCGTCTCGCACCACCTGAAGGTGCTCGTGGACTCGGGCTACCTCACACGCAGCAAACGCGGCACCTGGGCGTACTACCGGCTCGTCCCCGGTGCCCTGGACTCCGTTGCGACCCTTCTCGCAACCGTCTAGCCGGGGTGCGGTGAGGAGTCCGGACCCAGTGCAGCGCCGAGCGCGCGCAGCGCCTCTCCGGTGTGCAGCAGCACGCCGGCGTCCACGCCGAGCGCGGCCCAGTCCGGGATGACCTCGAGGTCTGACACCAGGCGATCGACGTCGCCCGCGCGACCCCCGACCCTGCCGGCCAGACGCAGCAGGCCCACCGGCACCGGCACGAGCCTCGGACGCACGCCGAGTCCGGCCGCGAGGTGCTCGACGAGTTCGCGGGTGGAGATCGGCGCGGGATCGGCGAGCAGAGCGGTCTGCACCCCCGGGGCGTCCGCCTCGGCGGCGGCGAGAATGCCGGTGACCAGGTTCTGGACCGCGATCATCGAGCGACGATTCCTCACGGCACCGAGGGGCAGCGGCATCCCGCGTCGCACGGCACCGGCGATCCGCTGGATGTTGCCCCCGGCACCCGGTCCGTACACGACTGTCGGGCGCAGGATCGAGACCCCCAGCCGGCTCGCCGCGGCGAGCTCGGACAACAACTCCTCGGCGCGATGCTTGGAGCGGCCGTAGGGATCGACCGGGGCGGCGGGCGACGCGGCGGTGAAAGGCTCCCCCGTCGTCCGCTCGCCGTTCACCTTGATGGAGCTGGCGAAGACGAATCTGCGAACGCCGGCATCCGCGGCCGCGCGCGCGAGCCGGATCGTGGATTCTGTGTTGCACCTCTCGTAGACCTCGTCGAGACCGGCTCCCCGCTCGCGCATCATATGAACGCGGGCGGCGAGGTGGATGACGGCATCCGCCCTCGCCACCGCCTCCGACCAGTCATCCCGCTCTGCCATGTCGCCGATCTCGAACTGCTCGACGCCCTCGAGAGCATCGGAGCGCTCGCGCACGAGCACAACGACGTCATGCCCCCGCCGCTGAGCCTCGGCGAGGAGGTGCCTGCCGACGAAGCCGGTCGCCCCGGTCACGTGGATCCTCACGCCGCCGCCCCCCCGGCGCGGCCCCGCACCACGAGAGGCGAGACGACGAGGTAGAGCCCGCAGACCGCGATCACCGCAGCCACCGCAAGCCAGGTCGCCTCAGGCATCCCCGTGAAGACGAGGAAGCCCGCCGCCGCGGCGGCGGCAGTGAAGACCGCGACGTATGCCGCGACGGCCACATGCCTCAGACCCGAGTCCACGAGCCGCTGATAGTTGTGCGCGCGGTGACCCTCCCACCAGCGTTCGCGACGCCAGAGGCGCCGCGCGATCGTGGTCACCGTGTCGGCGAGGTAGATCGCCAGCGGCGCGATGAGCACCGGCCACGGCACCCCTGCCGCCACGCCCCCGACGACGGTCGCCGCGATGAAACCGCCGAGCAGATAGCTGCCGCTGTCGCCGGGAAAGATCCGGGAGCCGAGCAGATTCCAGGGCAGGAACGCGAGATGGGCCGCAGCAAGGATCAGGCCGGCCGCGATCAGCCACTGCGTGTCGCTGACAACCCCGGCGAAGGCGAAGGCCGCACCCACCACCGTGCCGTGCAGCGAGGAGATCCCATCGATCCCGTCCATGAAGTTCGCGACGTTGACGTACCCCGCGAAGAAGACCGCGACCAGCGGGATCACGAGCCCACCGATCCCGAAGCCGAGCGCGACGGCGAGTCCGAGCAGCGCCCCGAGCACGAGCTGCGCGGCGAACCGTACCCGTGCCGAGAGTCCCCGGAGGTCATCGACGAGACCCAGCAGCGCTGCCGCAGCGCCCGCACCCATCACGAGCCAGAGGGGTGCCGACGACAGCACGAGACTCCCCGCCAGCATCCCGGCGAGCATGGCGATGCCCCCGCCGCGCAGCACTGGCCGGTCATGCGAGGAGCGGGCGTTGGGCACGTCGAGCACACCGGCACGCTGCAGCACCGGACGCAGGACAAAGGGCACCAGGCCGGTGACGACCGCGCAGAGCGCCGCGCCGAGAATGAGGGGGATCACGCGATCCGGTCCGAGGCGCTCTCGGCCGTCTGGGTGCCTGGGCGCGCAGCCACGATCCGGGCCTCCCAGCCGGCCTTGTCCAGGCGTTCGGGGCTGATCGCGTCGGCCCGGCTGTGCGCGATCTTGGGGTGGAAGGGCCGCTCCAGCGTCTCGCGGTCGCCGACGAGCTCCTCGTGCAGCTTCTCGCCGGGCCGCAAGCCCGTGAAGACGATCGCGACGTCCTTGCCCGACATCGCGATCATCCGCTGAGCGACCTCGAGGATCGACACCGGTTCGCCCATGTCGAGGATCAGCACCTCGCCTGGTCGTCCGATCCCGCCCGCCTGGATCACCAGCTGGCAGGCCTCGGACACGGTCATGAAGAAGCGGGTGGCATCGGGATGGGTCACCGTGAGCGCCCGGCCCTCGCGGATCAGCGACTGGAAGGTCGGCACCATCGAACCGCGGCTGCCGATCACGTTGCCGAACCGCACGGAGAGGTAGCGCAGCTCGCTCATCTCGGCGGCCCAGGCCGTGAGCTTCTCGGCGACCCGCTTGGAGTGGCCGAGCACGCTCGTGGGGTTGGCCGCCTTGTCGGTCGAGATGTTCACGAAGGTCGTCACGCCCACCTCGCGCGCAGCCTCGAGCACGTTGAGCGTGCCGATCACGTTCGTCTTCCACGCCTCGTCGGGGTACTGCTCGAGCATCGGCAGGTGCTTCAGGGCCGCGGCGTGGAACACCACCTCGGGACGCCGCTCCTCGAAGATCGCCGTGAGGAAGTCGGCATCGCGGATGTCGGCGAGCACGACATCCTTGGTGTGCAGCAATCCGTGCCCGGCGACCCCCAGCTGCGCCCCCTGCAGACCCGTCTCGTCGCGGTCGAGCATGATCAGCTCGGCGGGGGCGAACTTCGCCAGCTGACGGCACAGCTCCGAACCGATCGATCCGCCCGCCCCGGTCACGAGCACGCGTTTGCCGGTGATGTAGCCGGCGATGAGATCCACGTTGGTGTCGACCGGGTGGCGCCCGATGAGGTCCTCGATGCTGATGTCGCGCACGTCCGCCGTGGAGACGTCGTCCGAGAGCAGTGCGCTCAGCGTCGGCATCACCGAGACGCGCACGCCGCGAGAGGATGCCTGGTCGTTGATGCTGCGCAGCAACACGCTGTCGGCTTCCGAGATGGCGACCAGCACGCGCGTCGCGCCGGTGTCCTCGAGCGCGTCCGCCAGGTGCGACACGGTTCCGAGCACCGGGACGCCGCGAAGGATCAGGTTCTGCTTGGCCGGATCGTCGTCGAGCAGGCCCACCGGGCGGATGGGCGAGTCGGGGTCGGTGAGCATGTTATTCAGCAGCTTGTCGCCGACCTGCCCGGCCCCGATGATGAGCGTCGGCTCTGCGTCGTCGGCGGGCTTGCGTGCTCGATCGAGCAGCAGCCGGGCGGCGTAGCGCACCCCGAACATGGGGATCAGAACGAAGGGAAAGGCCAGGAACATCGTCAGGCGCGGGATGCCGAGGGGCTTGCCCACCAGCAGCACGGCCAGTCCCACCACGACCGTGACGAGAAAGACGACGAACGCCAGTTGGCGCACCTCGTCGAAGGCGCCGTAGATGTGACGGCCGCGGTAGAGATTCGTCAGGTAGCCGACGACGACCTGGCAGGCGGCGGCGACCAGGCCCAGAGCGAGCGCGGCGATCCATCCCGCCGGCGAGATGGTCAGATCGAAGCGCAGCCCCACCGCGACGAGCACGCCGACCACCCAGGCGAGGGCATCGGCCGCGGCGGCGAGGCGACGGCGTCGGCGCGCGGCACGAACCGCCGCGGGGACAGAGAGCTCCGCGGTCGTGGGAGGGATCGTCGCCTCGCGCCCCATCGGAATCTCGCCCTGCTCTCCCCGTCCTGGTCTGACATCACAACGTTACCGCACCCGGTAGTCTCGACTCGTGCGCCTGGGAGTCCTCGACATCGGATCCAACACCGTCCACCTGCTCGTCGCGAACGCGCACCCGGGCGGGCGTCCCACCGCGACCACGAGCGACCGCACGATCGTGCGGCTGATGCGCTTCCTCACGCCCGACGGTGCGATCCGCGAGGAGGGCATCCGGGCGCTCGAAGCCGCGGTCGCCCACGCGCGCCAGACCGCCGAGGCGGAGGGCGTGGATGAGCTCCTGGCCACCGCGACCAGCGCCGTGCGCGAGGCGCGCAACGGCGAGGAGGTCATCGCCCGGATCGAGGCCGCCCTCGGCCAGGAGCTGCACGTGCTCGACGGCCACGCCGAGTCGGAGCTCACCTATCTCGCCGTCCGCCGCTGGTTCGGCTGGGCGGCGGGCCGCATCCTGCTGCTGGACATCGGCGGCGGCTCCTTCGAGCTGGCCGCGGGTCTCGAGGAGACGCCGGAGTTCGCGGCATCCGTTCCCCTGGGTGCGGGGCGGATGACGGTGCAGTTCTTTCCCGATGACCCTCCGGGCCTGGAGGCGGTCGAGGTGCTGCGCGCGCACGCGCGGGATGTCCTCGCCCCGGTGGCCGCGCAATTCCGGGCGATGCCCGCCCCGGATCACATCGTCGGCTCCTCGAAAGCGATTCGCTCGCTCGCGGCCCTGGCGGGACGCCGGGTGTCCTCGGTGCCGAGCTACGACCGGGTCGAACTCGGCAAGGACGAGCTGGAGGCGTGGATCCCGCGTCTGGCACGGATCCCGGCGTCCGCCCGGCAGGAGCTGCCCGGGATCACGCCCGACCGCACCTTCCAGATCGTCGCCGCGGCCGTGTGCCTGCACACGGCGATGCACCTGCTCGGGGTCGAGGTCCTCGAGGTCTGCCCCTGGGCGCTGCGCGAGGGCGTGCTGCTGCGCTACATCGAGTCGCTGCCGTGGCACGGCGAGGCCTGAGCACACGCGGGATTCCCTGGCTCCGGGGTCAGAGAATGCCCCTGCCGAGTGGGTGGATGCGGCGTTTTCTGACCCGCGAGCGCCAGCCAGCTACATGGCCAGTCGCTCGCGCACGACAGCGGCGAGGGTCTCGGCGTGCGCGCGGGCGGTGTCGGCATCCGCCGCCTCGACCATGACGCGCACGAGCGGCTCGGTGCCCGAGCCGCGCAGCAGGACGCGGCCGGTCGCGCCCAGCGCCGCCTCGACCTCGCGCACCGCCTCTTGCACTCCGGGATCCTCGACGCGTGCCCGATCGACCCCGCGCACGTTCACGAGCACCTGCGGGTAGACCGTCATGATCGCGGCGAGCTCGGCCAGCGACTTGTTCTGCCGCGCCATCTCGGCCACCAGGTGAAGGCCGGTGAGCACCCCGTCGCCGGTGGTGGCGTGGGCGGCCATGATGAGGTGACCGGACTGCTCGCCGCCGAGAGAGAAGCCTCCGGCGTTCATGTCCTCGAGGAGGTACCGGTCGCCCACCGCGGTCTGACGCACGGTGATGCCGTGCTCGCGCATCGCCAGGTGCAGGCCGAGGTTGCTCATCACGGTGGCGACCAGGGTGTCCTGGGCGAGTTCGCCGCGCTCCTTCATGGCCACGGCGAGGATCGCCATGATCTGGTCGCCGTCGATGATCCTGCCTTCGGCGTCGACGGCGAGGCAGCGATCGGCATCCCCGTCATGGGCGATGCCGACATCCGCTCCCAGCCGCATGACTTCCTTGGCGAGGGCGTCCAGGTGCGTGGAGCCGACGCCGTCGTTGATGTTCAAGCCGTCCGGGTCGGCACCGATGACAGTCACTCGCGCACCGGCATCAGCGAAGGTCCGGGGGGACACGCCGGCGGCAGCTCCGTGCGCGCAGTCGAGCACGACGTGGATGCCGTCCAGGCGATGCGGAAGGGAGCCGAGCAGGTGGATGACGTAGCGATCCTCGGCGTCGGAGAAGCGGCGGATGCGGCCGACATCCGCGCCGGTCGGGCGGAGCTTCTCCTCCTGCATCGCCTTCTCGATGCGCTCCTCGACGACGTCCGGGAGCTTGACCCCGCCGCGGGCGAAGATCTTGATGCCGTTGTCGGGTGCCGGATTGTGCGAGGCCGAGACCATCACGCCGAAGTCGGCGTCATGGTCGGCGATCAGGAAGGCCAGTGCCGGGGTCGGGATCATCCCCGCGTCGAGCACGTCGACGCCCGAGGACGCCAGGCCCGCCGCCACCGCCGCGAGCAGGAACTCGCCGGAGACACGCGGATCGCGCGCGACGACGGCGGTCGGACGCTTGCCCGCCGCACGCCGCTCTTCGGCGGTGCGCCCCCTGCCGAGGACGACCGCGGTCGCCTGCGCCAGCGCGAGCGCCAGATCGGCGGTGACGACCCCGTTCGCGAGTCCCCGCACGCCGTCCGTGCCAAAAAGCGGCATCGGAGGTCTCGGTCCTTAACGCTTCGAGTACTGAGGAGCCTTACGGGCCTTCTTCAGACCCGCCTTCTTGCGCTCCTTGATGCGCGCGTCGCGCGAGAGGAAACCGGCCTTCTTCAGGGCGGGGCGGTTGTTCTCGACGTCGATCTCGTTGAGCGCACGCGCGATGCCCAGGCGCAGGGCGCCGGCCTGGCCGGAGTCGCCACCACCCGAGATGCGTGCGATCACGTCGTAGGCACCGGTGAGGTTCAGCACCGTGAAAGGATCGGTGATCAGCTGCTGGTGCAGCTTGTTCGGGAAGTAGTCCTCGAAGGCGCGGCCGTTGACGGTGATCGTGCCGGAGCCGGGGATGAGGCGCACGCGGGCGATGGCCTGCTTGCGACGGCCGACGGCTGCGCCGGGGACGTTGAGCACCGGGCGGGGAGCCGACGGAGCCTCAGGGGCGTCCGGGGTCTCGGTGGTGTAGTTCTGGGGGATCTCTTCGATGGAGTCGATGTTCGCCACGGGATGTGTCCTTAGTCGGATGCGCCGCGCTGGGCGACCTGGTCGAGAATGTAGGGCTGGGGCTGCTGCGCGGCGTGCGGGTGCTCGGCGCCGGCGTAGACCTTCAGCTTGGAGAGCTGCTGGCGGCCCAGGGTGTTCTTCGGGAGCATCCCGCGCACGGCCTTCTCGACCGCGCGGACGGGGTTGCGCTCGAGGAGCTCGGAGTAGGAGACGGCCTTGAGCCCGCCCGGGTAGCCCGAGTGGCGGTAGGCCATCTTCTGGTTCAGCTTCTGACCGGTCAGGGCGACCTTGTCGGCGTTGACGATGATCACGAAGTCGCCGGTGTCCATGTGGCTGGCGAAGGTCGGCTTGTGCTTGCCGCGCAGGAGAGCAGCGGCGTGGGAGGCGAGGCGGCCGAGGACGACGTCGGTCGCGTCGATGACGACCCAGTCGCGCTGGACCTGACCTGCCTTGGGGGTGTAAGTGCGCGTCACAGTAGTGCTGCTTTCTTTTCGAACGGAGAGGTTCGTGAATCCCGCTCCGGGGGCGTTGCCCGAGTGAGGGGCAACCGCCCGGTGGAGGGCTCACGTTCGCGGCGCTCGTTCGAGCACCAAAGGACTAGCTTAGGCCATCAGGCCCCGCCGATCAAATGCCGGGCGCATCCCGCCGGTGCGCCGCCACGAAGATCGGCCGGGCCGGTCCCGTTCTGCACACGATGTCCCGGTACGCACAGGATGTCGCCGGATGCGTGTGCCACACGGGACAGGATGTGCAGATCGGGACTGGTCTGATCCGGATCCTGGCCTGCCTAGTCGAGGTCGCGACGGTTTCGGGTCTGCTCGGCGCGGCTCGCCAGCGTCCCGCACTCCGCAGTGGGCGTGACCCTGGCATGGGGCCGTGGCAAGGTGTTGCATCGACCGGTTGAAACCAGCCTGTGTGCTTCATGGGTATTCCGACCTCGAGGATGAATGCAGTTATGCGAACAGCTAGCCTTGGATCAATGCGTAAGTCAATCTCTGTCGTCATCTCGCTGACCTTGACCGCGATGCTCGCGGTCAGTTGCACGGGCACGACGACCCCTGGAGACGAACCGTCACAGACGCCCTCCACAGCCCCCACGGATGGTGGGACCTCGACGACTCCTCCGAAACCGGAGCATGAAATCGAGTTTTTCGTGACTGCCCGAAGTGACAATGGCACCTGCAACTGGGCTCGCCTCGGCGGCATCACCGACGGGCACGCACAGGCAAATCACCCCCGCCGCGTGGGAGACTCGCTCATCGTCGTCCCCGACGACGGAGGCCCCGGTGACTTCGCACGTGGAGCGGTGCAGCTCGACAGTACGGGGGTCCCGGTCGCCTATGTCGTCGCAGAAGGTGATACGCCCTTCGCGGTGTCGCATCGATTCTGCGTGACGGAGGACCAACTTGCACTGCTCAACATGGTGCGACGTACCACCTGGTATAGCAGTTGGCAGAACGGGGAGCCTGTCGACTCCGTTGCTCGGACGGGCTGGATAGAGTTGTTCACCGGCGACACGCTCAACCTGGATCCGGCAACCGTCACCAGCGTGGGAGACCAGAACGGCCGCGTCTACGCGCACGATCCCGGCCTTCACCTGCCCCCTCAGAGGTAAGGAACTGGACGCCTCATATTTCGGTGGTGCCCACGTCTGCTTGCGGGGTGATCACATGCGCTCGTAGGCGAGAGCCTCGCGCAGCTGGGCGGTGACGAGGATCGGCCGGTGGTCGCTCACGCCCTGCGGGAGGGTAGTGATCCGCTCGATCGTGGGGCCCAGCGAGGTCACGAAGTCGTAGTGCCCGCGGAAGACGCGATAGTGCGTGTAGGTGTGGTTGTCGCTGAGCGTCAGCGCGTAGCCGTGTTCGCGCACGGTCTGGCCGAGGTTGTCCTTGAACATCGGATGGTTGTAGTGACCGACCATGAGCACCCGAGGGCCCGCACCCGCTGCGCCTGGAACAGGCTGATGCTGTAGTGGACCACCAGCCCCAGCCGGTTGCCCGAAGTCGCCTGCGCGAGTGCGAACCCGCCGATCCGCTCGGGAAGGTCTGCCATGTCGCACTCCTGCAGGCACAGCAGGTGCGCTCCGTGCTCCTCCGCAAGCCCCGCGAGTTCGGGGGTGACGCGGTGCAGGTTGTAGGAGATGCATCCACGTTACGCCGCCCGGCTATGCGTGGGCGGGGGCGGTCCCGCCCCCTTCTGCACATCCTGTCCCGGTACGCACAGGATGTCGCCGGATGCGTGTGCCACACGGGACAGGATGTGCAGATCGGAACTGGCCTGATCCGGATCCTGGCCCGCCTAGTCCAGGTCGCGACGGTTGCGGGTCTGCTCGGCGCGGCTCGCCAGCAGTTCGTCGGCGGGATATCCCACCTCGGTCAGGGTGAGCCCGCGCGCCGCGAGCACCGGGAACTCGCTCGTGCGCTCTCCCCGATCCCGGATCTCAGCGAGGTCTGCGGGATCCAGGCGTCCCCGGCCGACCGCCGCGCAGGCACCGACGAGCGCGCGCACCATGCTGTGGCAGAAGGCATCGGCCTTGACCTCGGCGACGAGCACGCCGTCGGCATCCCGCTCCCAGCCGAAAGCGAGCAGCGTCCGGATGGTCGTCGCCTCCTCACGCGGCTTGCAGTACGCGGCGAAATCGTGCAGGCCGACCAGCGAGCGCGCAGCGACATCCATCGCGGCAACGTCCAGCTGCCCCCGCGCGCTCGCGGTGTCGTGACGACGCAGGGGATCGTAGCCGCTCCGGTCGTCGGCGAGCCGGTAGCGGTAACGGCGCCAGACCGCCGAGAAGCGCGCATCGAAGCCCTCGGGCGCGAGGGCAGACCGCGAAACCGTGGCATCGGCGTAAGCGCCGAGCACTCCCCGCATCCGTCCCGCGAGGGCCGTCACCGGGTCGTTCGGGGCCCTGCCCCGGCGCGCCCGCAGCCGGGCGGCCTGCTCTTCGTCGAGGTCGAGATGGGCGACCTGTCCGCTCGCGTGGACGCCGGCATCCGTGCGGCCTGCGACCGTGAGCCGCGCCTCGGACCCGAGGATGCGGGCCAGGGCATCCTCGAGTGCCCCCTGCACGGTGCGCAGCCCCGGCTGCCGGGCCCACCCGCTGAATCGGGTGCCGTCGTAGGCGATGTCGAGCCGGATGCGCACGAACTCAGCCTAGAACCCCTCCCCGGACGCTCGCGCTGCTCTTTCCTGCTCATGCGGCGCACATAACAGCCGCGTGAACAGGTTTCGACAGCGTGAGCGTCCGGGATGGAGAGGGTCAGCGAGCGAGCGCCGCGGCCTTCAGCTGGTCGAACTCGGCGGCGTTGATGGCACCGGCGTCGAGCAGTTCCTTCGCCTTGGCGATATCGGCGGCGGGCGACCCCGCGACCTGGCGGATGTAGGCGTCCGTCGCGTCCTGCGCCGCCTGATGCTGCGCCATGCTGCGCGCCGTCATCCCGCGACCGCGGACGACGAGGTAGATCAGCGCCGTGACGAGCGGGAAGAAGATCAGGGCGAGGAACCAGATCGCTTTGGCGAAGCCGTTGAGCTTGGTGTCGCGGAACAGGTCGATGATGATCGAGAACAGCGCCATCAGGTAGCCGATGAACACCGTGAAGATCAGCGCCCACAGGATGAACTCCCAGAGCGCGGTGATGAAGGTCGAAGACATGGTTGTCCTTTCGGAGTCGGTGATGCGATCCTATCGCGCAGGCACCGCTCGCGACGAGTGCCTCGCGCGCAGAAAACTCGCGGCGTACGCCAGCGCGAAAGCGCCCCCCTGCACGAGCACCACAAGCCCTCCGGGAGCGGCATCGAGCCAGTAGCTGAGATAGATGCCGACCACGGCGCAGCCAGCGGCGATCAGAGGTGCCAGCAGCAGCATCCGGCCGAAGCGGTCGGTGAGCAACTGCGCGGTCGCGCCCGGGATGATGAGCATGGCCACGACGAGGATGATGCCGACCACCTGGAGGGCGACGACCGTGGTGAGAGCGAGGAGCCCGAGCAGCAGCGCCCCGAGGATCCGCGGCGACAGGCCGATCGCGTGCGCGTGGGTCGGATCGAAGGCGTAGAGGGTGAGATCCCGGCGCTTGATGAGCACGATCGCCGCGACGACCAGGGCGATCGCCGCGACCTGCAAAAGGTCCGCCGAAGACACCCCGAGCACGTTGCCGAACAGGATGTGGCCGAGGTCGGTCTGCGAGGGCGTCACCGAGATCAGCACGAGCCCGAGGGCGAACAGGGTCGTAAAGACAATGCCGATCGCGGCGTCCTCCTTCACGCGACTGGTGTCCCGGATGCCGCCGATCAGGGCGACGGCGAGGAAGCCGAAGATGACCGCGCCGAGCGCGAAGGGTGCACCCACGACATAGGCGAGCACGACGCCTGGCAGCACCGCGTGCGAGACGGCGTCGCCCATGAGCGACCAGCCCAGGAGCACGAGCCAGCACGACAGCAGAGCGCAGACCACTGCGGCGATCACGGTCGTGACGAGCGCGCGCACCATGAAGTCGTAGGAGAGCGGCTCCAGAAGCAGGTCGAGGATGCTCACGGCTCCTCTCCCAGCCCGAAGGCCCGCGCGAGGTTCTCGGGGAGCAGGACCTCAGCCACGGCGCCCCGCACCAGGATGCGGCCCCGCAGCAGCACCGCCTCGTCGGCGAGATCCGGCAGCGCGTTCAGATCGTGGGTGGAGATGAGCACCGTCTTGCCCTCGGCCGCCAGGTGTTTCAGCAACCGCGAGATCGTCCGTTCCGAGGGCTTGTCGACCCCGGCGAACGGTTCGTCGAGCAGAAGGACGTCCGCCTCCTGCGCGATGGCACGGGCCAGGAACGCGCGCTTGCGCTGCCCGCCGGAGAGCCGCCCGATCTGCCGCCGGGCGAGGTCGACCAGGTCCACCTGAGCGATCGCGTCCGCCACCGCGTCCCGATCGGCAGGACGGATGCGACGCGCGACCGACTGCATCCCGTACCGGCCCATCATCACCACGTCGTGCACCGACACCGGGAAGCTCTCATCGATCTGCTCGCTCTGCGGCACGTAGCCGACGCGGGCGGCGCGCCGGGCGGCGGCGGGGTCCTCGCCCAAGATCGCCACCCGCCCCGCCTGGGGCTTGACCAGCCCCAGCACGGCCTTCAGCAGCGTCGATTTACCCGCACCGTTCATCCCGATCAGGGCGCAGATGGTTCCGGGACTGATGCGCAGCGACACGTCATCGAGCGCGAGAACCTCGCCGTAGCGGACGGTCAGCCCCTCGATGTCGACGGCCGGGGTCATCTCTCCGCCCCCGCCAGCCCCGTCGCGATCGTGGCGGCCGCGTGCCGGAGCAGATCGAGATAGGTGGGCACGGGGCCGCTCGGTTCCGAGAGCGAGTCGACGTACAGGATGCCGCCGAAGCGGGCGTCGGTCGCGGCGACGACCTGCTGCATCGCGCGATCCGAGACGGTGGACTCGCAGAAGACCGCAGGCACTCCGCGATCCTGCACGAAGACGATCGCCGCCGCGATCCGCTGCGGCGTCGCCTGCTGCTCGGCATTGACCGGCCAGAGGTACTGCTCGGCCAGCCCGGCGTCGCGGGCGAGATACGAGAAGGCTCCCTCGCAGGTGACGAGGGCGCGGTGCGCCGGGGGGATCGCGGCGAGCGCAGCGAGCAGTTCCTCGTGGACGTCTGCGATCTCGGCCTTGTACGCCTCGGCGTTCGCGGCGAAGTCGGCGGCGTGCGCGGGCGCAAGCTCCGAGAAGGCGGCGGCGATGGCATCCACATATGCCGTGGCACCGTGGGCGCTCATCCAGGCGTGCGGATTGGGCAGGTCGCTGCCGGCGATGGGGATCGGATCGATCCGGTCCGAGACGGTGACCCGCGGTGCGCCCGCCTGGGTGAGGAACTGCTCGAACCAGGCCTCCAGGCCCAGCCCATTGTCGAGGATCAGATCGGCATCGGCGGCATGTCGGATGTCGCCGGGCGTCGGTTCGTAGCCGTGGATCTCGGCACCCGCCTTCGTGATCGATTCGACCCGCAGGTGGTCGCCGGCAACGACGCGGGCCATGTCGGCGAGCACGGTGAACGTGGTGAGCACCAGGGGTCGTTCGTCGCCGGGGTCCGCGCTCGGGGCGCAGCCGACGAGCACGCCGCTCGCGAGCGCGAGGAGGGATGCCAGCCCGCGGGCCGCGCGCATCGTCCCTCTTTTAGGCATACCGAAATCCTAGCTTTCGGTATGCCTAAATCTCAAGACAACGACCCGGACGGAGAAGTAGAGTTGCCTGAGCCGACCGCCGACCAGCACATCGAAGAGGACGAGATGCGCGTCACCCTGCTGCACCTTCGCGAGAAGCGTCCCGCGCACCCGGAGTTCCAGGAGGTTCTGGACACGCTGACCTCAGCAGCGGTGGACACGGTCACCGGGCTCGGCTGGCAGCCGACGCTGGTGGCGAGCGCCGAGATGCCGCTGCGGGAGTCGGTGGATGCCGCGGCGGCCGCCGATGCGGTGATCATCCTCGGCGGCGAGGACGTGCATCCCGAGTTCTACGACGGCGCGCTCACCTACCCCGGCTCCGGGGAGCACGAACCGGACGCCGACCGCGCGCACATCGCCGTCATCCGCGCGGCACTGGCTGCAGGCACGCCCCTGCTCGGGATCTGCCGGGGAAACCAGCTGCTCAACGTCGCCCTCGGCGGCACCCTCATCCCGCACCTGCCCGATACCCGCCGGCACCGGCTGCCCGGCAGGGGCATGGCGACCTTCGTCGCGGGCTCCGTCCTTCCCGATCCGGACTTCGCCGACGATGTCGCGGCTCCGGATGCCGCGCTCTGCGGCCACCACCAGGCGATCGACAGGCTCGGCGAGGGACTGATCATCGCGGCTCGCGCGGACGACGGCGTCATCGAGGCCGTCGTGCACGAGAGCGCGCCGCTCACGGGCGTGCAATGGCATCCCGAACACCCCGACACGGCCGTGCAGCAGCTCACTCCCCTGCTGCGACGGCTCGAGCGACAGCACCGGGCGCGACGGCAATAGTCACGGTGATATCTCACTTGCTCTCGGCTCCGCGTCGCACCGGGAGTCGCGATTTATCATGAGTCCATGATCTCATCGTCACATGGCACGCCGCGCGGCCGGACACTCGCCACAACCGCACTCCTGACCTGCGCCGCCATCGTCCTGGCAGGCTGCGCGCCGGGAGCCGCGGAACGGCCCAGTTTCGAGGCCATCGCGGTCGACAGCGGCACGACCGGAGTCCTCCCCCTCGGCTCCGGCAACGGGGCCTCCGGCGGCTCGCCCGCGCCGACCACCGAGCAGATCTGGTCGCTCATGGGCCAGGCCTTTGCGAACCTGCCGGTGGACGAGAGCACCGGATGGCTCGTCATCAACTACCAGGCCGCTTCCAACGACCTGGAAGCAGCCATCGTCAAGGATGCCTGGGAAACGCTCGCCGTCTCACAGCCCGGTGTGACGATGCTCACCCTGATCGACCGGGTGCCGACGGGGCACCCCAGCGATCGCACCGACGCTGACACGCTCCCCGGCATCCCGGAGGCTCCGAACAGCGGTACGCAGGTGCTGCGGATCCAGGGTGGCAAGGGCGAACTTCTGGCGAATCTGCCGGACCTGAACATGTCCGACTCCACGACCCTCACCGCGTTCATCGCCGAGGCGGCCTACACCTACCCGAACCGCAAGGTCGCGATCTTCCTCGCCGACCACGCCAGTGGCTGGGCGGGTCTCCTCGCCGACGACGAGACCACGGGCGGGCCGACCTATATGGGCCTGGATGGCCTGGACCGTGCGCTGAGCGAAGGTCTGCGCCTGGCCGGGCGCACGAGCGTCGATCTGATCGGGATCGACGCATGCCTGGTTGCGAACGTCGACGTCATGGACGTGATCGCAAAGCACACGCCCCTCTTCCTCGCCTCCCCAGAGCTCGTGCCCGGGGAGGGCAACGACTACGGCTTCCTTGCCGGGGTCAGCGCAACCACCTCACCGGAGCAGTTCGGGCTGCTTGCCATTGATGCGTTCGAGGCCTTCTACACCACGCCGACGATCGATCAGTATGTTCCCTCGGCGACCCTGGGCCTGTTCGACATGACGAAGTACGACGCGCTGGCAAACGCCGTGGCGTACCTCGCCTCCGTGGGCGTCGTGAATGACCTGAACCCGGTTGGGCTGCCCGCGAGCATCCAGCTCGCCGTCGCCGGCGGCCGCGCGAATCTCTACGGCGCGACCCCCGACCGCACCGGCGACACGGATCTGGTCGACCTCGGGAACATCGCCGATGTGCTCCAGGACTCTCCCGATCCCCTGCTGTCGGCCGCCGCAGCCGGGGTCGCTGCGGCACTCGAGGACCTCACCATCGCCTACTTCGCCGGCGAACAGCACTACGGTTCCAGCGGCGTGAACGTGTACCTGCCGCAGAACGCAGCCCGGATGCATCCGAACTACGCAAACGTCGTCAGCGGGAACGCCTGGTCGCAGTTCCTGGGCGAGCTGCACGCGCGGATCGACCACATTGATCTGCCCAACCCTTTCGAGGGTGCGTCGCAGTCGCTGCAGGTGCAGGGCGACAATCTGGTGCTCTCGGTCGGGATCCCGGCCGGGATCGTCGGCTTCATCACCCGGGCACGCGCCGAATACGGCCAGCCCCGCGACGACGGCTCGGTGATCTATCTCCTGGGCGCCCGGATCTCCGCCGATCAAACCCCGGTGCTGGCCTCCGTTCCGCAGCGCTTCGCCTCGGTGCGCGTGACGGGAGCCTCGCCGCTGCCGGTGTACTTCGACCTGACCACCAGAACCGCGCAGTTCCTCTACACAGCGCCGAACGGGACGAGGCAGACCGTGGTCGTGTCCTACGCTCCCCTGGACCGGCCGCAGAACACGCGCTGGGTCCCGGTCGGCATCGCCATCGAGGATGCCACCGGCATGCTCGGCCGCGGCGAACTGGACCCAGCAGGCAGGCTGGATCCGATGGCGCGAGTCCGTGCGAGCAGCGGCAGCGTGTCCTGGCAGGTGATCCCGAGCGCCACCGGCATCCCGGCCGACCTCGAGGATCAGATCCTCGAGCTGAACCCGATCCCCTCGGGCAACACGGGAGCCTTCGGCCTGGAACTCGAACTCGCCAACGGCGAACTGAACCGTTCGGTGACCAGCTTCACGATCCCCTGAGCCGCCCGCAGAGTACGGCCGACGCTAGTGGTCGCGCTGCGCGAAGGCGATCACATGCCCGTCCGGATCGGCGACGTACCCCGCGCGGTCCCCCCAGTCGCGGTCGGCGACGGCCGAGACCGGCGTCGCTCCGACGGCGAGCGCGTGCGCATGGGCCGTGTCGGCGTCGCTGCCTACGAGGTACAGCTCGCACCGCGGCACGCCCGCGGCGGTGGCCGGATGCGGGAGCGCATCGCCCAGGATGCGAGCGATGCCCTCGGCCGGCATGAGTCCCAGCACGACACCCTCGCCGAGGGCGAACTGCGTCATTCCGGGTACGTCGAGCGTCGGCTCACGCCGCAGCAGGGCGCGGTAGAACTCGGCGCTGACCTGCTGGCTGCGCACGTAGAGGATGATCTCGACCGAGGGTGTGCTCACCGCCGCCGTCCCCGTCTGGCAGGGCGCGAGATCAGTCCCTGCGGATTCCTCACCCGAGAACCCCGATCAGATAGACGACGCTGGCCGCGATCAGCCCCGAGCTCAGAGCGATGAACGACACCATCGAGATCGCCTTGAAGGCCCGCGTCGAAGAGACCGTGCGCGAGAACGCCATCGGCACGAACGTCGCAGGATTGACGATGCCTCCGAACAGGACCAGCACCCCGGCCCACACCGGGATCGCCGGCACGGCAAGACCGACCGCGACGAGCACGACTCCCACGATGATCCAGTCCAGATGCACCTGACGCACTCGCGGGGGGTCCACCACCCCCACCTTTCGCAGCAGCGCCGGGGCGTCGACGGCCGCGAGCAGGGCGAAGCCGGAGACGGCTCCCAGCGCCAGCGAGAGGAGCCCCACGGCCACGAGCGCCTCTGCGATCGTCACTTCCGCGTGAGTTTCCGCATCGTTCTCGACGCGAACGCATGGCGTGACTACGAGCAGATCGAGGCCTATTTCCTGGAGAACGAGCTTTCACACCTGCTCCCGAGTTCGACGCCGATCTGGCAGCCACGTTGCGGTTCATCGGCGAGAATCCGTTGCTGCGTCGCGAGGTGCGCTCAGACGTGCGACATGAGGCATTGAGCGTATTCCGGCACCATCACGTGTGGTTCCGTGTGCTTGCCGAGATCGAGCACGTCGAGGTGTTCGCAATCCTTCACGATGCACGCGGGGCAGGGACCGTCGATGAGCGCCGCTGAGACCGTGGGACGACGGACACGAGGTGTGCAGAGATGAGGAGTCTGTAGCAGGAGCGGGGCTTGAACCCGCGACCTCACGATTATGAGTCGTGCGCTCTCACCAACTGAGCTACCCTGCCGCGACCACCTGACGGTGGTGTGCGAGCCCCGAGTCAGGATTGAACTGACGACCCCTTCCTTACCATGGAAGTGCTCTGCCACTGAGCTATCGGGGCGTATGCCCTGCGCGGGGGCAACCAGACGAGAATACCACCCCTGCGGCATCCTCAGAAAACCGGTCAGTAGTAGGTGCCGGCGTACTTCTGCATGAACGGCAGAGGATCGACGTGGGTGCCATTCACTGTGATCTCGAAGTGCAGGTGCGCACCGTGCGACTGTCCCGTGTTGCCGACCTTGCCGATGATGTCGCCGACCTTGACGTGGTCGCCGACCTGCACCCGCAGTGAGCCGTACTGCATGTGGGCATAGTGGCTGCTGACGTGCACACCGTCGAAGACGTGGTCGATCCAGACGTGCACGCCGTATCCGCCGCCCGCCTCGGTCGAGACGCGCACGACCCCATCGGCAATCGCCTGAATGGGGGCACCGGCACCGGGCACGAGGTCGATGCCCAGGTGCATTCGACCACGGCGCATGCCGTAGCTCGATGACATCGCAACGCCGACCAGGAACGGCCACTGGATCGAGGCGTTCGGGTCGTTGGTGTAGAGCGCGTCGGAGAAGTGGATTCCCTGCGTGGCCGCCAGCTTCACGAGAGACATCGTGCCGTACTCGGCCGAGGCGCGCTCGAGCACTTCGGTTTCGATGTCGTCGGGGGCGACGAAAGCCTGGATGTCGTCGGGTGCGAAGGCCAGGTTCCCTTCGCTCACCGGATCGGCCCAGGTCAGCGTGCCCAGCGGCGGTGTGCCTTGAGCTGCAGCAACCGCCTCACTCGGCAACGTCATCGAAATGGCCAAGAGGCTGGTGACCGCCATCACCGAGAAGGTGAACCCTGCCGTGACGAGTTTGCGCCCGAATCCCCGGCGTGGTGCCAGATGCGCGGGCGAGGCGGTCCGAGGGATCACCGAAGGCGCGTGCGAAGCGACCGGAATCTCGTTCGTGCCGAAGGCGCGCACGGCCTCTTCGAAGAGGTCGACGAACGGGGCCGAGGCCTCGAACGGCTCCGCCGCATCGGGGATCGGCGCGGGTGCCTCGAAGAAGAGCCCCTCGGGTGCGGATGCCGAGATCACGATGACCGGCTCGGACACCGGGATCGAGACAGCCGGCTCGGGCGAGGGCAGCAGAGGCGACGCGGATGCCGCAGCGGCAGCGCGGGCAGCGCGCCGGGTCAGGTGCTCGGTGATCGGTGTCGCAGCCTTCGGCGCCGACACCGAGACGGCCGCGCGCAAGGCCCGGCGGGTGCGGGGAACGATCGGATCCGCGGCCATGGTCGCGGCGATCTCGAGCTCTCCCGAGACGGCAGCACCCGCTGCGCGACGTAACCGTCGCGTAGGCGCAGAGGGAGTCTGTGGCGTCTCGAAGGTCAAGAAGTGGTCTCTCGTGCTGGTCAGTTTCGGGTCACGTACACCCGCACGCGTCGGGACGCTCAGGTAACGATCACATAAACACTAGCGCGCAAAGCCTGAGAATGCCATGGAGATCCGTCATTTTCCCTGGCCGACGACCGCGACCAGCCGGTCGTGCAGCTCTCGACCGGCTGCGATCGTCATCGGCCGGGGCGAGTGGCGATCCACTCGGGAGAAGCGTCCGCCGGCCTCCACGACGAGCAGGGAACCCGCCGCCCAGTCCCACGGCTGCAGCCCTCGCTCGAAGAAACCGTCCAGCCGTCCCGCGGCGACGTAGGCCAGATCGAGGGCCGCCGCCCCCATCCGGCGCAGATCCCGCGCGAGTGGCATCGCCGCTCGGATCGTGGCGAGATCGCCGTCGTGGGTGGCCGGGTCGTAGCCGAAGCCGGTGCCGAGCAGCGCTCCCGCAAAGGCATCCTCCGAGACGCTCAACCGGGTGCCGCCGAGGTGCGCACCGCCCCCGCGCCATGCCGAGAACAGCTCCCGCTGGGCCGGTGCGTAGACCACGCCGGCGAGCACGCGCCAGGAATCGGGATCGATACCACTGTCGACCGCGGCGATGCTCACGCAGTAGTTCGGGATGCCCATCGCGTAGTTCACCGTGCCGTCGATCGGATCGACGACCCAGGTCACGCCCGAGACCCCCTCGGCGACGCCGCTCTCTTCGCCGAAGAAGCCGTCATCCGGGCGCGCGTTCGCGAGCCGGCGGCGAATGAGCGCCTCGACCTCGCGGTCGGCCGCGGTGACGATGTCGGCGAGATTCGACTTGGTACCCGCGACTGTCACGCCGGCCTCGCGCAACTCGCGCGCGCGATCCCCTGCCTCGCGCGCGATCTCGCAGGCGAGGCGGGCGAGCTCGTCCGGCTCGGTCACCGCGGCGAGACAGGCGGAGGCGGAGGCGGGAAGGCTTCGGCGGGCGGCGCGTCCTCGCTCGTCGGCGGCTCGGGGGCGCTGACGATCGTCGGGAGCGGGGGCAGCACCGGGGCCACCCCGGCAGGCGGCACCGGGAACGCCGGCGGGGCGTAGTGGTAGGCGTTGAAGTCAGGGGATCCGTCGGGCAGCATCGGCAGCGGCGTGACCCCGTCGGCGAAGGTCGGCCAGGGGCGCAGCCCCACGCCCTGCGGGGGCGGATACGCCGCGATGGGTGGCATGTGCATGGCCGGGCGAGGCTTCTTCGGCGCGAACAGCGCGTTCAGCAACGGGATGAGCATCGTGCCCACGGCGACGAGGATCGTCAGCGCCACGACGATCTTCCAATACAGGTCCGGGTAGTCGAAGTGGTGCGGGAAGGTGAGCCAGAAGACGAGCATGCCCGCCAGCCCGATCAGGAACGCGAGCGTGGCGTAGGTGATCACGCGCGAGAACACGGTGACGTGACGCGCGGCGGCGGCGAGGTACAGGCGCAGGTGCAGCAGCAGAAGCTGCATGACGCCGGCCACGAACAGCAGGTGCAACAGGCGTTCGGCGACGTAGAAGGATCCCTCTCCCGCCACCGGCAGCAGCCAGATCTTCACTGCACCGACGAGCAGCACCACCACCCAGGTGATCATGCTGGCGAGCACGAGCCACTCGGGGCGGCGGGAGGCCATGCTGGAGTCGACGAGAGCCATGCCGGCGAACCCGGCCAGCAGCACGATCGTGAGGAAGGCGCGGGCGATGATCCCGTTCTGATCGCCGAAGATCACCCAGAACACGCAGACGAAGGCCGCAGCGATCAGGGCACCAATCGCCACCCAGATCGCGCCGCGCATGAGCTTGGACGAGGTGGATCGCGGTGCCGGTGCCCCTTGCAGGGGAGTACCTACTTCGGACATGACTTTCCTCTCGTCGAAGGCGTGATCTCATCCTGCCATGCCCGGTTCAGCCAGGCACAGGCTGCCGCACCGATTGTGGATAAGTCCTCAGGATCGCGGGGCGCTCATCCCGTGGTGCGCGCCGCGAAGGCACGGACCCGGGCCTGCGCATCCGCGGTGTCGAAGGCCGCCCCGATGGATCGCGCCTCGTCGGCGAGCTGCTCGGCGAAACTCCGGTCGCTGCGCGCGCGGACGAGGCGCTTGGCCTGCCCGTATGCGGCCGCGGCCCCCGCAAGCCAGAATCGCGCGACCTCCTCGGCGCGAGCGCGCACCGTGTCGGCGTCCTCGGCGATCTCGGCGACGAGGCCCCACTCCAGGGCTTCGACCGCACTCAGCATCCGGTCCTGCAGCACGAGCTGGAGGGCGCGCCGCTCCCCCACGGCCGCCGCGAGCTGGGCCGACACCGACAGGTCGGGCGTCAGGCCGATGTTCGCATAGAGGCTGCCCACCCGCGAGTCCGCGGCGACGATCGCGTAATCGCTGCTGAGCAGGATCCCGAGCCCGCCGCCCGCGGTCGTGCCGTGCGCGGCGGCCACGACAGGCACCGACGACTCCACGAGCGCTGCGATCCCCTCGTTGATGACCCCGGCGAGCCGGGTGAGATCGGCCCCGGATGACATCGCCTCTGCCATCTCCCGCACGTCGCCGCCCGCGCAGAAGGCGGGGCCGGCGGCGTCGATGAGGATCGCCCGCACGTCAGGGCGGGATGTCGCGTCGGCCGTGACCTCGCGCCAGGCGTGCGCGAGCTCCGCGTTGAAGGCGTTCAGTCGCGTGGGGCGGTTCAGGGTGATCCGGGCCAGCCCCTCGTCACAGCGGTACAGGATGGGCTCGCTCATCGCGCCTCCTCGTCGTGGTACACGGTCCGAGTCGTCGCGGAATCGGATGCCACCCTCAGCCTAGATCACGCGTTCGCGCCGGCCCCTCACACGTGCCAGGATCCCTCAAGCACTCGAGACCGTCTCGAGTACGCGCTGCACGAAGCCCGCCATCCGCCGGCGCGTACCGTCCAGACGCGAGTCGGCCTGACCGGGCGCGCGGATCTCGTTGGGGGCAAGGGGATGGGCCAGCCGGACGTTGTCGTGACACGAGAGGTCGGCGCACATGTAGGTGCCGATGCTGTCTCCGCGGCGGCCGGCATCCCCTGCCCGCCGCGCGGTGAACAGTCCGACCTGGTTGCCCGGCTGCATCGTGCGGCAGATGTTGCACATGCCCGAGCGCATGCGACCCGGACCGGATGCCTGCAGCACGACCCCGATCAGGCGCCCCTCGATCTCGATCAGCACGTACCCGCGCGCGGCGGCATCCCGCCAGGCGAAGAAGTCGAGGTAGTCCCAGTCGGCAACCAGAAAGTCCAGCGGCAGCCCGAGCAGTCGCAGTTCGGCGGGCGTCGCGTTGACAAAAGCGTCCCGTGCCTCGATCTCGGTCGGCGCACGCATTCCGTCAGTCTAGACAGCGAGGACGCGGTACGCGGCATCCCCTGCCTTGGCTCCCGGATCGATGAAAACGGACAGCGGACGTGACGCACCCGCGAAGAAGAGAGTCACGCGTCGGCACGACCGGGGGGCGAGCGTGCCGACGCGTGGTCTAGGAGGTCCGCCGCCTGCGCGACGTGACCAGGAAACCGGTGCCGATGAGCAGCAACCCGGCTCCGAACCAGAGAGCCAGCGAGAAGAGCATCCCGCCGGTGTTCGCGATGTCATCGAAGTGGTTGGTGATCGTGACGATCGCCACCGGCTCATCCCCGCCGGACGCGACGATCTGAATACGGCCATCGACCGGATCCATCGTCACCTTCGAGGCTGCACCGGCATCGGTCTCCTCCACCTCGCACCAGGCGCCCACGGGGAGCGAGGCGATGTCGACGCGGTAGCCGTTGCCTTCCGACAGCGGGTAAGAGCCGCCGTCAGGCAGGGGGAGGGCGGTCTCCACGCCGTCCGGCTCCCACATGCAGGTCACCTGAATCTGGAACGGACCGGTGCCGTGGCGATCCGCACCCGGGCCCACCCGGTTCTTCAGCACGGCCAGCGGCCCGTCGACGAAGGTGTTGGTCACAGTGATCGTGGGGATGAGTTCGGTGTCGACCAGGGAGACGCTGTCACCGAGGTCGATGTCGTGCGCTCCCCCGCTGCCGGGCTCGTCGGTGACGGCGCAGGAGGCGCCGAGCGGCAGGCTGCCGACGGTGACGGAGTCGTTCGCCGGGACGATCACGGTGCCGGCGGATCCCATCACGAGCGGAACTCCCGCGATCTCGCACTCGAGCGTCAGCGTGAAGGAGTCCGGCGCGAAGGCGACCCCGGTGCCCTCGAGCACCTTGGCGATCTCGAGCGCGGCGATCTGGGTGATCACGCCCGTCCTCGATGGGGCGACCCGGATCGGAACGTTGGTCGTCGTCATCGCGTGCACACCGAACTGGTTCCATGCCTGCTGCGGTCCGACCGGCCACGTGATCGAGGGGCTCTCAGCGGTGGCGGCGGGAGTGTTGACGGTGTTGAAGCGCAGCTCGACGCCGCCGCCCGGCGGCAGGTTCCCCGCGGTCGTGCCGGTGAAGTCCACGCTCCAACGCACCGCGGTGATGTTCTCGGGGTCGCCGCTATAGGCCGAGCCGAGCACCCAGGTGACGCCGCTGCAGGTGGGATCGGTCGGCCAGTCGGTGACGGGCCCCGCGGCAAGACAGACCTGCGCGTCGGTGGTGACTTCCCAGGTCGCGACCGAGCCCGCAGGCATATTCATGAACGAGGGAGGATCGACATCGACCAGCACCGGCCGGAACTGCGACCCCCGCGGCGCGCCGGTGGCCAGCAGCACGTCGCCCGGGCGGGGCAGCACGTCGACCACGACGATGTTCGCGTAGGCCACAGTGCCCGCGTTGACCACGCGCAGTCGCCAGGTGTCCTGTGCGCCGATCACCGTGTGGGCGGCGCAGCTGAGCCGGTAGAAGCCCGCGCCATCGGCGATGCAGGGGGCTTCCGGGTTGTTCACATTGGTCGCCCCGTCGACCAGCGTGCCGTCGACCTCGCCCTGCACCGACTTCTGCGCAAAGATCAGGGGGCCGTTGATGGGACTGACATAGTTCGTCGTGCCGCACTCGGTGCCGCTGAGGTCGGGGATCGTGCCTTGTCCGTTGCCGGAGGTGTTCGTGCACGCGCTGAGCGTCTGCTCCGTGGTCACGATGAACGAGTTCGTCGCACGCTGCGCGGGCGTGAGGCCCGGCAGCAGAGCGATCCTCAGCGTGATCAGGAAGCTCTCTCCCGGCTGCATCCGTGCCGGGTCATCCCACTCGAACTTGAGCGTCGTGGGCGTCGGCTGGGTGACGGTGATTCCCGTGGTCGGCAGCGTTCCGCCACCGGACGTCGAGAACGTCGGGGGCTCGCCATCCCACTCCAGATGGGTGCCGAGGTCGTCGACGATCTCGACGATGTCGAGGAAGCTCGTGCCGCTGTTGGTGAAGCGCAGGGTCCAGGGGAAGTACTCGCCGGGTGCCGCCAGGTGCGTCTCGTTGGACTCCTTCTGCACGTCGATCATCGCAACGCCCTGCGAGAAGGTCACGATGTCGACGGCGTCCGCGCTCACCTCGGGATAGTCCTCGTGCCATGCGGTCGCCGTGATCTCATTGTCGATCTGGCCCGTGGGGAAGGGATCGGCATCCCTCAGCACCACCGTGAACACGGCCTGGGCCGACCAGTCGGCCGAGGGCACGGTGTTCGAGAAGGGCAGGCCGTCCGAGCGGTAGTAGATGAAGCGGATTCCGGTGACTTCCTCGAGATCGGCGGCGGGCAGGGTCGCGTTCGCCCCGGCCGCGCCAGGGATCCAGGTCGGATCACCGTTCAGCTGCACCTCGGCGCGCACGAGGTCGGCACCTGCGGGCCGCGTCGTGGAGACCAGCCCGGTGATCCTGAACATCGCCCAGAAGCCGGCATCCACGTCGGTGATCGTGACCTGCTGCGCCGAGAGCGTGGCGAGCCCATCGGTGGCACCCAGCGTGACGGTGAGCGGGACCGAGGGGTTCGACTCGACAAGCGATCCCGGCGTGATGTCCTTGCTGGCCGTGACATCGAGAAACGCCGAGCGGATCTCGATGGGCGCTGTCGTCGCGGCTGTCGCAATGCTGGTCGGGCCGCTGGGCGCGAGGATCGGGTCGATGCTCTGCGCGAAGGTGCTGTTCGTCACCGTGACCAGACCCGTCACCGCAGTCAACGGGTCGCTGCGCAGCGTGTCGCGCAGACGCGTGTCCAGGGTCATCGTGGGACGGTTGGGGTTGTTCGAGCCCTGCTGGGGGATCATCCCGCCCGTGGTGAGGGGATCCGCGCTCTGGTAGACGACGCTCACGCCGACGACATCGACGAGCGCCGCTGGCAGAAGGGCCTCGGCCGCGGTCATGGTCATCTGATCGACCGTGAGCGTCCCGTCGGTGGCGCGCTTCCAGAGGGCCACCATCGAGTTCGGCCTGCTGATGTTCGTTCCGCCGCCGAAGGCGAAGGTGATCTTCGTGATCGTGAACCGCTCGAAGGGGTTCGTCGCGGGGTCGTACGTCTGACCCGTGTAGACATCCGGCGAGTGGTTGCTCGGCGACAGAGCGCACGATGACATCGGCACGCAGGGGATGGGATCCATCGAGCGGATGAAGGGGGTGTTCGCCTGGGAGGTATTCCAGGCGCGGATCTGGAAGACCGCGGTCGGGTAGTTCGCGACCGGGACATCGCCCAGGTGCGGCGCGATCACGAAGCCGGGCGTGATGGTCTTCTCGGTGCTCACCGCGGGCGGCACGTCGAAGATCGTGATGTCATCCTGTGCCTGACGGGTGGCGACACCACCCGGGTGCACGGCGGCCACCCCGAAGGTGTTGCGCACCTGACCGCACAGCACCGGCGCACAGTTGCCCGTGCCGCTGGGAATGTTGTAACCGCGGTGGCCGACGACCCAGGTGTCGTCCGGATCGACGCCGGGTACCCGCAGAGTGTTGCGCAGCTCCCAGTCGAACCACACCGGCCGCAGGCTCACCGCCGAAGCGACACCGCTGCCCGCAGCGGGCCGAGTGGGATCGGTGCTCGCGGTGCGCGCGGCCGCGTTCTCTTCGATGACGATGCGGACGCCGGTGGTGGACTGCTGCTGCGCAGACGAGAGTGAGAATCCCTTGAAGCCACTGGCGTTCATCCAGTTGCCGGCGGGCGCGGGAAGCACCGTCCAGCTGCTGGTCGTGTGGGTGTAGAGCGCGACCTCGACCACCCGATCCCATCGCATCAGCGGGTCGTAGAAGTCAGAGCTCGCGTTGTCGAAGACGATCGGGAAGATGCGCGTCAGGTTGAAAGCCTGATAGACGGTGGTCGCAGGGTCCGCCGTCGGGTCGTGAGCATCCGTGAGCGTCACCTGGCTGTAGCCCGGCGTGGTCACGCCCCAGTGCTGCAGGGTGCGCAGCGAATCGCCGCTCTGCGAACGGATGCCGGGGGGATCGGGCAGCCCGCCGCTGCGTCGCCAGTCCTTGTCGATCAGGACGTTGCCGGGGCCAGGCTGGCCGCCACCGCTCTGGTAGACGATCACGCCGATCGTGTCGCTGTCGGTGACGACGCCGCTTGCGACCGGGAGGGATCCGGCCATTCCCGTCGCCGATGCCTGTGCGGTGTTCACATAGTCCGTCGCGACCTGAGCGGCGTCGTCGTCCGCAGGACTGTCGAGTGTGTCGGTCGGGGTCAGGCCGTCGCGCAGCGTCTGCGCCGCCTGGAAGGCGATGTTCGGCTGCACCGAGGTGCTCTGACCGAAGCCTGCGGGGTCGGAGAAGACGAAGCGCAGACCGGTGATGTCGTCGCGATCGGTCCCCCCGGGCAGTGCGGAGAAGTCCGTGCTGTAGACGCCGGTGAGCCCGGTGGCGTAGTCGACCCAGTTCGGTGCCGTGGGCGGGAGCGTCGTGGAGTACTGCACGCTCATCGTGGCGCCCATCGGGATGCTGATGCCCACGAGCTCCCGCACGCGGTGCGAATCCCAGTAGTCGGCGGGCGCGGGTGGCGCTCGCGCCAGCATCCGGTCTTCGACCACGATCTCGGTCGGCCTGACGTGTGCAGAGTCAGAGCTCGTCGTTGCGATGAGTCTCGCAAGAGACATGCCGCCCGGAGTCACGACGTCGGGCGTGATGTCCTTGTCGATCGCGATGGAGATATCCGGATAGAACACATCCAGAGGCGCGGGCGCGGAGTCGTTCGCGGTGCCCGCCGAGTTGGTGCCGCTGACGCCGACGGTGTTGTCGAACCTCAGCGACACAGGGGAGGCCACCGTGTCGGATGCGGTGTCGACGGTGAAGTCCCAGCCGGCCGTCGTGCCCGCGATGATCGAACCGCTGTAGACGACCGTGAAGCCGACGATGTGCTCGCCGGGATCCAG
This sequence comes from uncultured Microbacterium sp., assembly GCA_964533745.1. GTDB lineage: Bacteria > Actinomycetota > Actinomycetes > Actinomycetales > Microbacteriaceae > Microbacterium. The sequence goes on from CAZHML010000027.1 coordinate 29,015, forward strand.
CGACGGGAGCGCGGGGAGAGGATCGCCTTCCAGGATGGGCGTGATGACGATCGTAGAAGAGTCGCTCAGGTGCCACGTCAGGGTCGCGGCGTGGGCGCCGGTGGGCCAGGTGCGACCGGTGAAGCCGCCGAAGGTGACCTTGTCGGTGAAGAAGCCCGGCATCGTCTGGGGCTCGTTGATCGTGAGCGATGTCAGTGCCGCATTGGAGTTGTTCTTGGCGGTAATGCTCACATTCGTGCTGCTGCCCGCCGGAATCCTGCTCGGGTTGATGGTCTTCCCAGCCTGGACCAGCACATTCATCGGGCCGATGGTGAGCGTGGCGTTGTCGGTCTTCGTGACGGGTTGGTGCCCCGGTACATTCACGGTGCCCGAGGCGATGTTGTCGGCCGTCCAGCCCGAGCTGAGATCGGCACCGCTCGTGCGGTGGTTCGCACGCTGCGCGACATCGAAGCAGAGGCTGCCGGCCGCACCGTTCGCCGCGATGTCATTACCGGTCGAGCTGGTGAAGGTCACGCGCAGACCGCCGACGAGAGCGGGATCGCTTACCGCGCCGGGCAGTGCGGGCGTTGCCGCCGCCGTGCCTGCCACCCAGTTCCAGACGCCTCCGGAGAGGTACAGCGCATCGATCTGCACGCGATCAGCGCCCGAGGGGAAGGTCACCGAGGTCGGCGTGCACAGTGCCACGAAGTTCACATAGTTGAAGGGGTTTGACGCATCGAGGTTCGGCCCGCCCGTTGTCGCGGCAGAAGGATCCTGCAGCACGAGCGATGAGGCGAAGACGTTCGAGGCGTTGCGCACCGTCGTTGTTATGGTCGAGACCTCGCCGGGGTTGAACTGCTGACCTGACGGCAACCAGGTCTTGCTGACCTCGACATCCACCGTGACCGGGATATTGACGGTGACCGTGGCCGTGTCCTCCACCTGACCGGGGCCTCCGAGGGCATTGTCCCAGGTGGCCACCGCCGTGTTGACAACGGGCTGGCCGTTGTGCGGCCAGGTCGGCTGCAGATCAAGCGGCGCGGTCAGGATGATGACCAGGCTGTAGCTCTGCCCGTCGTTGAGGCCGTACTGCGGCTCACCGCCGATGTCGCCCAGCGGCACCTGGAAGTCGACATCGACGTCGCACCCCGTCACCACCGGCTGCCCGACCGAGCATCCGCCGGTGATCGTCACGCTGTGCTGGGCAGGAGTGACGGCAACGGTTTGCAGGGTGAAGCCAGCAAACTGATCGGGCAGCGCATCCGAAAGGGCCGCGTCGATACACGGGTTGTCGCTGCACGTCCCGGAGATGTAGTAGTCGAAGCTGCCGCCGGGAACAACGGTGGTCGCCTTCTCGCCCTGAACGGTCTTGGTCACCGTCAGCGCAGAGGGATCGCCCAGCGCTGCATTGGCGGGACCGGCACCAGGGCCGGCGACGAACAGCCCCGCCATCATGAGGGCGGCTAGCAGTCCGCCAAGGATGCGGCGGGGTCGGGCAAGGCGCATTTCTCGTACGTCCTTCGGGTAGAGGGGACGAGCTCTCAGCTGAGTGAGGGACTTCGCGCACGGGTCTCACGCGGAGTCCAGACCGTTCGTTCAGGAAAGCATAAGCGCCGGGGGCACGGAGCGCAATACACCTGTGCAAAACTGCGATCTCAACATCTTGCGCAGTCGATCGCGACCCGGCTGGTCAAGTTGCGAGTGCCGCCCCGCGTCTCGCGTGAGCCAGCCTGCCGGCCGCCGAGCTCCTCCTCCGCCGTGAAGGTCCGTGACCTCTTCGGTGACCGGCAAGAAGAACGCCCGAGTCAGGCCCGATCTCCTCCTCGAGACAGGACGACGCATCGCGAAAAAATTGTGGCGAGTGAGGGATTCGAACCCCCGAAGGCTACGCCGGCTGATTTACAGTCAGATCCCTTTGGCCGCTTGGGTAACTCGCCGAAGCACACCCGCCCGACTTGTTCAACCGACCGGGGGCGCGAAGACCAATGATACCGGTCCGCTGCTCGCCCGAGAAATCGTGCACGGCAACCCGGACGGGAACGCGAAAGGCCCCGGGCGAACCCGGGGCCTCCGCACTGGCGCAGCTCAGTTGTAGGTACCAGGCGTCACATCGTCGGTCGAGAAGGCGTCGAAGTCGACGTAGCCGAAGTCACTGTCGGCGTACGCGCCATCCGAGGCGAAGATGCGGTTGGGGTACCGCTCGCTCTTGGCCTCCTCGGTGGCCTCAACCACGATGTTGCGGTACTTCGCCAAGCCCGTCCCCGCGGGGATGAGCTTTCCGATGATGACGTTCTCCTTCAGGCCCACGAGCGGATCGCGCTTGCCCTCCATCGCCGCCTGCGTGAGCACGCGGGTCGTCTCCTGGAAGGAGGCCGCCGACAGCCACGACTCGGTCGCGAGCGACGCCTTCGTGATACCCATCAGCTCCGGTCGACCGGATGCCGGGCGCTTGCCCTCGGCCACGGTCTCGCGGTTGATCTGCTGGTAGCGCTTGAGGTCCACCATCTCACCGGGCAGCAGCGTCGTGTCGCCGTGGTCGACCACGGTGACCTTGCGCAGCATCTGGCGCACGATGACCTCGATGTGCTTGTCGTGGATCGGCACGCCCTGCGAGCGGTACACGCCCTGCACGCCGCCGACGAGGTACTTCTGCACCTCGCGGGCACCCTGCACGCGCATGACCTCCTTGGGGTCGAGCGTGCCGACCAGGATCGGCTGACCGACCGTGACGCGCTGGTCGAGGACGGCCAGTGCGTCAC
>CAZHML010000028.1:0-4545 GCA_964533745.1 uncultured Microbacterium sp.
CTGGGACGTGCACGACAACCAGCGCCGCGACTGGTGGGGCAACCCCGTCGTGCCGAGCTGGTACACCGAGGCCTCGCTCGTACTCGACCTCGACGGAGACCCGCAGCCCCTCGTCACGCGCACCGACGACAGCGAGATGGCGGTCACGATCGGCGCCGACGGCTTCTCCTACACCCGGTCCGGCGACACCGAGCACAAGCTGGGGAACCAGCTGTGATCCTGCCTCCTGACACCCTTGCGGCCCTCGCCGCGGAGCTCGCCGAGGCCGAGCGCGCCCGCGGCACGATCCCCCGAATCACGGCCCGCCACCCCGAGGCGACCGTCGAGGACGCCTATGCCATCCAGGGCATATGGCGCGACAAGGCCCTCGCCGCGGGCAGGCGACTGGCCGGCCGCAAGATCGGCCTGACCTCGCGGGCGATGCAGCAGGCGACCGGGATCAGCGAACCCGACTACGGCGTGATGTTCGACGACACCGTCTATGCCTCCGGCAGCGACATCCCCTTCGACGACTTCTCGAACGTGCGCGTCGAGGTCGAGCTGGCCTTCGTGCTGGGGCGTCCCCTCGAGGGCCCGCATTGCACGCTGGACGATGCCCTGGGCGCGATCGAGTGGGCGGTGCCCGCTCTCGAGGTGCTGAACTCGCACATCGAGCTGGAGGGACGCACGATCGTGGACACCATCAGCGACAACGCCGCCTACGGCGCGATGGTGCTGGGCGAGATCCGACGACGTCCCGACGAGATCGACCTGCGCTGGGTGCCCGGTGTGCTCTCGGTGAACGGTTCCATCGAAGAGACCGGCGTTGCCGCGGGCGTGCTGGGGCATCCGGTCACCGGCGTCGCCTGGCTCGCGAACAAGCTGTACCAGCACGGTGCCCGGCTCGAAGCGGGCGAGATCATCCTGGCCGGGTCCTTCACCCGACCGGTCTGGCTCGCGCGCGGCGACGAGGTCTCGTGCGACTATCGCGAGATGGGAGAGATCACATGCCGATTCGTCTGACCCCCTCCTTCCGCGCGCGGCTCGCGGAGTCGGAGCGCCCGCTCGTGGGGATGTGGGCGTGCACCGGATCGCCCCTGGTCACCGAGATCTGCGCAGGCTCCGGACTGGACTGGCTGCTCATCGATATGGAGCACGCCCCGAACACCCTCGACTCGGTGCTCGGGCAGCTGCAGGCTGCAGCCTCCTACCCGATCGCACCCGTCGTGCGGGTGCCCGTGAACGACACCGCTCTGATCAAGCAGGTGCTCGATCTCGGTGCGCAGGACATCATCGTGCCGATGGTGTCCTCGGCCGCCGAGGCGCGTGCGGCTGTCGAGGCGATGCACTACCCGCCGCGCGGCCGGCGCGGCGTCGGCAGCGCCCTCGCGCGCTCGGCCCGCTGGAACCGGGTCGACGGGTATCTCGCCGAGGCGGCGGAGCAGGTCTCGCTGATCGTGCAGATCGAGAGCGTCCAGGCCGTCGCCCACGCCGATGAGATCCTCCGGACCGAGGGCGTCGATGCCGTCTTCGTCGGGCCCTCCGACCTCGCCGCCTCCATGGGGCTCATCGGGCAGCAGACGCATCCGGATGTCGTGGCCGCCGTGCATCACGTGATCGCCGCCGGGCGCGCGATCGGCATCCCCGTCGGCGTCAACGCCTTCGATCCGGCGACTGCCGATGGCTACCTCGAGGCCGGTGCCGCCTTCGTCGCCGTGGGGGCGGATGTCGCCCTGCTCGCACGAGCGAGCGAGGCCCTGACCGCGCGCTTCATCGGCACAGGCGACGATGAGCGCGGCAGCTACTGACCGCTCTGGCGTTTTCATAGCTAGACGAACGAGACTGGTGGCATGACCCTCGACGCCCTCCGCCCGCTCGCCGACCGCGCCGCCCTCTACGCGGCCCTGCGGCACGAAGCCTTCGCCGCGGCCACCGCGAAACTCGGTGCGCACCGCTGGGACGTCGATCTGGACTCCGGGACCGTGACCTTCTCGTCACTCGCCGACCGGTTTCTGGGCGTGACCACCCAGGCCACGCTCATCGCCACCCTCGCTCCGGGGGCGGGTTCCCTGCTCTGGGGCTGGGCGCACCCGCAAGGCGATCCCGAGGGCCCGGCGGTCCTGCTGCGCCAGCACGGCCAGGAGTCGGGCATCGGCGCGCTGACCGAGCCACAGGTCGGCTTCCCCGATGAGTCCGTGCTCGATCCCTCGTGGATCGAGGACACCGCGCAGCTCGTCGGTCTCACCGCCGTCGACGTGATCGGGCGCGGCCCGCACTTCGTTGCTCCGCTCGAGGGCGGCACCAGCGCGGTCTTCCTGCTCGACGCCGGGCTCGCGCACCCCACCGTCGCCGAGGCCGCGTCGCTGCTCCCCGGCATCCTGGACTCTGCGCAACTGCATGACGGACGTACCTCGGCCTGGGGCCTGGCACGCCTGGCCGACTGGGCGCTGGAATGGACCGATGCCGGGTACCTCGGTGCCCGCGTGCGGGATGCCAGCGGACAGGCGCTCTTCGGCTTCGACGAGGCGAGCCGGATCACCTCCTTCCAGCCCCTGGGCTAAAAATCTCTGGCCCGGAAACGGAGATTCTGCCAGTCTGTGCTCATGAGAACTTGGATCATTCGCTCGGTGTCGCTGTTCGTCTTCAACATCGCCGTGCTGCTCCTGATCGACTGGCTCAGTCCCGCGAAGGTGGGCTGGTCGGTGATCTGGGCGGCGGTCGTGATGACCGTGCTCGTGCTGTTCGTCAAGCCCGCCGCCGATCGCTGGCTCCGGTCGGCAGCGGCCAAGACGCGCAATCAGCGCACCAGCACCGGAGAGTGGATCGCGCAGCTGTTCATCGTCTTCGCCGTCGCCGGGACCGTCTGGCTGCTCACGCTGATGCTGAGCGGCGCAAACCGGGGCGACAGCTGGTTCTGGTCCCTCGTGATCCCGCCGATCATCATCGCGATCGGATGGTTGATCTACGCGAAGGTCTCGGCCCGGCTCGAGTCCCATGCGGGTGCGATCTACGACCGGATCGAGGGGAAGAAGGATGCCCCGGCTGTCGCGGCACCGTCTGCGGCGACCAAAGAGGGAGCGAAGGAACTCGCCGACGGTCTCACCGTCGAGCAGCGCAAGATGCTCGACGAGCTCTAGCCTCTCGACGCGACGATTTCTCGCTAGACGCCCGCGGCCCGTTCGGCCGCCTCGACCACGTTCGTCATGAGCAGGGCCACGGTCATCGGTCCCACCCCGCCGGGGTTGGGCGAGAGCCAGCCCGCGACGCCGGCGACATCCGGATGCACGTCGCCGAACACGCGATCCTTCCCCGTGGCGGGGTCGGTCTCGCGCGTGACGCCCACGTCGAGCACAGCGGCACCCGGTTTCACGTCCTCGGCACGCACCAGGTGCTTGACACCCGCCGCGGCGACGATCACGTCGGCCTCTCGCAGGTACCGCGGCAGGTCGACCGTCCCGGTATGGGTCAGCGTCACCGTGGCGTTGAGCGCCCGGCGGGTCAGCAGCAACCCGATCGATCGCCCGATCGTCACCCCGCGGCCCACGACCACGACGTGTTTTCCATCGAGCGCGTAGTCGTTGCGCAGCAGCAGGTCGATGACCCCGCGCGGCGTGCACGGCAGCGGCGTCGTGATCGGGCCGTTGACGTTCAGGACGAGACGCCCGAGATTGGTGGGATGCAGCCCATCGGCATCCTTCGCCGGATCGATCCGCTCGAGAATCGCATCGGTGTCCAGATGCTTCGGCAGCGGCAACTGCACGATGTAGCCGTGGCAGGCGGGGTCGGCGTTCAGCTCATCGATCAGCGCCTCGACCTGCTCCTGCGTGGCATCCGCGGGCAGCTCCCGCTGGATCGAGTTCATCCCGATCTCGCGCGACTGCTTGTGCTTCATCCCGACGTAGAGCTGCGAGGCGGGGTCCTCACCCACCAGGACCGTGGCGATCCCCGGCACGATCCCGCGCGCGCGCAGGCCCGCGACGCGCTCGGACAGCTCCGCCCGGATCGCGGCGGACGCCGCCCGGCCGTCGAGGATCCGCGCCGTCACTGCACGAGGTCCGGGTAGAGCGGGAAGGCCGCGGCCAGGGCGTCGACGCGGGCGCGCAGCACCTCGGCATCCGCCCCCGGCAGCAGGGCCAGGGCGATGATGTCGGCCACCTCGGTGAACTCCGCGTCGCCGAAGCCGCGGGTCGCCAGCGCCGGGGTGCCGATGCGCAGCCCCGAGGTCACCATCGGCGGGCGGGGGTCGTTCGGCACCGCGTTGCGGTTCACCGTGATGTGGATCTCGTGCAGCAGGTCTTCTGCCTGCTTGCCGTCGATCGCGGCGTCGCGCAGGTCCACCAGCACGAGATGCACATCGGTTCCGCCCGAGCGGACGCTGATCCCGGCGGCGGCCACATCCGGCTGCGCGAGTCGTTCAGCAAGAATCGCCGCGCCCCGGATGGTGCGCTCCTGCCGCTCGCGGAACTCCGGCGTCGCGGCGAGCTTGAAGGCGGTGGCCTTCGCGGCGATGACGTGCATGAGGGGGCCGCCCTGCTGCCCGGGGAAGACCGCCGAGTTGATCTTCTT
>CAZHML010000028.1:4555-31318 GCA_964533745.1 uncultured Microbacterium sp.
TCTTCTTGGCGATCTCGGCGTCGTTCGTGAGGATGAAGCCCGAACGCGGGCCGCCGATGGTCTTGTGCACGGTGGACGAGACGACATCGGCGTAGGGGACGGGGTTCGGGTGCAGACCCGCCGCGACGAGCCCTGCGAAGTGCGCCATGTCCACCCAGAGCAGGGCTCCCACGGAGTCTGCGATCTCGCGGAAGCCGGCGAAGTCGAGCTGGCGGGGGTACGCCGACCACCCGGCGATGATGACCTTGGGCTTGTGCTCCTCTGCCAGGCGTCGCACCTCGTCCATGTCGATGATCGAGGTCTCGGGGTCCACCCCGTAGGCGACGATGTCGTACAGGCGGCCGGAGAAGTTGATCTTCATGCCGTGGGTGAGGTGCCCGCCCTGGTCGAGCGAGAGCCCGAGCAGGGTGTCGCCGGGGCGCGCGATCGCGTGCAGCACGGCGGCGTTGGCGGTCGCCCCCGAGTGCGGCTGCACGTTGGCGAACTCCGCGCCGAACAGGCTCTTGGCCCGCTCGATCGCGAGGGCCTCTGCGACGTCGACCTCCTCGCAGCCGCCGTAGTAGCGACGACCGGGGTAGCCCTCGGCGTATTTGTTCGTGAGCACTGAGCCCTGCGACTGCAGGACCGAGACGGGCACGAAGTTCTCGGAGGCGATCATCTCGAGGAACCCGCGCTGTCGGTCGAGCTCGCGCTGCAGCACCTCCGCGATCTCGGGATCGACCTCGGCGAGCGGGGCGGTGAAGTACGGGTCGGTCATGGCATCCTCCTCGGGCGACGGAAATCCGGTTGTCGAGCACTCCCGCGCAACGGACGTGCCAGAACGCTCATCGGCCCAGGCGCACGGTCGATTCCTTCTCGAGTCGCTCCCCGGTGGTGATCCACCCAGACGCCAGTCGCGACGTTTCGAGCATAGCGGATGAGGCCCTTCGGAGAGGCTCCGGGAACTCGCGGTTCCGCTGTCCCAGCCGGTCGGCTAGATTTTGTTTATGGTCTTTCCTAAAACCCTGCCGCTGGTCCCCTACCCGGCATCCGTCACCCTGCGCGAAGGGCCGGCGTTCCGGCTCGTTCCGGGTGAGGCGGAGGTCGCGTTGCGGATCGAGACGGGCGGCGCGGCGGAGTCGTATCGGATCGAGGTGGATGCGGCATCCGCCGTGCTCACCGCCGCCGACGAGGCGGGACTGTTCTACGGCACGCAGACGCTCGCACAGCTCGTGCAAGAGGACGCCGAAGGTCGGTTTCTGCCCGCGGTGGAGATCCGGGATGCTCCGCGCTTCGCCTATCGCGGGGTCATGCTCGACATCGCCCGCCACTTCCACGGCGTCGAGACCATCAAGGGCCTCATCGACCGGGCAGCCTCGCTCAAGTACAACCACCTGCACCTGCACCTGAGCGACGACCAGGGCTGGCGCATCCGGATCGACAGCCGGCCGCTGCTGACCGACCGCGCCTCGGGCACCTCGTCCCTGGGCGACCCGGGCGGGTTCCTCACGAAGGACGACTATCGCGAGATCGTCGCCTACGCCGCGGCGCACCACATGACCATCGTCCCCGAGATCGATCTGCCGGGCCACACGCACGCCGTGGGCGTCGCCTACCCCGAGCTGACCGAGCTGCCGGTGATGAGCGAGCACATCCTCACCCAGGCAGCTGACCTCGGCCAGGAGCTGCCGGTGCACGGCGAGCCCTATCTCGGCTGGGCCGTCGGGCACTCCTCGGTGCGGATCCGCGATGAGCGCACCGACGAGTTCCTGCGCGACGTGCTGGGCGAGGTCGCCGCGCTCACCCCCGGTCCCTACCTGCACATCGGCGGCGATGAGGCGCTGGGAACGGCGAAGGATGACTACGACCACTTCATCGCGGGCGTGACCGCGATGGTGACGGGGCTCGGCAAGATCCCCGTGGCCTGGCACGAGGCCGGGGCGGCAGCCACCGCCGAAGGCACCATCGGCCAGTACTGGGGCCTGCGCACCCCCGATCCCGCGCACGCCGCCGCGGCCGCGGGCTTCGTCGCCCGCGGCGGCTCGCTGATCCTGTCGCCAGCGGATGCCGCATACCTCGACATGAAACCGGTCGCCGGCTATCCGGTGGGTCTGGCGTGGGCGGGCCTGGTCACGGTCTCGCAGTCCTACGACTGGGAGCCGTCCGCGCTACTGGAGGGAGTACCCGAAGAAGCGATCCTCGGCGTCGAAGCGCCGCTGTGGACAGAGACCGTGCGGACCGCCGCCGATATCGATCGGCTGATGCTCCCCCGCGCGGCGGCGCAGGCCGAGATCGCCTGGTCGCCTCCGGCAGGCTCCCCCGAGCGCACCTGGGAGTCCTTCGCCGCGCGCGTCGGCCGCCTCTCGCGCCTGTGGGCCATCGAGGGCTGGGGATGGTACGACTCACCCGAGATACCCTGGTCCGCATGACCGGCTCTCGCATCGTCCACTCGGCGCGCCTGGTCTCGAGCGGTCTCGTGGTCGAGGACGCCTGGGTCAGGAGCGAGGGCGGCCGCATCACCGCGGTCGGCACAGGGTCGAGCTGGGAGCCGGCGGATGAGGTGATCGACGCCGTCGCCGAGGCAGGCCCAGGCGCCTACCTCACGCCCGGGTTCATCGACATCCACGGGCATGGCGGCGGCGGAGCCGCCTATGACGACGGTCCCCACGCCATCCGCCGCGCCCGGGCGCTGCATCGTGCGCACGGCACGACCCGCACGGTCATCTCGCTCGTGACGGCACCCCTGGCCGACCTCGCACGCCGTGTCGCCGAGATCGCCGCGCTCACGCGAACGGATGCCGACATCCTCGGCTCGCATCTGGAAGGCCCCTTCCTCGATCCCGCTCACCATGGTGCCCACGATCCCGCGCTCTTGCGCGTACCCGACACCGAGACCCTCGAGCGGCTGCTCGCCGCAGGCGAGGGCACCGTGCGGCAGGTGACGATCGCCCCCGAGCTGCCGGGGGGTCTCGACGCGATACGGCGGATCGTTGCGGCAGGCACCGCCGCAGCCGTGGGCCACACCGCTGCCGATGCCGAGGTGGCGCGGGCGGCCTTCGACGCGGGGGCAACCCTGCTCACGCACGCCTTCAACGCCATGCCCGGAATCCACCACCGCTCCCCCGGCCCCGTGCTCGCGGCGGCCGCCGACCCGCGCGTGGTCCTCGAGGGCATCGCCGACGGCGTGCACCTGCACGACCAGGTCGTGAAGCTCCTCTTCGACGCCGCGCCAGGCCGCGTGGCGCTCGTGACCGACGCGATGGCCGCTGCCGGAGCGGCTGACGGCGACTACGATCTGGGAGCCGTGGCTGTCACCGTGACGGACGGCATCGCCCGCACCCACGAGGGCGTCATCGCCGGTTCCACCCTCACCCAGGACCGCGCACTGCGTGTCGCGGTCAGCGCGAGCGTGCCGCTGGCAGACGCCGTGCTCGCTCTGACCGAGACCCCCGCCCGTGCGATCGGTCGCGGTCGGGACCTCGGGCGGCTCGAGCCGGGATTCGCCGATGACGCGGTGCTGCTGGATGCGCAACTCGCCGTGCGCCGGGTGTGGAGTCCGGCGTAAGAGAGACGATGAGCGTCCGTTCATCACGCGATTCCGCGGGGATTCCGCAAAGGTCGAGAGGGGATCAGAGACCCTGCCAGGCCGGCTTGTTCGCGTAGGCGTAGCGGTAGTAGTCCGCGAGCTCCAGCCCGGCCGCCGCGGCTTCGTCGACGACCACGGTGACGTGCGGATGCAACTGGATCGCCGAGGCCGGATTCATCACGGTGACCGGCCCCTCCACCGCACCCGCGATCGCTCGCGCCTTGCGCTCCCCGCAGGCCAGCAGCACGAGGTGGCGGGCGTCGAGGATCGTGGCAAGCCCCTGAGTGATGCAGTGCGTGGGCACCTGCCCGATCCCATCGAAGAAGCGGGCGTTGTCATGGCGGGTCTGCGCGGTGAGGGTCTTCACGCGCGTGCGCGAGCCGAACGAGGATCCCTGTTCGTTGAAGCCGATGTGACCGTCGCTGCCGATGCCCAGCAGCTGCAGATCCACGCCGCCGGACGCTGCGATCGCGGCCTCGTAGGCGGCACCGGCGTGCTCGATCCCGTCGAGGTCGCCGTCGGGCACCAGGATGCGCGCAGGATCGAGCCCCAGCGGTTCCACGACCTCGCGACGAATGACCGAGCGATAGCTCTCGGGATGATCGGGGTCGATGCCGACGTACTCGTCCAGGGCGAAGCCGCGCACCCGCGAGACATCCCGGCCCGCCAGCATCTCGCGCAGCGCCGCGTACACCGGAAGGGGCGTGGACCCGGTCGCGAGTCCGAGCACGGCATCCGGTCGAACGTCGATCAGCCGCGCGATCTCTGCCGCGACGAGGGCGCCGGCAGCCTCGGCATCCGGGACGATCACGACCTCAGCCATGCAGCGCCGTCCTCTCCAGGTCGGGCGCACGCCCCGCACGAGCGCCGAGGAGCGCCGCACCCCAGGCCGCGGCGGGAGAACCGGCCGGAAGCATCTCGACCCGCTCCACGAGCCGCAGGGAGGCGAGAAACGCCGAGCCCTCGCCGTCGCGACGGAGCGAGGCGACGATCTGTCGGCGCAGGCGCTCGCCGAGCCCCGCGATCCCGCCGCCGATGACGACCACGTCGACGTCGGCGGTCAGCACCAGCACACGCACCGCGGCCGTCACTCCGCGCACCACGTCGTCGCGCAGCGCCTGGGCCGCGTCATCGCCGGCCTCGGCGGCGTCGAAGACGTCGCGCACCGGGAAGGCACCCGGCCGCCCCCAGGCGCGGGCGACCGGGCCGCCGCCGCAGAGCGTCTCAATGCAGCCGCGCTGGCCGCAGCCGCACTCGCGCCCCTGCGGGTCCACCGAGATGTGGCCGATCTCGCCGGCGGTTCCCTGCGCGCCGTGCCACAGCTCGCCGTCCAGCACGATCCCGGCCGCGACGCCCGTGCCGAGGTTCAGGTACGCCATCGATCCCGTCCCGCCACGCAGCGACGCAGCACCGAGAGCCGCGACCTTCACGTCGTTGGCGACGTGGACCGGGACGGGCAGTCGCGACCCCACCCGCGCGGGGATGTCGAGCGAGGCGACGCCGAGGTTCACCGCGTGCGAGACGCGGCCGGTGCCGGGCTCCACGATCCCGGGGATGCCCACGCCGACCGAGGCGATGTCCGACACCGGGATCCCGGCGGCCTGCGAAAGGTCCTGCACCGCTTCGAGGATGCTCTCGACCACCGCATCCGCCCCCCAGCCGGTGGCGCGCCGCACGCGGGCGAGCAGTTCGCCGTGAGCGTCGAGCGCCACGGCCTCGGTCTTCGTGCCCCCGACATCAAGGCCGACTCTCAACTCGGTGCTCCTGTGCTCGCGGGATCGGATGCTGCGCGCATCATCCCTTGACCGCGCCCGAGACGAGGCCGCCGGTCATCCGGCCCTGAACGATGAGGAAGAAGATCACCACGGGGATGGCGATCATGGTGGAGCCTGCCATCACCGCCCCCCAGTTGACCTGCCCGCCGACCGACGAGGACTGGAAGGCATTCAGCCACGGCATCAGGGTGAGGTTCTTGCCGCTCATCAGCAGCAGCGCCATGGTGAACTCGTTCCACGCCTGGATGAAGGCGAAGATTCCGGTCGAGACGAGCGCGGGTGCCAGCAGCGGGAAGGTGACCTTCCAGAAGGCCCGCGAACGCGTGCAGCCGTCGATCATCGCCGCCTCTTCGAGGTCGGCGGGGACTCCTGCGACGAAGCCGCGCAGAGTCCAGATCGTGAACGGGACGACGGCCGCGACGTACACGATCCCCAGCCCCAGCATCGTGTTCATCAGGTGCCAGTCGTCGATCATGCCGTAGAGGGTGAACATCATCGCCTCACCGGGGATCATCTGGATGATGAGCACCGAGACGATGAAGGTGTACCGCCCGCGGAAGCGGAATCGCGCGACGGCGACCGAGGCGAGGAAGGCCACGAACACGGTCACCAGCAGCACCCCGAAGGTCACGATGCTCGTCGTCACCAGGGCGTTCTGGAAATCGGTCTGACCGGCGGCGGCCTCGCGCGTCCACGCGGTGACGTAGTTGTTCACCGTGAAGTCGCGCGGGAAGAAGCTCGGGTTGCGCGATACGACATCGCGGTTCGGGGTGAACGAGAGGTTCACCATCCAGTACACCGGGAACGCCGAGCAGACGAAGACGATGATCGCGGCGACCTTCAGCATGAAGCCGCCAAGGCCGCCCTTCGCCCGGCGCCGCTGCCCGCCCCGAGTCGTCACGGCGAGCGTGTCGTCGCTGACCGCGGGCGGCATCCCGATGCTCGATGAGGTGCTCACAGCTCCTCCTGCTTCAGGGTGCGGCGCACGTACCCGATGCTGAGGACGAGGAGGATCACGACCATGACGACGCCGATCGCACTCGTCACGCCGAACTCCCCGACGCCCTGCCGGAACAGGAAGGTGCCGAGCACGTTCGTCTCACTCGTCAGGCCCCCGCGCGACTGCAGGGCGTACACCTGCGTGAAGATACGCAGGTTCCAGATCACCTCGAGCACCAGCACGACGGTGACGACGTTGCGGATGTAGGGGAAGACGATCAGCCGGAACCGCTGCCAGGCGCTCGCTCCGTCGAGGGATGCCGCTTCGAGCACTTCGGCGGGAACCTGGCCGAGGCCGGCGTAGAAGGTGAAGGCGGCGAAGGGGATGCCCTGCCAGACCACGATGATCGTCAGCACCATGAAGAACGACCACGGGTTGAACAGCCAGGAGTGGTTGACCCAGTCCTCGGTTCCGGTGATGGTGTTCAGGGCCCAGTTCACCAGGCCGTACTCGGCGTCGAAGATCCATCCCCACAGCACCGTGGCAGTCAGCGGCGGCATCGACCACGCGAGCAGCAGCCCGACCGAGACGAGGATCCGCCACCCCTTGCTCACCCGGTGCATGAGGGCGGCCACGAGCATCCCGAAGACCAGGATCAGGGTCGTCAGGACCACCATGAGCGCGAGGCTGCGCATGAGGACCATGGGAAAGTCGGAGTATGAGAACAGCGCGATGTAGTTGTCGATGCCGACGAAGTTCGGCATCGTGCCCTGCAGCTTGTTCTTCACCTTGTAGTCGGTGAAGGACTGGATCACCATCATCACGGCGGGGTATCCGACCATCACGCCCAGGATGATGAGGGCGGGGCCGAGCAGCGACCAGCCGGTCAGCGCCTCACGGAGAGTGCGACGGCGGACGCGTGAGGCGGAGTCGCGCGCAGACGCGGTGCGCGGGGGTGCCGGTGTCATCGTGCTGCTCATCACCTCATCCTTACTCTCATATTCTCAGGGGACGGCGGACGGACCGCCAGAGGACGAGCGAGGCCCCGGCCCGCAGACCGGGACCTCGCTCGGATGCGGCACCCGCTACTTGTTCAGAACACCCTCGATCTGAGCGTCCAGCTCAGCGGCGATCTGCACGATGTCCCCGCCGCTGGCGATCTTGACGAAGGCATCCTGCAGGAAGCGGGACGACTCCACCTCAGCCCAGCGAGGGCTCGTGGGGGTGAACTTCGAGTTGGCAAGACCTGCCGCCTGCGCCTTGGCGATCGCGGTGTCGGGCAGGAACTTCGCCGCCGAGATGAGACCCGGAGTCAGGCCGTTCTCGGCCATGAGCTTCTGGTAGCCCTCGGAGAGGATGATCTTCAGCGCGGCCTTGGCCTTGTCGGGGTTCGCGCTCTTGGTCGCCACGGCCACGTTCGAGCCGCCGGCGAAGATCGGCGCGGTGGTGCCCGCGGTCAGGCCCGGGAGGGCGAAGGCCGACAGGTCCTTGGCGAAGGTGTCGGGGCAGCCCTCAGACACTTCCTGGCCCGCGGTGGCATCGCCCCAGGGCCAGGCGCCGGTGAGGTTGCCCGCAGCCCAGGCCGGGGACGACAGGAAGCCGACGTTGCCCTCGCAGAAGGCGATGTTGCCGACGCGCTCGTCACCGTCCGCCGGAGCGTTCGATGCGTTGCGGTAGACCTCCTGCAGCAGCGCGAGACCCTTCTGGCTCTCGGCGCTGGAGAACTGGGCGTCCCATTTGCTGCCGTCGTAGACGGCGATCTCGCCGCCGAAGGCCCAGACGTAGGGCAGGGCGTTGTACCAGTCCTGACCGGGAGCGTAGATGCCCGAGCGGGTCGAGGTGGTCAGCCCCTTGGCCTTGGCGACGTACTCCTCGAGGGTCGCCGGCAGCGTGTCGCCGACGATCTGCGGGGTGTAGAAGATCACGCGACCACCGGCGTAGTAGGGTGCCGCGTACAGCGAGCCCTCGAAGGTGCCGGCGTCGACGAGGCCGCCGAGCAGGTCGGAGCCACCGAGGTCGCCCTTGATGTCGGTGATGTCCAGGAACAGGCCCGCGTCGGCGAAGCCGAGCGCCTGGGTGTTGCCGACCTCGACCACGTCGGGAGAGTTGTTCGACGAGAGCGCCGCGGTATAGGTGTTCGAGACGTCCGGCCAGGTCTTCTGCTCGATGGTGAGCGTCCACCCCGCGTTCTGCGACTCGAAGGTGCTCTTCAGGTAGTCACGAGCGGTCTGAGGAGTGTCCTCGCCTACGAGCCAGACGGTGATGTTGCCGGTTTCGGGTTCCGGCGTCGTGCCGGGCTCTTCGGGCGAGGTGCCCCCCGCGCAGCCGGCCAGAGCGATCGCCGCGGCGCTCAGGAGCGCGAGGGCTGACAGCTTCTTCTTCATTGTGTGTCCCTTGCTTTCTGTGGGTGTTTCATGGGTTTTCTTGGTGCGGGGATGCTGCGGGCGAGGCCCGTTAAGACACCCCGAGTTGTCCGGAGAGGACCATGACGGCGGCACCGCGCAACACGATCTCGTCTGCGCCCTGCGTCGCCATTCGCACCCGCACCCGGTCGTGGAACTCGGCGAGCGTGCGGGAGCGAAGCGTGTCGGAGGCCGCCTGGGCGAGCACTCCTCCGAGAAGGTCGGCGGGGCCCGAGAGCAGGAGTTCCGCCACGTCGAGAACACCGACCACCGGGGCGATCGCGATCGCGAGTCGTTCGCCGGCGTCGTGCAGGATCCCGTCGCGGGCGTCCTCGGGCGCGGCGGCGAGGCGCGCGGTCAGCGAGGGCACCGATAGCCAGGCCTCGAGGCATCCCTGCTTTCCGCAGACGCAGGCGGGGCCGCCGTCGGTGCCGACCGTGACGTGGCCGATCTCGCCCGCGGCGTGGTGTGCACCGCGCATGGGCTGCCCGCCGGAGAGCAGCCCCGAGCCGACGCCTCGGCCGACCTTGACCAGCAGCACATCGCCGCCGGCACCGCCGAAGGTGTACTCGGCGAGGACCGCCGCATTGGCGTCGTTGGCGACGAGCACCGGCAGACCGAACTCGCTCTCGAGGGCCCCCTTGAGGTCGAAGCCCGCCCAGCCGAGGTTGGGGGCGGTGAGGATCACGCCGCGATCGTCGATCACGCCGGGGGTTCCGACGCCGATCCCGAGCACGGGCGCAGAGGCCTGGGCGAGCACCTCGCGCGCCAGGGCGATGACCGCGGCGAGGACCTCGGTCGCATCCGCCGGGATCGGCACCTCGCTGCGGGCGACGATCGTGCCGTCGAGGGTGAGCACGGCACCGACGAAGGCCTCGCTGGAGGACAGATCGATCCCGATGATGCGGTGGCCGTCTTTATCGAGGTCGATGAGGATCGCGGGCTTGCCGGGGCCGGAGATCTCACGGGTGCCCTGTTCGACGATCAGTCTGTCACCGATCAGCTCGGCGACCAGGTCCGAGATCGTGACCCGGGTCAGGCCCGTCTCCCGGGCGAGGTCCGCGCGGCTCATGGCTCCGTTGTGGAACAGCGTCTGCAGCACGAGCGAGCGGTTGTGGGTCCGGGCGTGCTCCGGCAGTACCTTCCCACCGGGGCGCAACGCGCGACCACCACCGAAGGCCGCCGAGCTCTTGCGAGCGGTCAGGTGATTCGCATCGGTGGAAACCATGTTTGTTAGTAAACATTACGAACTAACATTGCGCAAGTCCTTCGCGAGATTTTCCCCGCGCAACGTTCTTCCCGCCTTCTCAGGAGAGACGTTCTTCCCGCCTTCTCAGGGGAGAATGGACGGGAGCGCCGTTCCCGCGGCGCTGCCCCCGACCGGAAGGCGACCGTGCCCGAAGAGCGCCCTCCCGATGCGGCGATGACCTCGGACGCCGAGCTGGTGCTGCGCGCCCGCGACGGCGACGCCGAGGCCTTCGGCGAACTCTGGTCGCGCCACTATCGTTCCGGGATCGCGGTCGCCCGCTCGCTCACCGCGAAGCTCGATCCCGACGACCTCGTGCAAGAGGCCTACGCCCGCATCCTCCAGGCCATCCAGCGCGGCGGGGGGCCGGCAGGCTCCTTCCGCGCATACCTGTTCACCAGCATCCGCAACACTGCGGCGAGCTGGGGCCGGACATCCCGCGAGACGACGATCGACGAGATCGAGACGCTCGTCGATCCCGACTCCACCGAGCAGGCGCTCGACGAGGCGCTGGATCAGAGCCTGACCGCGCAGGCCTTCCGCAGCCTCCCCCACCGCTGGCAAGAAGTGCTGTGGTACACCGAGGTCGAGCAGATGAAGCCCGCGGTCGTCGCGCCGCTGCTCGGAATGAGCGCCGGTGCGGTCTCGCAACTGGCCTTCCGCGCCCGTGAGGGCCTGCGCGAGGCCTGGATCCGGGCGCACCTGAACAGCGCACCGGAGGACTCGGAGTGCCGCTGGGTCATCGACTCCCTCGGCGCCTACGCGCGCGACAACCTCAGCCGGCGCGACCGCAACCGCCTCGAGGAGCACCTGCCCGACTGCGCCCGGTGCATGATCGTCGCGGCCGAGGCGCAGGATGTCTCGGGTCGCCTCGCGGTGATCCTGCTCCCGCTCGTGCTGGGCGTGGGCGGGGCGAGCGCCTACCTTGCGAGTCTGCAGGGCGGCGGAGAGCCGCTCGTCGCCCTGGCGGCGATGCCCAATGGGCTCGCCGAGGCTGCGGCCGCGGGCGGCCCCGGCGGCGCAGGCGGAACGAGTGGTGCCGGCGGGAGCGGCACCGCAGCCGGTGCCGCGACCAGCGCCGGAGCGAGCGCTGCAGCGAGCACGGGCGGCATGCTCGGCGGAATCGGAGTCCTCGTAGGAGCGGGCGCCCTCGCCGTCGTCGGGGCCGTGGCGGCCGCAGCCCTCGTGCTGCCCGGCCTGTTCTCGTCTCCCCTGATGTCCGCCGAGCCCCCCGAGACGCCCGGATCGAGCATCCCTATCGACAGCGAGGTCGGGCCGGATCCGGACTCCGTGCCGGACACCCAGCCTTCGGAGACGGAGCTCGGCGAGCCGGAAGCCGAAGACGACACTTCCGCGAATCCGCCGCCCGACGGTTCGACGCCCATGAATCCGACCGATCCGGGCGACCCCGAAGAGCCTGGGGATCCCGAGCCGCCGACGGCACCCGACCAGCCGCTCGCGGTCGGGACGGCGATCGTGACCTGCGAAGTGCTGTCCGAGGACGACCCGATCATCACGCGCACCCACTACTGGGTACCGGTCATGGGCGAGCCCGGGTGGACGGTGCGCGCCCATCTCGGATCCGACACCGCGAACGCGGTCCAGATCGTCCTCGATGGTGCCGGCAACGGCACGATCGTGCTGCAGCCGATGTTCGCGCAGGTCTACCTGAACGTGCCCGCGACCTTCGCCTATACCGCAGAGGGAACCCCCGTCGGTTCGGGCCTCTCACTGCCGCTGCACGAGCTCGGGGACCCGGTCGGCCACGCCTGCGGCAGCTCGGACGAGGACCCGCATCCCGACGACGACGGTCCGGTCATTCCCGACGAACCGAGCGAGCCGCTCGGCGTCGGCACGGCGACCGTCACCTGCGAGATCACGATCGGTCCGGACGACCAGATCACCAGCCGCACCCACTACTGGGTGCCGGTGACGGGAGAGCCGGGATGGACAGTCCGCGCCCACCTCGAATCCGACACCACGAATGCGGTCGAGGTGGTCCTCAGCGCCGCGGGGACCGGCACGATCGTGCTGCGACCCATGTTCGCGCAGGTCTACCTGAACGTGCCCGCGACCTTCCAGTACGTTCAGGACGGCGAACCGGTCGGGTGGGGTATATCTCTCCCCCTGCACGAGCTCGGGGATCCGGTCGGCCATGCCTGCGGCGCGGACGACGACGATCCCTTCCCCGAAGAGCCCTGAGCAGCGGCCCGCATCCCCGTCGGCGCGGTCTGTCCGAGAGGTGTCCGTCGAGGGCATAGTCTGGCGCGGATGCGAAGAACACTGGCTGCCTACGGCGTGCACCTGATCACCGCGACCGGCGCGGTGCTGGCCATGCTCGCGCTCGTGGCGGCGACAGCCGGTGACTGGCCGCTCATGTTGTCCTGGCTGCTGGTGGCGCTGCTCGTCGACGGCGTGGACGGTCCGCTCGCCCGCAGGCTCGAGGTCGCGCGGCGCGCGCCCGCGATCGACGGCGCGCTGCTGGACCTCATCGTCGACTACCTGACCTATGTCTTCGTGCCGGCGTTCGCCCTGTTCGCCTCGGGGATGCTGCCGGGAGCGGCCGGATGGATCGGCGTCGTCGCGATCTGCTTCGGCAGCGCGCTGTACTTCGCCGATCGCAGGATGAAGACCCCGGATCGCTCGTTCCGCGGCTTTCCCGCCTGCTGGAACATGGTGGTGCTGGGCCTGTTCGCCATACGACCCGATCCGTGGGCGACCCTCGTGATCATCCTCGTGCTGACGGCACTGATGTTCCTGCCCGTACGGTTCGTGCATCCGGTGCGCACCGCGCGCTGGCGGATCGTCACCCTCGCCGTGACGGCGGTGTGGTTCGCGGGCGCGGCCTGGGCCGTGCTGACCGGGTTCATGCTGCCCGCAGCGGTCGTCTGGGGCCTGGTCGCCACGAGCGCCTACCTGCTCGGTGCGGGTGCGGTGCAACAGCTCCTCGTCCGGGGCGCCGCGCCGGATCGACCCCTCTAGACTGGGCGCATGCCCGACTCCCCCTCATCCGCCCCGGCCCCTGAGCCCGCCCCGGTTCCTGAGCCGGGCCGACGCGCCTCGGAGGGAGGCGTCGGGAGCGAAGGGTCCGCCAGGACGCGCCCGCGCCTGACTCCGCTCGACATCGTCCGGGTCGCCGTGCTCGTGGCCGCCCTCGCTTCGCTCGCGTTGTGGGGCTTCACCGAGTTCACCTTCCCGGCATCGCTTCTGGCCGGGGTGGGTGCCCCGCTGCTGGTCCTGGCCGTCTGGGCGCTCTTTCTCTCACCCCGCCCGGTGCTGCGCGTGCATCCCTTCGTCCGCGCGATCGCCGAGCTCGCGGTCTACGCCGCCGTCACCATGGCCTGGTGGATGATGGGGCAGGCCTGGATCGGCCTGGGCTTCGCCCTCGTCGCCGTCACCGCCGGCCTCCTCGCCGGCCGCCGCGCGCTGGCCTAGGTCGAGAGCACCCTCACCCGCCCGAATCGCTTACGATAGAGCGACACAGACGCGACAGACCGGAGGTGAGGCATGTCGGGTGCGAGCGCGACCGCCGGAGGGGAAGGCGCACTCATCGAGGTGGAGCCCGTCGCCGTCTGGCTGGAACCGCCGGCTCCGCGACGGGGGTTCGGCCTCGGCGCGGGCATCGCTGCCGGTGCTCTCGCCGTGCTCGGGCTCGCCGCCGCCGCCGCGCTCATCCTGATCGCACCCGGTGCGAAGATCGCGGGCGTCCCGGTCGGCGGACTGACCCCCGGGGCCGCGGCCGAGAAGGTCAGCACCACGATCTCAAGCATGCAGATCACCCTCATCGGGGCCGGCGAACCAACGACTCTGAGCGGCGCCCATCTCGGTGCACACGTCGATGCCCACGCTCTCGCCCAGCAGGTGCACGCGGACAGCCCCGCCTGGAACCTCAGCACCTGGCATCCCGAGGCCCTGCCCGTCGCACTCACGCTCGATGACGACGAGGCCGAACGGCGGCTGCGCGAAGCCGCACCCGCCGCCTGGACAGAGCCCGTCGACGCGACCGTCGTCTTCGATCCGGATGCCGGACGCTACGTCACCACGCCCGCGGTCAACGGCCTGGGCGTCGATGTGCCGGCCCTCACCGCCGCGATGAGCGAGGCCCTCGCCGCGGGCGAGACATCCGTCGAGTTCGCGGTCACCCCCGTCCCGCTGCCCGCACATATCAGCGACGCCGCCGCGACGAAGCTGCGCGACCAGCTGAACGGAATGCTCGCGACCGCCGGGTTCTACGTCGGCGAGAAGCGCGCCTTCGAACTGGACCCCGCGACGGTGGCCGGATGGCTCACCATCCACGCGCACGACGGCGTCCTCACGGTGAGCGCCAATGAGGCCGCCATCGCCGAGATCATGGACGAGGTCGCTCAGACCGTCAACGTGCCGCCGGTGAGCGCCAAGCAGATCGTGAACTCCACCGGCACGGTGCTGCAAGAGACCTCGGGCGGAAAGGTCGGCCGCGAGATCGATGGGCTCGACCTGATCGCACCCGCCTTCGCCGAGCAGCTCGCCAGCGGCAATGGCAGCTACGCGCTGACGATGAAGGAGACGCCCTTCGCGTCCGAGACCGTCCTGCGCAAGATCATGGTGAACCTCACCACCCAGCGCATCTCACTGCTCGAGAACGGCGAGGTCGTCGACACCTGGAAGATCTCCAGCGGCGCCCGTGGCACGCCCACGCACACCGGCACCTACACCGTCCGCGCCAAGGTGGCCTCGCAGACCATGACCGGCTACGAGACGCGCGGTGGCAAGAGGTTCAAGGATCCGAACTGGAAAGGCAGCACCGACAGCGAGGGCTATGCGAAGTACAAGATCGACAACGTCAAGTGGGTCATGTACTTCAACGGCAACCAGGCTCTGCACGGCGTCTTCTGGCACAGCAACTGGGGCAACCGGATGAGCCACGGATGCGTCGGGATGCCCGAGTGGCGTGCCCAGCAGCTCTTCGAGTGGGCGCCCAAGGGCATCGAGGTCACGATCCACAACTGAGCGTGCGGGCGGGTAACCCCGCAGGCGTGCGACCCGCGGACCGCTCAGCCCAGCCCGTCGACGATCGCGTTCAGGGTCGCCGAGGGTCGCATCACGGATGCCACGAGCGCGGCATCCGGTCGGTAGTACCCGCCGATGTCGGCCGGCTGCCCCTGCACTGCCAGCAGCTCCGCCACGATCGCGTCCTCCGCGTCGGCCAAGGAGGCGGCGACCGGCGCGAAGGCCGCCGCGAGCGCGGCATCCTTCGTCTGCTCCGCCAGCTCCTGCGCCCAGTACAGCGCCAGGTAGAAGTGGCTGCCGCGGTTGTCGATTGTGCCGAGTCTGCGTCCCGGCGACTTGTCGTTCTCGAGGAACGAGCCGGTGGCCGCATCGAGCGTCTCTGCGAGGATCGTGGCCTTGGCATTGCCCGTGAACTCCGCGAACTGATCGAAGGCGGGCACGAGCGCGAAGAACTCGCCGAGCGAATCCCAGCGCAGGTAGTTCTCCTCGATCAACTGCTGCACGTGCTTGGGGGCAGATCCTCCGGCACCCGTCTCGAACAGGCCGCCCCCCGCGAGCAGCGGCACGATCGAGAGCATCTTGGCGCTTGTGCCGAGTTCGAGGATCGGGAAGAGGTCCGTGAGGTAGTCGCGCAGCACGTTGCCGGTGACCGAGATGGTGTCCTGCCCCGCGCGCAGGCGAGCGAGGGTGTACCGGGTGGCGTCCTCGGGGGTGAGGATCGTGATCTCGGTGCCGGTCGTGTCGAGGGCTGACAGCGCCTCCTGAACCTCGGCGATGAGTTGTGCATCGTGTGCCCGCCCGGCATCCAGCCAGAAGACCGCCGGGGATCCCGTCGCGCGAGCGCGGCTGACCGCCAGGCGCACCCAGTCCACGATCGCGACGTGCTTGGTCTGCGTCGCGCGCCAGATGTCGCCCGCGCCGACGCGGTGCTCGATGACGACCTCACCCGATCCGTCGACCACCTGCACGATGCCGGGCGCGGCGATCTCGAAGGTCTTGTCGTGGCTGCCGTACTCCTCGGCCGCCTGCGCCATGAGTCCCACGTTCGGCACGGTGCCGATCGTGGCGGGGTCCAGCGGTCCGTGCGCGATCACGTCTTCGATGGCCGCCCGATACACCCCCGCGTAGGAGGAGTCGGGGATCACGGCGATCGTGTCGGCCTCGCCGCCGTCGACGCCCCAGAGCTTTCCGCCGTTGCGGATGAGCGCGGGCATAGAGGCGTCCACGATCACATCAGAGGGCACGTGCAGGTTCGTGATCCCTCGATCGCTGTTCACATACGACAGGCGAGGACCCGCAGCGATGGCGGCGTCGAAGGCCGCAGCGAACTCGGTGCCGTTCGCGACTGCTTCGAGCCCGGCGAGGATCGAGCCCAGGCCGTCGTTGGCGCTGAGACCGGCTTCGGCGAGCGCATCGCCGTAGCGGGCGAAGACATCGGCGAAGAAAGCGCGCACGACGTGACCGAAGATGATCGGATCGCTGACCTTCATCATGGTGGCCTTGAGGTGCACCGAGTACAGCACGTCGTCGGCCCTCGCGGCCTCGAGGGTCTCGGCGAGGAAGGCGTCGAGCGCGGCGGCCGAGAGGAAGGTCGCGTCGATGACCTCGCGCGGCAGGACCTTCAGGCCCTCCTTCAGGATCGTCACGGCGCCGCCGTCGGCGATGTGACGGATCGTCAGCACATCGTCGTGCGCGGCGACCCAGGACTTCTCGTTCGAGCGGAAGTCGTCGTGGCCCATGGTCGCCACACGCGTCTTCGATCCCGACGGGAAGGGCTTGTTGACGTGCGGGTGAGTGCGGGCGTAGCTCTTCACCGAGCCGGGCGCGCGCCGGTCGCTGTTGCCCTCGCGCAGCACAGGGTTGACCGCCGAGCCCTTGATCCGGTCGTAGCGGGCGCGCACGTCCTTCTCTGCGGTGTCGGCCGGGTCGTCAGGGTAGTCCGGCACGTCGTAGCCCTGGGACTGCAGTTCTGCGATCGCCGCCTTCAGCTGCGGAACGGAGGCCGAGATGTTCGGGAGCTTGACGATATTGGCCTCGGGCAGGGTCGCGAGGGCTCCGAGTTCGGCGAGCGCGTCGCCCACCTGCTGCTCGGGCGTGAGCCGTTGCGGAAAGGCCGCGAGGATCCGCCCCGCGAGCGAGATGTCTCGGGTCTCGACCGGGATCCCGGCCTGCCGCGTGAAGGCCTGCACGATGGGCAGGAACGAGGCGGTAGCCAGTGCGGGGGCCTCGTCGGTGTGGGTGTAGATGATGGTGGGCTCGGTCATCCCTGTCTCTTTCCCTGGTGAGCGGTACCCGGCGCACGCCCATCCGGACCGCGGTGGCGGCGGGGCGGCGGGATCGCCTCCCAGCCTATCGCCTTCGGATGCGGCACCTCGCCTGGGGGGTTACCCTAGGCATATGTCGGAACTGCGCCTGGTCGAGCTTTCTGCCGCGACGATCGTGGCCGTGAACAGCCTGTCGCTCAAACCGGGGCAGGAGCAGTTCCTCGCTCCCGTCTCGTACGGGACCGCCGCCACCGTCATCAATCCCCAGACCACCTGGCAGCGCGTCGTGCTCGACGGCGACCACGTCGTCGGCTTCATCAGCGCCAACTTCGACATCGACGCTCTCGAAGAGCACTTCCGCTGCGTGCTGTGGCGCATCAATGTCGCCGCGGACGCCCAGGGGCACGGCGTCGGGCGCTTCATCGTCGAGAAACTCGTCGACGAGGCGCGCAAGCGCGGATTCGACCATGTGAACGTCATCTACGAGGCCGGCGAGGGCGGACCGGAGGCATTTTTCTCACGCGTGGGCTTTTCACAGGTGGGAGAGACAGAATACGGTGAGATCATCGCGGAGATTCCGCTAGGCTCTTAGACTGGCGGCGGGGTCTCGAATTCCCTCCCCCATCGAGGCTCCGCCGCCCCTTTCTCTGTCACGCATCACTTGCGATCACGCCGGCCCCACGCCGCGAAGACGGATGCCGCGACA
Source organism: uncultured Microbacterium sp. (assembly GCA_964533745.1). Lineage (GTDB taxonomy): Bacteria > Actinomycetota > Actinomycetes > Actinomycetales > Microbacteriaceae > Microbacterium. Next base: position 22,443 of record CAZHML010000028.1, read on the forward strand.
TCCGCCGCGCGGTCCAGGGCCTCGGCCGAACGCCAGAGCACCTGCTGCGCCGTATCCTGCCACCCGCCGCCGGTCGCACCGACCGCGCGCTCGTCGGCACCACCGCGCACCGCGCGCTCAGCGGTCTCGAAGGCCGCTTCGAGGGCGTGCACGGCATTTCGGTAACGCGAGAAGTGCTCAGGATCCACCTGCATGCCGGCGGCAGGGCGCAGCCATCCGGCGCGCTGAGATGCGGAGAGGTACTCCGCCGTCGCGGGCACCGAGCCGTTGCTCATCTGAGGGTAGGCGATCGCGAGCTCGGGGTCGGTCTCGTAGTCCAGCCAGCGACGCAGCACCGCATCATGGCGCGCTTTCACCTGCGCCAGCGGATACTGCTCGGGATCCTTCAGCAACGGCAGCTCGTGGCGCGCCGCACTGCGGCGCGCGTAGGCGGCCCGCGTCGCGGCATCCGCCGCACGCACCGCCCGCTCGGCGTCACGCACCAGCGTGCGCGAGGCCCCCAAGTCGACGCCGGGCTCGCGCGTGACCGAGCGCTCGGTGACCAGGCGCTGGTGCTCCGCGCGCGCCACCCGCAGCTCGGCGCGTCGCCGGGTGGCGGTGCGGCGGGCTTCTACGACGTCGACGCGGCTGGCAAGATACCCGAGACGCCGCGGATCCCTGCGGCGTATCCGCCGCAGCACGGCGACGCTGATCGCCCCCACGGCGACGATCGTGGGGGCGAGCCACCACAGCTCGCCCATGGCGGCCCATAGCGCGTTCACACTTCGATGCTAACGATAGGCCGGGCGAAAGGCACGAAGCGCATTCAGACCAGCGACTCGCGCCAGGCCGCGTGCAACTGGGCGAACTTGCCGGTTCCGGAGATGAGCACCTCGGGCGCGTCGTCCTCGATGATGCGCCCGCGCTCCATGACCAGCACGCGATCGGCGATCGCCACCGTCGAAAGGCGGTGGGCGATGATGATCGCGGTGCGGTCTGCGAGCAGCGTCTGCAGCGCCTTCTGGATGAGCCGCTCCGAGGGGATGTCGAGCGACGCCGTCGCCTCGTCGAGGATCAGCACCGCGGGGTCGGCGAGGAAGGCGCGCGCGAACGAGATCAGCTGGCGCTGACCCGACGACACCCGTCCGCCGCGCTTGTTCACGTCGGTCGCGTAGCCGTCCGGGAGCCGCCGGATGAAGTCATCCGCCCCCACCGCGCGCGCGGCGGCCTCGATCTCCTCCATCGTCGCGTCGGGCTTGCCGAGTGCGATGTTGTCGGCGACCGTGCCGCTGAACAGGTACGCCTCTTGCGTGACCATGACGATCGCCCGTCGCAGGTCCTTCGGATGCAGTGACCGCAGGTCCACGCCGTCGAGCGTGACCTGACCCGCGGAGGGGTCGTAGAAGCGCGAGACGAGCTTGGCGAGCGTCGACTTGCCGGCCCCCGTCGTTCCCACGAGCGCCACGGTCTGGCCGGCCGGGATGTCCAGCGAGAAGTGCGGCAGCACGACGCGGTCGTCGTCGTATCCGAAGGTCACATCCTCGAACCGCACCTGCCCGCGCGAGGCCCACAGATCGATCGGGCGGGTGGGATCCGGCACCGTCGGCTGCTCTTCGAGCACGCCCGACACCTTCTCGAGGGCGGCCGTGGCCGACTGGTAGGAGTTCAGGAAGAACGCGATCTCCTGCAGCGGCGAGAAGAAGTTGCGCACGTACAGCACGGCGGCAAGCAGGGTACCGACCAGCAGTCCGCCGTCGACGACCCGGATGCCGCCCCACAGCAGCACGAGCGCCACCGAGAGCGCTGCCACGACCATCAGGCCGGGCTCGAACCTGGCGAACAGGATGATCGAGCGCACGTTCACATCGCGGTACTGTCCCGACAGGTCGCTGAACTCGTCATCGTTGCGCTGCTCCTTGCGGAAGGCCTTGACCGCCCGGATGCCGGTCATCGTCTCGACGAACTTCACGATCACCTTCGCGCTGATCACGCGCGACTCGCGGTACACCCGCTGCGAGCTCAGATAGAACCAGCGCATGAGCAGGTACAGCGGCAGCCCCATCACCAGGACGACGACGCCCGACTGCCAGTCCAGCAGCAGCAGCGCCACGAGCGTGAAGATGCCGTAGACCACGCCCGAGATGAGCTCGTTGAGCCCCCCGTCCAGAAGCTCCCGGATCGAGTCGAGGTCGCTCGTCTGGCGCGAGATGATCCGGCCGGACGTGTAGGACTCGTGGAACTCCAGGCTCAGCCGCTGGGTGTGCAGGAAGATGCGCTTGCGCAGGTCCAGCATGACGGCCTGGGTCAGCCGCGCGGCGACCACGACGTACCAGCCGATGAGCACCGCGCCGCCGATGCCGGCGACCAGGTACACGGCGACGACGCCGATGATGGGCACCCAGTTCTGGTCGATGACCGCGGGCAGGGCGCTGTTGATGCCGTAGGCGATGAGCGCAGGTCCCGCCACGCGCAGCGCGGTCGACACCAGGATCACGGATGCCGCGAGCACGATCTGCCAGCGCAGCGGCGACATGAGCGAGCCCAGCAACCGCAGCGACCGCTGCCGGATGGCACGGGACTCCTCGCGGGTGTAGTCCGAGCGGTCTTCACCGCTCGTGCCCTGTACGCTCATGAGTCCACCTCCTCGGTGGTGCTGGTGGATTGTCGTTTCTTCTGTCTCTCGGCCTCGTCCTCCAGGCTCGAGATGACGTGCCGGTAGTGCTCGCTCGTGCGCAGCAGCTCGGAGTGCTTCCCGACCGCCGTGATGCGCCCTGCCTCCAGCAGCGCGACCCGGTCGGCGAGCATCACCGTCGAGGGCCGGTGCGCGACGACCAGAGCCGTCGTGGAATGCAGCACCTCGCGCAGGGCATCCTCGACGAGAGCCTCGGTGTCGACATCCAGGGCCGACAGCGGGTCATCGAGCACGAGCACCGAGGGGCGCGCGGCGACCGCGCGGGCGAGCGCGAGGCGCTGCCGCTGGCCGCCGGAGAGCGAGAGGCCCTCCTCGCCGATGATCGTGTCGATGCCGTCGGGCAGCTCATCGACGAAGCCCGCCTGAGCGACATCGAGCGCCTCGCGCAGCACGGCCTCGCCCTCGGGGCTGTCCGGATCCAGATCCTCGCGCCCGAGCAGCACGTTGTGACGCACCGACTGCGAGAACAGCGTCGCATCCTCGAAGGCCATGCCGACGCGCGTGCGCAGCTCGTGCAGGCTGAGCTCGCGCACGTCGACGCCGTCGATGGTGACACGGCCGCCGGTGACATCGTAGAGGCGTGCGGGCAGAGTCGTGAGGGTGGTCTTGCCCGAGCCGGTGAGGCCCACGAGCGCCATCGTCTCGCCCGGCTCCAGCACGAGGTCGATGCCGTCGAGCAGATCGCGCTCGGCGTCCGATGCATCCTGGTAGCGGAACCGCGCGCTCTCGAAGGCGAGCCGTCCGCGGCCGTCCGCGATCGAGCGCGGTTCGGTCGGGTCGACGATCGAGTTCTCCTCGTCGAGGACCTCGAAGATGCGGTCGGTCGCGGTGCGGGCATCGAGCAGGAAGGCGAACAGGAACCCGATCGAGTCCACCGGCCAGCGCAGCACCGTAGCCATCGCGAAGAAGGCGACGAGTTCGGCGACGTCGAGTTCGGCGCGCAGGGCGAGGACGACCCCGACGCCGAGGCACAGCGCGAAGGCGATGTCAGGCAGCAGCACGAGCCAGAACCAGATCAGCCCGAGGGCGCGCGCCTTGCGCATCTCGGTCTGGCGCAGGGTCTCAGCCTGGCGAGTGAACTTCTGCAGCGCGTGCGATCCGCGCCCGAAGGCCTTGAGCACTCGGATCCCGTGCACGCTCTCTTCGACCGAGGTGGCCAGATCGCCCGCCTGATCCTGGCTCTGCCGGGCGAGGGTGCCGTAGGTCTTCTCGAAGCGGTATCCCGCGTACCACAGCGGCGCGCAGACGACGAGGAAGGTCGTGCCCAGCGCCCAGTGCCAGCGGAACAGCAGCACCGCACCGACGACGATCGTGGCGATGTTGACGATGAGCAGCACGAGGCCGAAGGCGAGCCAGCGGCGCACCATCCCGATGTCCTGCATCATGCGGCTGAGCAACTGACCGGACTGCCAGCGGTCGTGGAAGGCGACGGGCAGGCGCTGCAGTCGGGCATAGAAACCGGTGCGGATCTCGTACTCGACGCGGGTCGAGGGCGCGGTCACGAACCAGCGGCGCGCCCAGACCATGAGCGCCTCGAACAGGCCGAGCACGAAGATCACGACCGCTCCCCAGACGATCTGCATCCGATCGCCCGAGAGGATCGGGCCGCGCACGAGCACCTCGAGCACGAGCGGGACCGCGAGCGCGAGCAGGCTCGCGAGCAGGGCGCTGACGCCGCCGAGCACGAGGAAGGGGAGGGCGCGCCGGGCGAAGGGATACAGGCGCGCGAGCGCGCGAGCGGTCGACAGCGAAGAACCGGGGGTTTCGGTATGAGAAGACATGTTCCTAGGGGGAGGTGAGACGTGAAGACGGGACGCGAAAAGGCGACGGAGAAGGCTGTGCCTTCGCCGAGCCGGTGACCGGAAGGCCCTTCGGCCCTTCGGCGGGCTCAGGGACCGGGCGGGTGGCGCTAGGCCAGTGGCGCGAAGGCCCCCGTATTGCCCGGGCGGACCTTGCCGACGGCGACGAAGAGGACGGCGGTGGGCTCATAGATGTGGGCCGTGGACATGGCTTCCTCCTCAGGTCGGCGACAGGGCGCTGCGGTCGTCGCGGACGACACGACAGCCGTCCAGTCTATGACTGTCCCGTGGGCGAGCGCAAGGCGCAGATCGAGCCCGCTCGCCCTCTTATTGCAGGACACCCGTCCGATATGTGATGAGCCACCGTCCCAAGGACGCTCGCCACGCTATGGGCGCAGCTGCGCCTCGGGCTCGCGCACCGCAGACGCCCGCCGCAGCCCCGGCACCCGCAGGCGATTCTGGGCGAGCAGGATGCCGAGGAAGACCAGCACCGCACCCAGCGGCTCATTCCAGTGCAGGGCTTCGCCGAGGATGAGAATGCCCAGCAGCACTCCGACGACCGGGGTGATGTAGGTCACCGTCGAGGCTCGCGTCGGCCCCCAGGCCTCGAGCACGTTCTGGTTCCAGATGTAGGTGATGCCCGTGCCGACGCATCCGAGCACCAGGATGCTCGCCACGATCCACGGGGTCAGCCGCAGCGGGCCCACCGCGACGACCGGGGTCAACATCAGCATCAGTACCGCCGCGATCCCGACGAACAGGAAGCACACCATCAGCGGGCTCATCGTCCCGGGCGGCACGAACCGCCGCATGTACGCCAGGCTGAATCCGTAGCACGCCGTCGCCCCGAGACAGGCACCCTGGGCGATGAGGCTCTGGCTGAGATCGAGCCCCTGCCACGGAGCGATGATCACGATGACCCCCAGCATCCCGACCACGATCCCGACGATCTGCATGAGCCGCAGCCTCTCGACCCGGAACACCGCCCACGCCATGACCGCGGTCATGATGGGCGTCGTGGCGTTGTAGATGCTCGCGAGACCCGAGGTGATGTACTGCTGCGCCCAGGCGAACAGCAGAAAGGGGCCGAGGCAGAAGGTGATGGCGAGCACCGCCATGTGCATCCAGATCCGGATGCGGCGCGGGAACACATCGCGACGCAGCACGACGAACACCGAGAGGGTCGCCGCACCGAGGAGAATCCGCGTCCAGGCGATCTGCCCCGGACTCATCCCGTCCAGCGCGACCTTCATGAACAGAAAGCTCGCGCCCCAGGCGACGCCGGCGAGGATGAACTGGGTGGTCAGCAGTGCGTTGTTGCGGCCGTCGCTCACGAAGCGCCCGCTTCGCGGGCCAGCAGCGACTGCTTCACCGTCTCGCCCCAGGCGAAGCCGCCCATGCTGCCGTCGGTGCGCAGCACCCGGTGACAGGGCACGAAGAGCGCGGGAGCGTTGCGAGCGCAGATGGATGCCGCGGCGCGCACCGCGCCGGGACGCCCGAGCCGGGCGGCGAACTCGGTGTAGCTGAGGGGTTCGCCCGGCGCGATCTCGCGCAGCGCCTGCCACCCCTCTTGCTGAAAAGGGGTACCGAACTGGCGGACGGCGACCCGGTCGATGGCGTGCACATCGCCATCGTAGAACGCGTGGACAGCGGATGCCGCATCCGCCTCGCCGTCGATGATCCCGGTGGGTCGATGCGCGGGGGCAAGGCGGCCCAGGATTGCTTCGGGATCCCCCGTCCAGCCGGATGCCAGCACGCGCTGTTCGGCGTCGACGAGCAGAGTGAACGGCCCGTCGGGGGTGTCGATGGTCTGGATGATGACGGTCATGAGGGCTCCTTCGATCGAGCGGCACTGCGCCAGAGATGTGTGGTCAGATAGCTGCGCCAGGGGGCCGTGCGCCGCGCCCAGTCGGTCAGGCCGCGGGCATCGGCGGGGATGCCCGCAGCGGCGGCTCCGGTGCGCACGGCGACGTCGCCGGGCAGGAACACGTCGGGATCGCCGGTCACCCGCATGCGCACATAGTCGGCCGTCCAGGCACCGATTCCGGAGCGGGCCAGGAGCGCCTCGCGCTGCGCGGCGTTGTCGTCGCCGCTGGTGAGCTCGAGCTCTCCCGTGGCGAGCGCCCCAGCAGCCTCGGTGATCGCCCGGATGCGCGCGCCCGGCCCGCGCAGCACCTCACCGCCGTGCTCGGCGATCGCCGCCATCGACGGGAAGAGCAGCTCGCATCCGAAGGCCTCGGGCACGCGATCCCCCAGCACCTCGGAAAGTCGGGTGAGCGCGGTGCGCGCGGCCGACACCGTGATCTGCTGACCGACCATCGCGCGGATGAGCATCTCAGCGGGATCCGACGTTCCCGGAACCCGGATTCCGGGAACGCGAGCGACAAGCGGGGCGAGCGCCGGGTGGGCATTCAGCGCCGCATCCACGGCAAGCGGATCGGCGTCGAGGTCGAACAGACGACGCACGCGCGCGACGAGGATCGGCAGATCGCCCAGCGCGCTCAGGCGGGCCGAGAGGCGCAAAGACTCGCCCTCGCGGCGAATGCGGAACCACGCCGGCCCGCCGGGCAGCGCGAGCGTCCGCGCGTAGTGCGTGTCGCCCGCGAGCTCAACGCCCGGGAGCGCGCGGGCCGACATCCAGGCGAAGAGCCCCACATGGTCGAGGGGGCCGCGGAAGGGAAGCGCGAGATCGATCGGGGTGGCGTGGGAGCCGGTCCCGGAGCGAAGTCCGGTCCCGGAGCGGAGTCCGGTCGCTGAGCCTGTCGAAGCGCCCGGACCCTTCGACAGGCTCAGGGACCGGCCGGGACTCGGCGACCGGGTGCTGCTCCGCGCCCGCAATTCGGTCGGGGTCAGCCCGAAGACCTCGCGGATCGTGTCGTTGAACTGGCGGACGCTCGCGAACCCGGCCGAGAAGGCGATATCGGACGCGGGGATGCCGGTGCCGACCAGGAGCATCCGCGCCGTGTGCGCGCGCTGCGCCCGGGCGAGCGCCAGAGGCCCCGCGCCGAGCTCGGCCTGCAGCAGGCGGCCCAGGTGCCGGGGGGAGTATCCCAGGCGCGCGGCGAGACCCTCGACGCCCTCGCGCTCGACAACCCCCTCGGCGATCAGCCGCATCGCCCGGCCCGCGGCATCCGATCGCGTGTTCCACTCCGGCGAGCCGGGCGCGGCCTCGGGCAGGCACCGCTTGCACGCCCGGTACCCCGCCTCGTGCGCGGCGGCGCTGGTCGGATAGAAGGTCACGTTCGCGGGCTTCGGCGTGCGCGCGGGGCAGCTCGGCCGGCAGTAGATGCCGGTCGAGCGCACCGCTGTGACGAACTGGCCGTCGAAGCGGGCGTCCCGCGCGTCGATCGCGCGATACCGCTCGTCGAAGGTCATCGTCATGGTCACGACATCCACTCTGACACGACCCGCCGCGCACTGCTAGCGGAAATCGGACATCACCGTCTGCGGAAGGACCGGTCGTTGAGCGAGGTGGCTTTCGGTCGTTGAGCGAGGCGAAGCCGAGTCGAAACGCGCCACAGCTCAGTGGAAGAAGTGGCGCTCGCCCGTGAAGAACATCGTCACCCCGGCCGCCTCGGCGGCGTTGATCACCTCGTCGTCGCGCACCGAGCCGCCCGGCTGCACGATCGCCGTCACACCCGCGTCGATGAGCACCCGCGGTCCGTCTGCGAAGGGGAAGAAGGCGTCGGATGCCGCAGCCGATCCCGTCACGCGATCCCCCGCCCGCTCCACCGCGAGGCGACACGAGTCGACCCGGTTGACCTGCCCCATGCCGATCCCGACCGTGGCCTGGTTCTTCGCCAGCACGATCGCGTTGGACTTGACGGCCCGGCACGCCTTCCAGGCGAAGATGAGATTCGTCATCCCCGCCTCGTCCGGCCGCTCCCCCGTGACCAGCTCCCAGCTCGCAGCGACCGAGGCGATGTCGGCCGGGAAGCGGTCGGCATCCTGCAGCAGCAGTCCTCCCGAGACGAGGCGCACATCCATGCGCTCCTGCCGCCAGTCGTCGGGCAGCTTCAGCACGCGCAGGTTCTTCTTCGTCCGGAAGACCTCGAGCGCTTCGGGCTCGAAAGAGGGCGCGACGATGACCTCGGTGAAGATGTCCTTGAGGTTCTCGGCCATCTTCAGCGTCACCGTGCCGTTCGCGGCGATCACCCCGCCGTATGCGGACACCGGATCGCACTCGTGCGCGCGCAGATGCGCGCTCGCGATCGGGTCGAGCGCGTTCGGCGCGGTCGTGGCGATCCCGCAGGGGTTCGCGTGCTTGATGATCGCCACCGCAGGCAGCACCATGTCGAAGGCCGCGCGCAGCGCCGCATCGGCGTCGACGTAGTTGTTGTACGACATCTCCTTGCCCTGCAGCTGCGTCGCCTGCGCGATCCCGGACCCCTCGGGCTCGGTGAAGA
>CAZHML010000029.1:0-31169 GCA_964533745.1 uncultured Microbacterium sp.
ACGACTTCAGGCGAATGCGGATCTTCTGTCCCGCCATTGTCTGCTCACTCTCTTTCCGCGTCATACCTCACGGGCATCGGACGCACATGGCGCTCGCGCGCCGGGCACTGGGTCTTCTTGCGAAGGGGCACCGCTGTTCTGATGTCAGATCCGTCTCGCGCGCAAGCACGCATCGCCTGTTTCCAGGTGGAGTCGGATTGTCTCGTTCTGCTGCCCGCGGCCTAGGACCCCGCACACGAGGTGCTGCCTATGCACTGCCCTGGCAGTGATCCGGCGCGCGCCAAGCGCACGCCGGAATGTGGAACCTGTCTAGTGTACGTGCATCCCGGGCGTGTCGCAAACCCGGGCGTGTCGCGCGCGGAACGCGATCGCTCCGGGCCGAGACAGGGCGGGGAGCCTGACGCCGCGGCATGGCTATAGTGATGTCGGCGACCGCACGACGAGCACCGCGGACAGGGCGCGGAGGAAGCGAGGGACCGGATGCCGGCCAGAGCCCCGATCGTGGTAATGGGGCCGAGCGGTGCCGGCAAGAGCACGGTGGGTGCGGCGCTCGCGGATGTGCTCGGTGCGCGCTTCGTCGACGGCGATGACCTGCATCCCGCGGAGAACATCGCGAAGATGAGTGCCGGGATCCCGCTCGAAGACGCCGACCGCGAGCCATGGCTCGACCGGATCGGCGAGGTGCTCGCTGCGGAGCCCCCGGTGGTGATCGCCTGCTCGGCGCTGCGACGCGCCTACAGGGATGCGATCCGCCGTCACGCGCCGGACGCCTTCTTCGTCGAGCTGGTCGTGCCCCCTGAAGAACTGCGCGCACGCCTTCGGAAGCGGGGCGATCACTTCATGCCGCCGGAGCTTCTCCCCTCGCAGCTGGATATCCTCGAACCGCTGGGCACCGGCGAACGGGGCGGCCGCTTCGACGCGAGCCCTCGGGTCGAACAAACCCTTGCCGAGATCATCTCGGCGCTCGAGGCCCCAGCGTGCCGCTAAGACAAGCATCAACTACTCCCTGACATCTTGACGTGAGGCAAGACGACCAGGGTGTGTCGCGGTCGGGCAAGCCGCATCCGCCACACTTTTCCATGGCGCGGAAGCTGAAAGCAGGGCGGATGTGGTGACGGCTTGGGAGGCGGTGGAGCTAGCGAGCGTCTCTAGCTACCAGATGGTGCCATGGTAGTTCGGGTAGCCAGTGACCCATACAAGGATCTCTGTTCCCGTAACCGACAGGGGTTGGTAGAAAGATGTATCTCCGACGCCCTCCCTGAACAAAAAGCTCGCGCACGCATTGGTGGGGTCTGGGGAATACTGCCAAGGCATCCACCCCGCTCCCTGAGCCTCCCACATACAGACGGTCTTGTTACCGCTGAAGCTGTTGCTAAGGTGCACCTGAATGTACGCACACTTAGATGGACGTTCAGGGGCACCACACCTGGTGCTAAGGGGCACCTGAATGTACGCACAGTCAGAAGCGGCGTTGCATTGAATCAGACCTATAACTGTCGGTATGGGCACCGGCCCCGTAATCGTCGGTGTGGGCTCCGATGCTGTGGTCCCCGGTATGGGGTCTGGCTTTGTAGTCGTCGGTATGGTGCGCTGCGGCTTTGTAATCGTCGGTGTGGGCTCCGGCCCTGTAATCGTCGGTGTGGGCCACGGCAAGATTGCCAGGGCGATAGGGGTGAGGACGACCAACGCCGCGGCGGTCGCAACGATCGCCGTCAACGCCCTCCGGCGCTTCTTTTTCGGGCGCTCGCCTTCCGCGGTAGCTGAGGGACCGGGTCCGCTTGCTGCGGAGGTGGCTCGGGCGGCAACGCGCACCGTGTGGGCGGCACCGCTCGGCATTGACGTCGCCTCAATAGCTGCAGCTCCAGCGGCAGCAGCACCCGCGGCCACGCCGATCGACGCCGCGTCCCCCTGATCCGTGCTGACAACAGCCCCGTCGACATCGTCCCGATCCGCGCTGGCCACAGCCGCGGCCGGATCGGGCCGCGCCGCGCTCGGCCGAGTGTCCTCGGCGACCACAGGCCGAACCCTGGTCTCTTCGAGGTCGGGTTCCCGCTGCTCAGCAACAGAGTCGGGCAGCTCGATCGGCGTCTGCGCAAGGCCGAGTTCGCTCTGCACTGCCTGCAGCGCCACCGCGAAGTCCAGCGCCGTCGCCGGGCGGTGGGCGGGATCCATTGCCATCCCCCCGTGCAGCACGGCCGACAGCGAAGCCGGGATGTCCGCACGCGCCGGGGGATGGATCTCGCCCGCGATGATCCGGCGGATGAGCTGCACCGCGCTGTTGCTCGCGCCGGGAACCTCGTAGGGACTCCGCCCCTCCAGCAGCGTGAACAGCGTTGCGGCGAGTGAGAACACATCCGAGCGCGCATCGCTCACGGGGATGTCGTCGAAGGCCTCGGGCGGTGCCCACGGGATGCTGAGACCCTGCGTACTCGACCCTCCGTTCACCGTCGCCACGGTCATGTCGTTGCGCAGCAGGGTCGACTCGATGGCCCCGTCCTCGCCGACCGAGATGCCGAAGTCGGTCAGAACCGGAGAGCCGTACTCGGTGATGAGGATGTTCGCCGGCTTGACATCCCGGTGCACGATGCCGACCCGATGCGCCGACTCCAGCGCCGAGGCGATCCGTACACCCACCCGCAGCACCTCATCGACCGGGTGCGGGCTCGTCCGGTACCTCGTGCCGAGGCTTCCTCCCGAGCAGTGCTCCATGATGAAGTGCGGTCGCCCGTCGGCGGCGATGTCGGCCGCGTAGATCGTCGCGATCGCCGGATGATTCGACACCTGCGCCATCAGGTTCGCCTCGGCGACGAACTGACGGCGCGAGGCCTTGTCGAGGGCCGCGGCGTTGAGCACCTTCAACGCGACACGGCGGCGCGGAAGCTTCTGCTGATAGAGGTAGACGCTCGAGAACCCGCCGGAGCCGATCTCTTGCAGAAACTCGAAGCCCGGGATCTCGGGGCCGCTGGATATGCTCATCGCGGCATCCCCTCCCTTCGCATGACCATCGCGCAACCGCTACGCGACCTGTGAGATGACGATGACGAACTCACCGAGTTCGAGGTACTGGTCTCGCCGCACCTGGGTGGGGACGCCAGGCTCGAGCCGCTGCGCCTCATCCCCGCCGAAGGAGAGATAGCTGCCGTTGGTGGATCCGAGGTCGCGCACGTACAGCCCATCCGGGAACAGCTCGGCGAGCGCGTGCGCCTTCGATACTGTGCGCGCCGGGTCGTCGACCTGGATGAGCTGGGCGTCCGGCCACTCGGCCAGGGCCGCGGGGTTGCGACCGAGCAGCACCCGGCCGGACACCGGCAAGGCGGTTCCGTTCGGGAAGGTGAGCTGCCAGAGGCCCGCTGTGGCCGCGGGGCGAGCGAGCTGGGTGCGCTCATCGATCCCCGACTCGGGGGGCGGAGGCGGACCGGGAATCGATGCGGGGGGCGGGGGCGGCATGGCGTGGGCCGGTGCCGGGGGCGCGGGCATCGAGGTGGCGTACCCCGGGGGCGGCGGCATCTGAGCAGGATGGGCCGGAGCCGGGGCAGCCACGGGCGGTGCGGAGTAGTCGGGCACCGGGGGTGCCGGAATCGGCAGGTGCTGTACGGGAGCGGGAGGGGCCGGGGGGGCCGGGATCGCCGCGGCGGGCGGCGGGGGCGGCGGCACGGGCGCAGCCGGCAGAGGCGCGGGAGGTGCCGCCGGCGCGGCCGGCGCGGCTGCGACGGGCGGGAGAGGAACGGCGGGCGGCGAAGGAACCACTCCCGGCGCGCTCACCTGAAATGGGAGCGGCGCAACACCCGGGGCCGCCACCGGCGGCGGCACCGGCACAATCACGGGTTGCGGCTTCTCAGGCACAGCCTCGCTGGCGTCGTCTGCGCCGATCAGGAACGGGTTCTGCTCCACGATCTGCCTTTCTCGGATCGATGCTCCATCCCCAGAATACGCACCCGAGCACGATGCGCGCGGGCTCCCCCGGGCACGCTCATCATTGTCGCTCGAGGGTGATCGACAACTCGCCGATCTCGATCACCGCGCCTTCGGGTACGGGGGTGGGCCGGTCGGGGTCGCAGCCGATCTCGGTGCCGTTCTCGGTGACGATCACGGTGCCGTTGCTCGAGTGCAGATCGGTGACGAAGACCTGTCCGGCGATGACCTCGAGCGAGGCGTGGGTCTTCGAGACACTCCCCTCGTCGAGCGCGACCGGTATGGCGTCGGCACGCCCGGGCGGCAGGACGGGATTGCGGCCGAGCACGTGAAGGCCGACCAGCTCGAGCCGGCGTCCGTCCGGCAGCATCGCGAAGCGCACCGCGGCCTGTGCTCGTGCCCGGCGGCGTTCCTCACGGCTCGGGATGACGACGGTCTGGTCATTGAGGTCTTCGACGGACTCCGGCGAGGGCAGAAGCACCTGGGGGGCCGGAACGGGCGGGGGCGGCGGCATGGCCGGAAGGCCGACGGGCGCAGATGCTGCTTCTTCCGCCGGGGGCGGAGGGGGTGGCGGAGGTGGCGGCGGCGGAAGCGTCGCCGGAGGCGCGGGGGGAACAGGCATCCCGGCATCCGGAGCGCCCTGCCCCGGACCGGGTACCAGGGGGGCGGGCTGAGGACCTCGATCCCAGGCGACCGTGTCGCCGACGCGCGCCTTCTGCGACATCTGATGGCCGACCGCTCCCAGGCCGACACCGGCGCCGAGCAGGAGGATGAGAATCGGCGCAGTGGCATAGGTGAAGCCCACAGCGCCCCAGATGATCCCCCCGATAGCGAGCACGGTACCGACGACCATCAGGGTGCTTCCGAGGGCTTTGTTGGACGCCGCCGCGCTCGCAGCCGCGTACATTCCGGGCGCGGAGGGCATGCCGGGCGCTCCGGGCGCGGGCGGCATCACCAGCGCACCGGGTGCCGGGGACATCCCGGGGCTCCCAGGCGCGGGCGGTGCCCCGAGTGCAACGGGCGCAGCCGACCCGCGCTGCGAAGCCGGCGGTGCCGGGGGCGGAGGCATGGATCCGGGGGTCGGCGGCGCGGCAACGGGCATGGCCGCTGCCGAAGGTGCGGGCGCGGCAGTCCCCGCGGGCGGCACCCCAGGCCCACCAGGCTGCGGCATCGGTGGTCGAGGTGCCGCACCCGGGATCGGCTGCACCCCCTCGGGCAGGAAGATCGTCGCCGCGGGATCCGCCGCACGGACCGTGTTGGCCAGCTTGCGCACGAACTCCATGAAGGTGTTGTGCGCGACCATCCTCTTCGGACTGACCGGGATCAGGAACGCCTTCTCTTGCGTGGTCGCGTACCACAGGATGTCGGCGGTCAGCGAAAGGCGACCGTCAGGCGCGTCCTCGAAGATCACGCCGAACTCCATGAGCTTCTGCCAGCCGATCCCCGCCTTGATGATAAAGGTGAGGACATCCTCGGCCTGCTGATTCAGGACGGTCTTGTGCTTGCCCTTCCACAGATCGCCCGTGCTGCTCTCGGCCACCCGCAGCACGATCTCGGCCAGGTCGTCTCGCGAGAGCGACGTGGCCAGATCGATGCCGTTCCAGGCGTACTTATGCGGTTTCGCCACGCTCCTGCTGCCCTTCCTCGCCGTCCGACTCGTCGTCAGGAGTTGCCTCATCCGCCCATTGCAGCCCCGCCACGATCGAGTCGAAGAGCACGAGCAAAGGATCCACCAAATCGGCGTGCGGCGTCAGGAACGTGACCAGCGCAACGCGCTTGTGACCCGGGATCGTGATCCAGTAGTCGATCGCGAGCTGGGATATCTCGTATTCGGTACCCTCATCTGCGACCTTCTCGACGGTGACCCGGGACTGCCGCGCGACCGCGGAATCGCCGACGCTGTAGCGCTCGGCCTCGTCGATCGGCTCACCGTATTCGGCAAGCCCGTTCAGCAGGACTTCCAGCACGTCCGGGCCAGCCGTGCCGATGGACGGCGAGAGGTTGATATCGGGCCTGCTCTCCAAGAGTGCAATCGACAGTGTCAGCCCGGGGACGGGTTCAATCGCGAGGTAGAGCGTGGTCAGCCGTCGATCATCGGCCTCGTCGAGGAGTTTCTTGAGCGCTTCGATGAGGCGCGCTCGCTGTAAGGCCTGTGCGTCGTGGGAGCCGGCAACATCAACCGCATACGCCCGGATCGCCGCCATCGCTTCGGCGCGGTCCGTGAGCGGAACATGATGCCACTGCCCGGGTAGAGGCATCCAGAGTCTCGGCTCGACGGTGACGCTCATTCTGCCGGACCCAACGTCGCGGGCTCGGGCTGCGGGCCGTAACGACTCGCGAGCTTGGCGGCCGAGATCGCGGTGATGGTCGACATCGCCTGAGTGCTGGGGACCAGGCCGAGCGCCAGCGCAGATTTCGCGAGCAGCACGGTGGCGTATCCTGGCAGGTCGCCTTCACGCGGTCCGATGTCGATGGCGACCGAGATTCCGGCCAGTGCGAAAGGCACCTCTCGCCAGGTGATGCCCAGGAGCTGGTCGACGACCTCGACCAGCTTGTCGTCCTCGGGCTTGGCCCCGAGCGCCACCACGACGACGGCCTCGCGAGGCTCGTCATAAGGGTTCGGAGGGACTTTCACCAAGACCTCGAGCGCGCCCACCGCGCTACGGAGCTTCTCGGCGAGCGCCACCCACAGAGCCTCTTCGTGCTCGTACGGGCCGGGGACCTTGCCCGCGCGCACCGCGTCGGCCCCTCCGCGTTCGGTCAGGCGAAGGAACCATTCACGCAATGTTGTGCTCAAGGCTGTCTCACTTACCGAGCTGGTAGGCATAGCGGCTTGCTTCTTCGTTGCTGCTGAAGAAGACGCCTTCGGAGCGCTGACGGAGGTCGTTCAAGCTTCCCAGCCCGCGCGTCGAGTCCTTGTACATGTCCATATTGTGTGCCACGGCGCCTCCAAGCCCCTTGCCGAAGTCTAACTTCCAGCCAGCGCTCACGACCTGGTAGTTGCTGGGCCGTCCACCAGGAGAGGAGTCCGAGAAGTAGCGCGGGATGTTGGCCGCATCATTATGGTGGGAGATAGCTGTCACGTTGATACCCGGTGGCACTCTGCGGTCTATCTCCGTCGTCCCGAAAGTGACGACTTCCTTGATGTTCCACCTGGACGTATACTCCCGGTTGGCCGCCATATCGATGGCAACCTTACCGCCCTGACTGAAGCCAGAGAGCATCACCGGAACACCCGGCGGGATATTCGCATCCTCCATCGCCTGGAGTACCGCACGTTCGAGCGCCGTCTTCGCATTCGGGTTGAAGAATCCGAGGACGTTCCCGTAGCCGCTCGTGGGGGATTTGAAGCTGCCGGGGTTCCACTCTTGGGTGCTGGGAATCTGGACTCGAATGCCGATCACGTTGCCGTGTTCATCCTTCACCTCAGTGATCCTGATCACCGCTGAATCGCTGGCCGCGGACAGAGGATCGATCTCCATCTGATCCTCAGCAAGGACATCGGTGACGGAATTGGGAGAACCGTCGGGGCCGAGAGTGCGATCCTGCGGTTTGAGTTCGTTTCCCTCGAAGTCCCTGACCTCCTTCGAGTCGATCCGCTTCAGCTCTTGGCTTTGCTGGTAAATGGTGAGCGCGATGATGGCCGCGGCAATCAGGATCACAGCAAGTACCGCAAACGGACTGACGACAAAGAAAGCCGCCAACACCACCACGAGCGCGACAAGCAGGACCGCCGCCAGAAGGAACTCAAGCAGGTTCCTGATGGCTTCGATGAGCTTCTTCAGGGCTGGCAGCAGATATTGGTCGTACCAAGCGGTCAGAGCGCTGACTGCATCACCAGCGATTTTCCAGCCTTGCTGAAAGAGGTTCCGTGAAGGATCCTTCAGCCCGTCATGATCGATGGCGCTCCGAATCGCCTCTATCGCGGTTTGCGCGGCCGTGTCGCGCTGGGCGAGCGCACTCTGATAGGAACTGGCGATCTGCTGGAGTCGCCGATTGACGTCCGAAAGCTCCTGTTCTGCCTCCTCAAGCATCGACTTCGCCCGGGGGTCGATGCCCGTCATGGCGGGCATCGTGAGCGCGAGGATCCTGCGCTGCAGCGTGCCCTGCATCTCTTTGTAGACGGGCTGCTGCCGGATGGCCTGCGCGACTTGCGCCTCGAGCTTGCCGAGGCTCACCGCGTAGACGGCAAGCGCATCGGCCGTGTCTGCGTAGCGCTTGCGGGCGTGACGAATCTGGGTAGAGACCGACTGGGAGAGGCTGCGAAGCTTTCCCACCGCCGTGCTGATGGTTCTCGACCGCTCTGACGCCAGCCCTTCGAGGCTCGCTGCCGCCGCCAGGATGGCGACGGCGGTCTGCTGATATGCGGCAGCGCGAGTCGCTACGAGGCCCGGGTTTCCGGGAAGTGGTTGCATGCGCATGGTCAGCTCTCCTGGATTTTCATTCTCGACGCCAGCGCACGATCAACGTCCCTGAAGGTCTCATGGATGGCCGTCACATAGGCTTCCAGCTTTGCGACGTTCTCGATGAACTTCTGGCGCTTCTCATTCCAGTTGTTCCCGAACCGGGTGACCACGGTGCCGAGTTCTTTGTGCCCCACCGCGTCGGCAACGTCGCTGCTGAACTCCTCGGCGTTCATGAACTCCCGTTGGATCAGTCGCAGCCGTCGAGCCAGCGCGTCTAGCTCATCCAGGTCCACGCGCAAGTCAGTCATTGCAGTACCCATCTCCGTACCAGCCGACACCGCCGAACTCGCGGTGCCTTCTGCTCTCGGCGTTCACTGTTCCGCCACTCCCCTATGTGAGGCCTGCCGCGAGGCCTGCCCGCCCTTGACGCAGGCCTCAGCGGCCGTCAGGCGTTCCGGATGCTGTTGGCCAGACCCTGGTCGGTATCATGCATCTGATCTGCGGCGCTACGCAAGAAGTTCGCGAGTCCCTCGAGTCCCTCGATGGTCTGCCTGCTGCCCCGCACGAACTCGTCGAAGGCATTGTCGAAGGCAACCGAGGCGTGGTCCGTGGTGAATCCCGAAGCGACGAGGTTGTTGACCAGGGCGTCCATATCGCCAAGCCGACTGATGATCTCGTCCTTGCCGCTGGTCAGCTTGGTGGCTGCGTTTCGGATGTCCTCGTAGGTGACGTTGATGTTTGCCATTTTTCTCTCCTTTGTTGCTCTGCCCCCGGCAGCCGCTGCTCCCAGGCTTCACTCAGATTACTGAGGCCCTATATACCTGTCGATGGGGAGCCCTACCCATCGGTGCCGTCTTCTTCGCTCCTCAGCAGCGGCGTCTGGATTCTGGTGGCGGTTCCCCTCCTGAGCAAGAACCCTCGGCCCACGGGGAAGTCCGCGCGTGTCACCCGTGGCAGCGGGGTCTTCAGCAGAAGCTCCCCGTCGAGGGTGTCCGGTTGCAAGACGAATCCATACCTGCCGTTCTTGACCTCTGCGATCAGGGGCCAGGACGAGCCGAGGCTCGAACTCTCGGACTCGGCGATCAAGAACCCGCCCCCGCGCTTGATCGCCTTGATCACGTCAACCAGCGGCCCATCGGCCTGGGTCGACAGGAACTCGCTCAACCCTTCGATGATGACGACGTTCTTGCCCGTGGCGTCAGAAGCCACCTCTGCCGTAAGGGCCGTCGCCAGATCGACCACGCTATCGACCGTGACCGCAGCCCGCGAGAACAGCGGGCTTCTGCCGAGCTCGGATCGTGCGTTGCCGAAGTAGGTGAAGACGCTGTCGGGCCTGGCCTGCTGGAGTGAACTGCTCAGCACTGCCAGGAGGTTGCTCCTGCCGCTTCCCGGCGGACCGGCGATCAAGAAGACCCCGGTCGGATCGAAACCGATCGGCGCGAGCGATTCTTCTGCCACGCCCAGCACAGGGAGCCCGCCAACGTCGGAAGGCAGGTCAGAGAGCAAGAACTCACGGCCCAGCGAGGCGATCGGCGGAGTCGGCGCCACGCCGGCCCGCTCCATCGCCACGGCAAGCCGCTGCAGAGCCGCGGCCTGCTCAGCGACCACCGAGGAACCGCCGACAGTCGCGATCTGCGCTTCGCATCCGTCGACGATTGCGCGTCCGGGCGGTGACCCGGTCGCGAGGATGTCTCTGGGAACATCGAGCAATGCATACGCGCTGTCGTCCGCAAGCCGCAACACGACCTTTCGCTGGACAATGCCGCTGATCGAACTCGGCAGGCCCCCCGGACGGTCCGCGGCGAGCGCCATGTGCACGCCGAGCTGTCGCCCCTCGGTGAGCACTTGCATGGCGACGTCGTACCACTCGGTTCGTCCGGTCACCGTCTCGAACTCCTGGCGGAAGGCGGCAAAACCGTCGATGAGGAGCAATATCCTCGGCTCATCCGATCGTTTCGCGAGTCGCCGGTAGTCCGTGATCGTCCCGGCGTCGACCGCAGGGTACTCCTCGCCTCGGCGTTCCAGCTCCGCTTTCACCGTTCTCAGCAGCCGGATGACGCGCTCGGGATCATCCCCGCCGATGATCGACCCGACATGAGGCAAGGCCTCGAGCATTCTGAGACTGCCCGTACCGAAGTCGAGCCCGAAGACCTGGACTGGCCCGCCGCGTGGCGTGATACCTGCGGCAGCCGCGAGTGTCCGCAACGCGGTGCTCTTTCCCGAGCCGCTGGCCCCGTAGATGAGGATGCTTCCGTCGACATCGGGCGTGAAGTACACCTCACGCTGCTCCTGCCGCTCCGGCACATCCACCACTCCGAGCAGCAGCTCGGCGTCGGTACGCTGGCGCAGCTTGCTGAGGTCGTAGCTGGTCGCGAGCTCATCGAGCCAGGGGCGGCGCGGGGCGGGAATCTTGGCGGCCGCCGCGGCGGCCGAGAAGTTCTGCACCAGGCGCGCCTGATCCGTCGGTCCTTCTTCGTGCTGCTCGACGACGTGCGTCTCGGGCAGCTCCCAGGGGGTCGTGGCACCGAAGCGCAGTTCCGCGATGTCGATCGAGGGCGGCGGCGGCGCGTCGGTGGTCCACCCGCCCGCGTACCCGGACTGGAAGCTCATCAGCCGCCCGGGACCGGTCTTCGCGATGGCGCGGCCCGGGATCCCCGGATCGAAGCGCGCCGCGACCGAATCCCCCACGACGTCGACGCTGTCGGCCTCGTCGGCCATGCGCAAGGCGATCCGCAGGTTCGTGTTCGCGCGCAGATTGTCTTTGATCACGCCGGCGGGCCGCTGCGTAGCCATGATCAGATGGATGCCCAGCGAGCGGCCCCGCTGCGCGATGTCGACGACGCCGTCGACGAACTCCGGAACCTCGCCGACGAGCGCCGCGAACTCGTCGATGACGAGCACGAGCGCCGGCGGGCTCTCGGGATCGCCGCGCCTCTCGAGCTCGAGCAGATCCTTCGCCTTCTTGCGGTTGAGCAGATGCTCGCGGTGGCGCAGCTCGGCGCGCAGGCTCGTGAGCGCGCGGCGCACCAGGTGCGGGTTCAGATCCGTGACCAGTCCCACGCAGTGCGGCAGGTTCACGCAGTCCGCGAACGCCGAGCCGCCCTTGTAGTCGACGAAGAGAAAGGTGACCCGGTCGGGACTGTATTCGGCCGCCATGCCCAGCACCCAGGCCTGCAGGAACTCGCTCTTGCCCGATCCGGTGGTACCGCCGACCAGGGCGTGCGGACCCTGCCCGCGAAGGTCGAGATGCATGGCATCCAGGCCTGCCTGGCCGACAAGCGCGCGCAGGCGCCCCGCGCGCTTGGACTTCACCGGCGGTGCCCCGGAGCGGTCGTGGATCGAGGCGTTCTGCCGCCAGCGCTCCACCGCCGTCTGTGGGGATGAGGCCAGCTCCGAGCCGAACAGCGAGACCATCGAGACGTTCCTGGGCAGATCGCTCGCGTCTTCGATGAGCGCTCCGGCGTCGGCGACCGGTGCCAGCCGCTTGGCGAAAGCCAGCGCCTGATCAGCGGTGATCGACTCGACGGCCACCCCGTCGATCTGCTCGCCGAGACGGACGTAACCGATGCTCCCCTCGCCCCCCTGGGCAGAGAGCACCAGATGAGTGCGCGCGACCGCCGGCAGCGCCTCGACCGAGTCCGAGACCCAGATCGGCAGGATCCCGGCATCCGCCGCCTTCTCGCACAACTGCACCAGCCGGGCGCGCTCGACCGGCGCATCGTCGGTGAGCAGCAGCACCACGGCGGGCGTCGGGATCTCGGGCGGCAGCACCGCATCGGCATCCTCGCCGACCAGAGCACCGCGCACGAGAGCCGACTTGCTCATCATGGTCGCGCCACGGCCCTCTTCGGCCGAGCCGGACTCCCCCTCGGGAAGCTCGTCCTGTGCCCTGGCCATGCGCATCTCGATGATCTCTTCCAGTGCCGAGAGCAGCGCCGCGCCCGTGGCCGCGCTGTCGGCGAGATGACTGCCTGAGATCGGGCTCTGCGGCGAGCCGGTGTGCGGAAGCCACTTCAGCCACTCGAACTCCGAGGTCCACTGCGGCCCGACCAGCGCGGTGACCACGAGCTCTGCCGGCGAGTGCAGGCCGGTGAGCTGCACCAGCAGGCTCCGCGCGGTGTCGGCACCCTGCTGCCGGTCGCCTGCCACGCCCAGCGCGCCCGCCTGGTGCAGGCTCTCGGGCACGGGCACGCCATCGATCTCGACGTGCTTGTCGACCAGGGTCCGGAACCGCTCGCGCTGATCCGGAAGCCCCGCCTCCTCACCGTTCGAGGTCACCGTGTTGCGCGAGGGCAGCCGCCCCAGCCCCAGCCGCAGCGACAGGAACGACCAGTGCTCGGGCCGCCTGGTCCACAGCATCGGCCCCAGCCGCATGGACTGCTCGTAGACATCCATCGTCGCCGGGTGCTCGCCGAGGCGGGCGGCCCGCTCGACGCCGACCTCCTCGCTGAGCTCGCGTTCGAGCACTGCGAGCTGCTCGTCGAACTTGGCGTTGTCGAGCTTGCTCTTGCGCTTGCGGTTGAGCAGGTTCGAGAAGTAGTTGCCGGCCATCAGCACCGGCGACAGCGCCACGAAGACCAGCGACATCGGCGACCGCGTGAACAAGAACATCGTCGCGCCCATGATGAGAGGTGCCACCATGGCCAGCCACGGGAAGGGCGTGTTGTCGTGTGCCGAGGGAATCTCAGGCCCCACGAACTCCTTGCCCGGGTACCGCCGCTCCACTCGCGGCGAGCGGTTGAAGGCCACGGGACCCGCCGCGACGGGGGCTGCGGCAAAGGTCTGCAGCAGGCCGAAGCGCACCAGGCTGTCGCCGAGCAGCACCGCCTGGCCGTCTTGCACGTCCAGGCGCGGCACGAGGCCCCCGTCGATCACCAGGCCGTTGGCCGAGTTCATGTCGATGATGCGCACGCCCTGTTCCGAGACGTCGATGCGCGCGTGAGCTTTCGAGACGAGGGGATCGGAGAGCTGTACGTCTGACCCCTGTTCGCGTCCGAGGTAGTGCGTGCCGGCGCTCAGGTCGAAGCTCTTGCCCCGATCCGGCCCCTCTTCGACGACCAGACGCAGCAACGGCTTCGCCGCTGCGGCGGACTCGGCCATCCGGGTCTTGCCGTCCACCAGCGTGACGACGGCACCCGAGCCGAGGGCGACCTCGCCGATGGCGCTCTCGGCGGCGAGCACTGCACTGGCCGAGCCCGCGTCGAGCCGCTGCAGGGTGTACTCGCCGCCCGCGGCCGCGTCGCTCACGAATGGGTCGCTCACGACGATGCGCTCTGCCAGATGCGCCACCGTGGCCGATGCATCGGCCTGAACCTCGATGTCCACCGCCGGACCGCTCGGACGCTTGTATGTCAGTCTGAGCTTCATCGCCGCACCAGCTTTCCGATCCCCGAGCTGCCCAGCACCTTGTCGCGCGTGGTCAGCAGGTCATCCCAGTCGCGCTGGGTGTGATAGCGGAACCGCCTCAGGAAGCGACGGAACCTGCTCACCGTCTTGTCGGCGTCGTTCGCCGCGGTGCGCACCTCGGTCCAGTAGTCATCGACCCAGTCCTGGCCGATCTCCCGCCCCGAGAAGACGGCTTCGTCGGCCCGGCGCGCCACGACGTCCAGCGGCGGCACGCCCGGCAGCACGACATCCTGATCGACCTTGCCGCGCGAGGCGGCAAGCGCAGCGAGCTGCGCCACCGACCCGCTCGTCTTGCGGATCAGCGAGCCCACGTCGATCTGCCGCTTGCCGCCGGCCGCGGTCGCCTGGCTCTGCTCGGCAGCGGCCGCGCGGCTGCGTCGCAGCTCGGCGAGCTCCTCTTCGCGGCGGGCGGCCCTGGCCTGATCCCGCTCGCGCTCGCGCAACTGCTCGGCGATGTCCTGCTGCAGTTGCCGCGCCACGGCGAGCCGTGTCTTTCTGCGCGGAACGCGGTAGCCGAGTTCGGCGTAGGAGTCCATCAGCTCGTCCCAGCCCGCCGCGATCCGGTGATCGCCGGGGCCGTGCCCCTGCCTGCGGCGACGCCTTCTGAGCTTCAGCCAGGCGATGAAGAGCACCGGAATGAAGTACAGCGCGAGCGGGATCCCGATCGACAGCAGCACGGTAAAGACCCAGCCCGGGATGCCGGGAGCCTCTTCTTCTTGCTCTTCCTCTTCGATCTCGACCGCCGTGAGCAGCTGGTCTTCCTGCCCGGTGGCGCGCGGGGGCTGGCGCACCTGCGGCTCGGGCACCGTCTGTGGCTTGGGGACGAGCGAGGTGGGGGGCGGGTTCTCGTTCTGCGGTGCCGGATCGAAAGCCACCCAGCCGTAGTCGTCGAAGGCCACCTCGACCCAGGCCGTCACCTGCTCGCCGGTGACCGTGTAGCTCGTGCCGGTGGCACCCTCCGGGGCTTTGAATCCCATCACCACGCGCGCCGGGACACCGATCTGCCGCGCCATCAGGGCAAAGGCCGAGGCGAACTGCTCCTCGTCGCCGATGAGGTGGTTCAGCGCGAAGAGATGCTCGATGCGGTCCGAGCCGTGGCCGGCGCTGGAGGGCGTGACATCCGAGTCGCGGCCGTGACTGAGAAAGCCGGCGTTGAGCGCGCTCTCGATCGACAGCAGCCGGTCATAGTCGAAGTCAAGGCCCACGAGATACTCCTCACGACGCAGCTCAAGGCTCGCGGGCACGAAAGGCGACACGTCGCGGAAGGAGATCGAGGTGTTGAGGGTGGCATCGGCAAGCAGGGTGTCGTCGTGCTCTACCGCCAGTGGCGAGACGAGGGTGCTGATCGTGTACCGCAGACCCTCGGACAGGGGCCGCTCGGCGGCGAGCGTGTCGGTCACCTCGTTGTGCAGGAGCGAACCGGACAGGTCCGAAGCACCCTCGCCCGAGAACTCGATGCGAGCGGGCCTGCCGACTACTGGCACCCAGTGATCCGCGTAGCCGAGGATCTCGAACTGCACCTCGACCCGCTCTTCGAGCAGTCGCTCTTCGAGCGCGGGCAGGGCCCGCCCGACCAGGCGGAAGTCCCCCGACCCCGGCCGGGCCGGATCGCTGTCGGCCACCTTCCACACGATGCCGTCGAAGCTGTCGAGCACCGCCAGGCGGACGCGTTGGCCGGCCGGCAGTCCCGAGACCCGAAACAGCGGCGTGGTGGCCACCGGCTCTTTGAGGTAGCTGCGGAAGCCCGAGAGCGGGCTCGGGTATTCGGCCGGGTCGAAGGGTGGATCCACCTTCTCGCGCAGCACGAAGCGGTCTGGCTCAGGTGGCGCGATGAGCGCGCCGCCAGCCATGCCGAGAACGAGCGCCCCGACCACGACGATCGCGCTGCCGATGAGTTTGCCGCGCAGTTGCTGCTTGGCGGCGCTCTGGTCCACCGCCG
Organism: uncultured Microbacterium sp.; assembly: GCA_964533745.1. GTDB lineage: Bacteria > Actinomycetota > Actinomycetes > Actinomycetales > Microbacteriaceae > Microbacterium. The sequence goes on from CAZHML010000029.1 coordinate 15,664, forward strand.
TCATGGCACCCCGTCGCCAGGCGAGCCAGACCAGCGCGATCGTCGCGAAGGTGAGCCCGCGGAAGCCCGCCATGTAGGGATCTTCGGTGCCCGTGAGGATGCCGGCGAGGTAGAGCAGAACCGGCCCGGTCAGCAGCACCGCCGAGCGCCACGGCGTGCGGCGACGACGAGGCAGCCAGCGCAGCACCAGCAGCATCGAGCCGAGTGCGACGAACCAGCCGGCGACATAGGGCAGCACCGTGATGTAATCGGGGGCACCGACGGGTGCGCGCAGCGTCACGATGTCGGTCCAGCTGTAGACGGCGCCGACGGCCAGGCCGGCAAGGCTGCGACCGGTGGGGATCACGCCCAGCAGTGCCTGACCCGGCATCGCGAAGGCGCTGCCGAAGACGAAGTACGCGGCCACGCCGATGACGATGGTGAGCACCAGCCCGAGCCGGTAGATCGTTCCGGCCAGCGCCACGGCGGTGCCGACCAGGAGGCCGCCGAGCCCCGCCAGCAGATGGCCCTCACCGCCGAAGGCCGGGGCGAACCCGAGCATCGCGATCACGCAGAGGATGCCCAGCACGGCGACATCGCTCCAGGTGCTGCGGTTCGGCCATGCCGGGCCGAGGCGCACGGCGTTCTCAGGCTGCTGCGTGCTCACATCGCCCTCCCCAGCACCTTCGGCAGGTCCTCGAGGGTTCCGAGGGTCACCAGCGGCAGGCCGCCGGCCAGCGCCATCGCGGGCGCGGCATCCTGGATCACGCGGAACCCGAGCACGACCGTGTCGGCCCCGAACACCGTCTCGATGCTGCGGTACTCCTTCGGTGCCATCCCCGATCCGGCGATGACGACCGCCACGCTCGGCGGCGCGAGCCTGCGGGTCACTCGCTGAGCGAACTCGCGCGGCGTCTTGAACTTTCGACCGGTGAGCTCGAAGCGGCAACTGTCGTCGAGCATCGCGTGCACGGTGTGGGTGTGCAGACGGCGTGTGTCGCTGACCATGCTCACCTGCACGCCGTCGCGGATCACCTGGGTGGCGATAGATGCTGCCACCGACACCGCCAGCTCGAACTCGTCTTCGGTGGCGTAGTGGTTGCGGTCCTCGCTCAGCAGCATCGTGAGCTGCGAGCGGCGGGTCTCTTCGAACTGCCGCACCATGAGCTGACCGAGGCGCGCGGAGCTGCGCCAGTGCACGTAGCGGCGGTCGTCACCGGGCACGTAGTTGCGCAGAGCGTGGAAGCTGATATCGCTGTTGGTGATCTTCTTGGTCACCTGCCCCTCGAGGTCGCGCACGAGGCCCGCGGGCGAGGGCGCGAGCCGCACGGTGCGCGGATGCACGAAGAGCTCGACGGGATCCGTCCACCGCACCGCACGGCGCAAGAGCCCGAGCTGGTCGCCGCGGATAGAGACGGCTGGCCCGGCGAGGATCACCGCGCGCCGAACGGTCGGTACGGCGAAGAGCTCTTCGTGCGCCTCACCCGGGCCGAGCGCGGGAATCGCGAACTCGGCGACGCCCGATCCCACCGGCAGCTCCATGCGGCTGGGCAGAATCTGCGTGGTGCCGGGGTTGCTGACAGCGAGCTGGCCGAGCGCGCGATCGCCGACGACGACGCGCGCGGGGTCAAGGCCAATGGTCACCGCATAGGTGACCCGTCCGATCAAGAAGGGGATCGCGATCACGAGCGCCCCGAGCAGGGTCGCACCGAGGTAGGTGAACTCCTGCCAGCCCCAGATGCGCGCGACGATCAGGCTCGCCATGCCGACGAACAGGATCACCCAGCCCGCGGGGGAGGCGAGCCCCAACACGGGCGAGACGATCCGCCACAGCAGAGCGAGCCAGGGCTTGACGGCGTCCCAGATTCGACGGGGAAGCCGCTGCAGGGCGCGGCGCAGCCGGGCAACGGCGGTGGGCTTCTCCGCCGTGCCTGGGGCTGCGACCGCGGTGCTCATGCGGCGCGGTAGGCCGGCGGGTCGATGCCGATGACGATGCGGTCGATGACCTGCTCGGGCTTTACCCCGGCGAAGTCGGACTCGGGATCGATGATGAGCCGGTGGGCGAGCACCGGCACGGCGAGCTCACGCACGTCATCGGGCGTCGCGTAGGTGCGCGACTGCGACAGCGCCCAGGTCTTGGCGGCGCGGGCGAGGGCCAGGGCACCGCGCATCGAGACGCCGAGCGAGACGTCTTTGTCGGTGCGGGTGGCCGTGACGATCGTGCTGATGTAATCCATCACCGAGGCGTCCACGAAGACCTGATCGCACAACGCTGCCATCGCGACGAGCGATTCGGGCGTGATGATGGGCTGCACGCCCGCCGCGCGGGTGCGGTTCTGCGCGTCCAGCAGCAGCCGCACCGAGGTCTCGTGGTCGGGATAGCCGAGCGAGGTCTTCACCAGGAACCGGTCGAGCTGGGCCTCGGGCAGCTTGTAGGTGCCGGCCTGCTCGACCGGGTTCTGCGTCGCGATCACCATGAAGGGCGCGCCCACGGGGTAGCCCGTTCCGTCGATGGTGACGACGCCCTCTTCCATCACTTCCAGCAGCGCCGACTGGGTCTTGGGGCTGGCCCGGTTGATCTCGTCGGCGAGCACGATCGAGGCGAAGATCGGACCCTTGTGAAACTCGAACGCACCGTTGGCCTGGTTGAAGATCGTGACGCCGGTGACGTCGCTGGGCAGCAGGTCGGGCGTGAACTGGATGCGTGAACTGGTGCCCCGCACGGTGTTCGCGAGGGACTTCGCCAGCACGGTCTTGCCGGTGCCCGGGTAGTCCTCGAGCAGCACGTGACCGCCGGTGAGGAGGGCCATCACCACGAGCCGGATCACCTGCTCCTTGCCCATGATCGCCTGCCCGACGTTGCCGACGAGCTTGCCGAAGGCGTCGGCGAACGCGGCCGCGTCTTGTTCTGTCACTGCCATGGGTGGTGCTCCTCTGTCATCTTTCTTGCTGTCTCGATCACTACCGGCACTAGCGAGACACCGTGCCCGTGTAGGTGTAGTCCACACCGCTGACGGTGAACCGGACGTTATAGCTGCCGTTACACACCCACCAGCTGGTCTTCGCAGGGCTGCCGTTGTAGTTCACGTTGAACGTCGCCTGCCCCGCCCAGGGGTTGCTGGCGGTGTCGGTCAGGGTGGAAGCCCGGGTCCCACTGAAGCCGTCGTACCAGACATAAAGCCACTGGCCTGTGCAGACGTTGCCGCTGGAAGTAGTGAAAGTCTGTGAGGTACCGTAGGGCCCTACATTAGTGATCGGAATCGACTGAACCGTCTTCGCCCCCGAGATCGCCGACCACGGGCCGAGCTTGCCGGCGCGGTTCTCCGCGCGCACGCAGTAGCGATAGCTCCCGGCTCCGAAAGTGCTGCCGGTGGTGTAGCTCGTCACCCCCCAACCGGTGGTGTAATCCACCACGCCGTCGCAACTAGCCCCCGAGGTCGACGCGATCTGGTAGCGCACATCGCCGCCGCCGGTCTTGTCCGGATCGGTGCCGAGCCCGGTCCAGCTGAAGGTCAGCGCGGTCGTCGCATAGCCACCGCTCGGCGTGCTCACACCCGTCACCTGAACGGGATCGCCGTAGGGCGTGACCTGCACGGTGTTCGAGGACAGGCTCTCGCCCACCTCGTTGCTGGCGTAGACGTTGATGGTGTACTGCACGCCGTTGATGACGCCGTCGGCACTGGTGAACGACACCGGACCCGAAGTGGCGACCGTCTTCTGCAGCGCCGGACCGCTCGCCGGAACCAGGCGCACGCGGTAGCCAGAGACGCCGTCCTGGTTGTTGGAGCTGATCGGGGCGTCGAACGACACCGTGATGAGCCTGTCCCCGGTGCCTGCTGCGGCGTTGCGCGGAGGCTCCGGCTCGCTCGCCACGACCAGTTCGACGGTCTCCTGCACCATCCGGGAACGATCCCTGGTGGCGTCGAGCACGCGGTAGACCAGGGTGATCACGCCGTGCTTGGCAGCGCCCGTGTAGACCGTACGGGTGGACCCGGTGCCGCTGAAGGTCGCGCCGATCGTATTCTGCACGAACTCGACGCTCTCGACCTGCAGCGGCTCGCCCGCGCCGAAGGGGTTCCACGCGCCCTGAAGCAGATCGAAGGTGTAGCTGCTGTTGCGCCGGCCGTCGGGCTCGAGGTGCTTGACCAGGATCGCGCGCGGCCGGGTCGAGGCCACCACCGTCACCTCGACCGACGCCGCAACCGGCGGCAGATCGCGGAACGAGAGCGTGAAGCCCACGGTCGCCTTCGTGCCCACCGGTGTGTCGCGCGGTGCGGTGACGGTGAGCTGCGCCCCGCTGATCCTGGCGGTGATCGCCGAAGAGCCCGAGGTCTTCAAGCCTCCGTAGGTCACCTCGCCGATCACCGAGCGGTTCGGGTGGTTCGTCGCCGCGCGCAGGTCCAGCGTGCCCTCTTCGCCGCCCTCGAACGAGAGCGACGCCGCGGTGAAGCTCGGCGGCACGTCGTAGAAACCAGGGTCGCCGACCGTGATCGGCAGGGTGAGCCACACCGGCTCGGTGAGGTCGTCGGTGACCAGGAAGGTCAGCGAGGCCTCACCGCGGTAGTCCCTTGCAGCGGTGAACAGCAGGGTCGACTCGCCGCGGAACAGCGCCGCGTCGGGATCGGCGCGCACCGCGGTGACGCCTTCGGCCCTGTCCGGTGAGGTCAGCCGCGGCGTCCCGCCCGAGGGCACCTCGAGGATGTCCTCGAGTTTCCACTCGCGACTGCCGTTCATCGAAACGATCTGGTCGTTAAGATCCGGCCGGATGCGCGGCGGCAGGCTGCTGGTGTAGGGCGGCACGACGATGAAGGCACTCGCGCCCAGACCGGTGACAGTGTCGGTCAGCGTGTAGCCGATCGCCTGCCGCCGCTCACCCAGGGCGACTTCGACGACGCCGCCCTCGCCGAGAGTGCCGTGCGCCGCCCCGACGCCGTCGAGGGTGATCTCGAGCTCGCCGGGTAGGCCGCTGGGGTTCTGCGCTCCGCGCAGCACCTCGACGAGCACGACCTCTTCGCCGATGACGTCCTTGACGTTGATGACCTGATCCACCGCGGTCGGGTGCTGCGGGCGTGCGTCCTCGGTCACCTTGATCTGGATCCACCCCGGGGCGGTGCCGCCGCGCCCGTTCGTCAGGGTGTAGCCGATGACGATGACGCCCTCTTGTTGGGGTGCTGTGAGCAGCACCAGATTGCCCTGCACCTCGGCGGTCACGCCCTCGGGCACCTCGGACAGTTCGGGCACCACCGAGATCGGATGGCCGTTCGGGTCGGAGTCGTTCGCGAGCACGTCCACGGCCGCCCGCGCCCCGGGAAGCAGCTCGAGCACGTCGACATTGGCAACCGGCGGCAGATCCATCCCGGGCCGGGGAACCACCGCGACGCGCACTGTGCCGACCGAACGCGCGCCCTGGGCATCCTGCACCTCGTAGCGGAACTCGTCGGTGCCGAGCGACCCGGGGCCGGAGTCGGCGACCGCCTGGTAGACGAACCAGGTGTCGCCCGTGGCGATCACCGAGCCCTTCGACATTCCGCTGACGCCGGCGAGGGTCACCGAATCGCCGTCCGGGTCGATGCCGTTGAGCGGCACGTCGATCTTGATCTGCGCCTCAGCGAAGACGCGCGCGGTCAGCGGCATCGGCAGCGGTGCCTGATTCTCGGCGTCATCGAAGCCCGTCACCGTGAAGATCACCATCGCGCTGTCGCTCTGGTTGTACTGGTCGAGAACTTGATAGCGGGCCGTGTAGGTGCCGGGCTGCTCGGGTGCCTGGAAGCGCACGGTGTTGCCCGAGACGAAAACGAGCCCGCCCTCGCCGGGCGTCGCCTCGAGCAGGTCTGCCGCGAGATACATCGCCACGCCGTCGGGGTGGTAGTCATTGGCCAGCACGTCGACCGTGGCGATGTCGCCGACCCGCACGGTCATCCGGTCATCGGCCGCGACCGGTGCCTGGTTGCGCGTCAGCCGAGGCACCGGCACGACCGTGACCGAGGTGGTACTGGCAGAGATGCCGTCCGAGACCGTGTACTCGAAGTGCAACAGCTCGGTGACCGCCTCACTGGCAGAGATGCGCAGCCGACTGCTGCCGAGCACCTCTACCGAGAGCGCCGAGGACTCCGGAGGCACCGAGACCGACTGGATCGCGAGCACCCGGCCGCTGGGCGACATGTCGTTGGCGAGCACGCTGACCTCGAGAGGCTCGTCGGGCCGCAGATACGCGGTGTCCTTCACGGCGATGGGGGCGAGCTCGCTGTCGGGATCCGGTTCGACATCGAGGCGGATCAGTCCGTAGCTGCCCGTGCTGCCGGTCTGCAGTGCGTACTTGATGTAGTAGACCCCGGGATCGTACCCCGTGAGCGAGACAGCGCCCTTGTCGACCAGTGCCTTGGCGACGATCCCCTGGGGTACGTCTTCGACCGCGAGCAGGCGCAACTCCTCGCCATTGCGCGAGATGTCGTTGGCGAGCGGCTCGACGAGCACCTGCCGCCCGGCGATGGCCCGGACGAAGTCGGGGTTGCCGATGGGCGCGGTCGTGCCGAGCTTGTTGACCTGAACGGACAGGGTTCCGGTCACGCCCTCACCCTCGACGCGACCGTCGCTGATCGTGTAGGTGACCTCTTTCACCCCGAGCTTTCCCGAGGTGTGAGTGAAGGTGATGAAGCCGTCGGGCGTGAACCGCACGGCGTCACCGCTGTTGGACACGGCAGAGGTGACGCGCAGCGTGTCGCCGTCGGGATCGCGCCAGTCGGCGAAGACGTTATAGGTGACCCAAGCGGTGGCATCCACCGACACCTGCGGCGAGCGGAACTGGATCGGAGCGTTGTTGATCTGCTCGGAGCGGATCGCCACGCGCACCTCGGCCTCGGCGGTGCCGTCGGGGCGGCCGTCGCTCACCGTGTAGCGGAACACCACCGTGCCCGCAGCGCCCGGTGCCGGGGTGAACTGCAGCGCACGACCGTCGTCGATGAGTTCCAGCACACCCTGGGTCTCGGGATCCAGTTGCGGCGTCGTGGCCGTGACCACGAGCACGTCGCCGTCCTGATCGGAGTCGTTGTCCAGCACCGCCAGCACGGTGCTCGTGCCGCTGCGCGCGCCGAAGTCGTCGTCGACCGCCTTCGGCCGGGTGTTGTCTTCTTTGCGCGTGGCGATGGCGTCTTCGAAGGACTGCACGGTCGCCTTCTGCTCACCGCCGGTCTCTTCTTGCTCTTCGGGCGGGGTGACGGCATCCCAGTTGTCGACCAGGGTGAATGAGGCCTCGGGAAGGTAACTGCGCCCGGTGCGGATGTTGTTCAGCACGATCACCGAGCCGTTCACACGGTAGACGAGGGGATCGCCCGCCGTGTGCTGCTGCAGCGAGCCGAAGCCGGGGTCCTCCCCCGCGCAGGCGCGCAGCGCCGCACCCGCCTCGGACCACGCGGCGAAGTCGCACCCGAGCAACTGCACGGGGGCGGCCACCGTCTCGGGGCTCGTCGCCGCGCGGCTGCCAGCCGGCAGCGCCAGGTTCTCGACCTCGCCCGAGCCGAGCTGCACGCGCAGCAGGCCGTTCCCGGTCGAGACCAGTGCGACATCGGCAGGATCCCCGGGCTGCTGCAGCTTCAACGGCCCGTAGGCGCTCAGGTCGTAGCTCTTGCCATCCTGCGTGATCAGCGCCTGGCTCGCGACATCGAGGATCACCGCGCGGTCGCCGACCGCCGAGAGCTGGAAGCCGCGACCCAGGGCGGGCACATTGCTCTCGCGTGGCTCGGCGTTGAGGTTGTCGAAGCGATAGAGCGTGCCCGCCGCCGAGACGGCGAAGACGACGCCGCCCTTGGTGATCGTGGCAGCGGCCCCGGGACCGAGCTTCAGCGCGGGCTCGGCCGTGACGGTGTCGAAGCTGAAGTCGGGTCTGCGGGCATCCAGCAAGAAGAGACGTCCGTCGTCGAGATCGAGGATGCTGAGGGTGCCGTTGCCCAGGGCGAAGGCCGGGCGGGCCGGCAGTTGCAGCGCGTCGATGATGCCGTCCTGCTTCGTGAACGCTGGGTCCACGCGCTGCAACTGCGGTATCGACATGGTCGCGACGAACAACGTCGTGCCCTCTTGGAAGACGTCCAGTCCCGCATCGGTGGCGCTGAAGGATCCGTTCAGCTCTTCGATCTGGGCATTCAGCCGGCCCGCCATCGCGCCGCGCGGGCTCGATTCTGCGGTGACCCAGACATCCTGGGGTTTCAAGTCCACCGCCGAGACCGGGTATCCGTCGTGCATGACGGCGATCATCACGGGAAGTGCCACCGCAACGGTCAGACCGATGCCGGTGAACGTGCCGCGCTTGCCACGACCCCAGGCAGAGAGCCCCTTCACACCGTCCCCCGTCGCTGCACCTGCGAGACGATCTCGCTCCTGATCTCACCTGCCACCATGGTCACCGCAACGCCCTTCTGGTTTCGGGTGCAGAAGTGGCCCGCCGCTGTGGCAGAACCTGCGGACCATACACTGCCAGAGTGGCGCGATCGTCGCAATGGGGAGGACTCCCCATGTCATTCATCGCCGTCATCCTCACCTCCGGACAACGGGTGATCCAGCAGCACCAGATCGTCTTCTGTGACGAGTCTCGTCGAGACGGCATACTCGACCAGGCGCGCCCTGCGCTGCGTGGCGATCTTGCCCCTGGCCCCGCGCAGTCCCGAGACGCCGACGCGGTCGAGCTTGTCGCAGACGTTGTCGAGTTTGCGGTTGAAGGTGGTGATGCTCCATCCGAGCCGCTCTGCCACTTGCGAGGAGGGCAGGATCTCTCCCCGGCCCGGCATGTCCCGCCGCAGGACGTGCTCGGCGAGCGCGACAAGCAGCAGGCGCTGGCTGCGAGTGAGCGGAATCGGATCCATGGTCGTCGACCCGGCGGCCCGCGTCAGCGTCGACGAGGTGGCGAAGTAGTCATCGCCCGAGTGGATCGTGAAGTCGTAGGTCGTGGATCCCGCGCTGAAATAGACGTGCAGCTCATCGAAGACGACCGGCAGCCGCGCGCCGGGGGCGAGCCACGCCTGCACCTTCCCGGTCTTGTCGCTCACCGTCGCGCTCAGCAGCGTGCCGACATTGCTCAGCCACCACAGGCCGTTGATCTCCGATATCTCGAGAAAGCGCCGATGCAGATGAGGGTTGTCGTCGACATCGAGATCCGAGCCGCGCCCGATGTAGAAGGGCTGCTCTGAGCCCACCTCATACCATTCGCCGCAGAACTCGATTCTCGGCGGGTTCACGAGTGACACACCTCCAGCGGCACCGCCGAGGTCTGCCCGTCGCGCAGCACCCAGGCCTCGATGCACACCACCTGACCCTCGGCGACGTTGCCTATCTCGACGACGGGTTCGAAGGCAGGGATGGGCGTTGAGGTGCCCGGCCCGTCGGTGCGCCGCCAGCGGTAGAGGTCGCCGTCTTTGGGAAAGGGATTGCGCAGGACGAAGGTAACGGTGCCGTCTTTGACATCCACGCGATCCAGTTCGAGGTTCGGCACGGCGCTGCCGCCGATGACGGCCGGTCCGGACGGCTTGGATCCGGAGTTCGGATCCTGACCACCGAGGTCCCCGCCGTTGAGGATGACGGCCGTCGCGATGCCGCCCCCCACGATGACGGCGATGGCCGCGCCGATCAGCACCCCGCGCTTGCTCTTGCGGGCCTCTGTCGCGGGTGCGGTCTCGGCCGGCGGTGCGGGGGTGTCGACGAGACCGACCGTCGGCGGGCGTGCCACGGTTCGCTCGGCGACGGGTACCTGCGGGGACTGCGCCGGAGGTGCCTGCTGCTGGGGCACCGTTACCGCGCCGCGTACGCGCGTCGCATCGGGCTGTGTCTGGGGCACCGTGACGGTACCTCGCACGCGGGTGGCATCCCCTGTGGCGGCGGGGGATGCCGGTGAGGCCGGCTGCGCCTCGATGGTCGCGATCGACCGCGCGCGGGTGGCATCCTCGCCGCCGTCGGAGGGGCGCTCGGTGACCGGCTGCACGAGATTGGGCACGTCGATCGTGGTGGGCGCGTAGCCGAGCTCGGACTCGACCCGCTGCAGTGCGCGCCCGAACTCGACCGCGGTGGCGTAGCGCTGTGCCGCGTCGGTGGACATGCCCTTGTGCAGCACGGCGAGCAGCGAGCGCGGCAGGTCGTTGCGCGGCATGGGCGTGATCTGCCCGCGCTCGATCCGGCCCATCAGGTCGATCGTGCCGTTGGAGCGGCCGGGAATCTCGAAGGGGGTGTGCCCCGCCAGCAGGGTGTAGATGGTGGCGGCAAGCGAGAACACATCCGAGCGCACATCGGGCTTGGGCATATCGTCGAACATCTCGGGGGGCGACCAGGGGATCGACATGCCGACCGACTGGCCGCCGCTGCCCGTGCCGGTCTGGCCCAGCGCCTGCGCCTTGGTCGTCGTGTGCACCGGAAGCTCGGACTCCACAGCCGAGGAGATGCCGAAGTCCGTGAGCGCCGGCCAGCCGAAGTCGTTGGTGAGCACGTTCGCGGGTTTGATGTCGCGGTGCAGGATCCCCGCGCCGTGCGCTGTCGCGACGGCGCTGGACAGACGCACGCCGATGCGCAGCGCCTCTTCGACGGCGAAGCGCTCGCGCTTGTAGCGCTCAGACAGGCTCGCCCCCGAGCAGTACTCCATGATGAAGTAGGGCCGGCCGTCGGGCGACACGTCGGCGTGGAAGATCGACACGATATAGGGATGCGCCGAAAGCTGGGCCATCAGGTTCGCCTCGGCGACGAACGCGGCCCGGTTCTCTTCGGTGAGGCCCTCGGTGAGCAGCACCTTGACTGCGACCTTGCGCTTGGGCAGGTGCTGCTCGTAGAGGAAGACATCCGAGAACCCGCCGGAGCCCAGCAGCTTCACGAAGGTGAAGCCGGGCAGCTCGGGCGGCTCTTGCTTGGCCCTGGCCATCAGCTCACCTCCTCGACGCGCAGCACGACGCCGCCACCGAGATCGATGACCGAGCCGCCGATCGCCACCATCGGTTCGCCCGCGCGCAGCTTCTGCGCCGGCCGGCCGGGCAGGGTCAGCAGCGTGCCGTTGCGCGAGTTCAGATCGGTGATGACGATCGATCCGCCCTCGATGGTGAGCTGGACGTGGTTGCGCGAGATGTCTTGCTCGGGGGTCGTGAGCTGGATCAGGCGCGGGATCGCATCGCCCGAGGTCTTGGTGGCGCTCGGCGAGCGACCGATGATGATCGTCTGCGTGAGCGGGACACGCTCGGCCGAGGGCAGCACGAGCACGTACTGCGGACCGTGGTCAGCGGCGGATGCGACTGCGGCGTCTTCGGGGGCGTTGCGTTCGCGGGCAAGACGGCGCAGTTCCCGCACGTTGCTCGTGAGCACGGTATTGCCGTCGTGGTCGCCGAGCGACCCGGTCTGCGGTTCAGGGGTCGCGGATGTCGCAGGCTCTGCTTCTTCGACACGGACAGCGGCATCCGAGATATCGCGCACGACGGTCTGCCCGAAGAGGAAGTCGTAGCTCTCGTCTTCTTCGGGAGCGGCCGGCAGCGGAGGGGGCGGGAGCACGGGTGGCGGGGCGGCCAGGGTTCCCTCGAAGGCGCGGGTGACTTCGGGGTCGGATTCGGCTGCTGGCGCTGCGTCGGCCGCCGCGGCGGCCTTTGCGGCATCCGTCGATGACTTCTTCGTCCGCTTGGCGGCCTCTGGCATGGGTTCCTCCGGCGCGGCGGGACGAGCTCCCGCCTCCACCGCGAGCGCAGGGACGACACCGCTGCGCAGCGGCAACAGGGTGCCCTCGGCCGCGGCACCCGTCGTGATCGCGAAGGCGACGGCATCCGCCACGACCGCCTCAGACCACGTCGAGACGCCCTCCCCCCGGAAGACCTGATCCTTGCCCTCGCTTGACCAGAGCTGCGCCTGGACCGAGCCGCGCACAACTATCCGCACGGCTGCCTGGTCGGGCTGCTCACGCAGCACCAGGGCGAAGGCCGGTGTGCGTGCGATGCCGTCGCGGGTCAGGATGTCGAGGATCCCCTGAATCCCGCTGCCGGATTCGAGCGCGAGCATGAGCTGTTCGCCGAGGTCGGCGTCGATCGCACTGTGGACCATCACGGCGCTGCCGCCGGCAACCGCGAGCAGCCAGGCGTCCGATGACGCGGGCGTGTAGCTCAGCTTCATTCCAGTCATCTCTCGATCGGGATCCGGGTCGCGCTCATCGGGGTCTGGGCGCGGTGTCTTCGAGGTGGGTGAGCGTCTGCTCGCTCGATGCCGCCGGGGTGCCGATCGCCTCGACGAGGACCACGGTTGCGTTGTCGGTGGTGCCTGCGGCGAGCGCCGCCGCAAGCACCGTGTCGGCGAGCTGCGCAGGCGTGTATCCGGCGGGCTCGGCGGAAGCGAGCATGTCAGACAAGCGCTGATCGTCGAGCTCGCGGATGAGGCCGTCCGAGCAGATCAGGAACCACTGCCTGCCCAAGGCCGGCAGCAACCAGACATCCGCCTCGACCTCTTCGTCGACGCCCAGGGCCCGGGTGATCACGTTGCGCTCGGGGTGGTCGTGCAGCTGGCCTTCGCTGATCGTGCCCGCGTCGAGCAGCTCCTGCAGGCTGGAGTGATCGACGGTGACACGTTCGAGAATGCCGTTCGCCCAGCGGTAGACCCGCGAGTCGCCCACGTTGAACACCATCCAATGCGGGGCGGCGAACTCGTCGCGCACGAGGCAGACGCCGGCGAGGGTGGTGCCGGCGAGGCCCTCGGCGGCAGCGCCGATCGCCCACACTTCGGCGTTGGCCTGGTTGACCGCGGCGATGGCGTCTTGCGGGGTCGGTACGGGGGTGCCGGAAAGCATCGCCTGCAGCGTGGCGACGGCCTTGCCGCTGGCCCGGTCGCCCAGCAGGTGGCCACCCATCCCGTCGGCCACCGCGAACACGGTGCCCCAGCAGAGGTAGCTGTCCTCATTCCTCGCCCGGCGCGGCCCGATGTCGGTGGCAGCGGCGGCGTTGAGCCGAAGGTCGAGCCCATCGAGGTGAAGGCTCGCCGAAAGCTCTTCGGTCATGTTCACCCACTCCCTGCGCGGTACAACTCGAGTTCTCGGAGGGAGTGCCCGTATCCCTCGCCCTGCCGTTCATCCTGCCGTATCGCCCCGGCCCGTGCCAAGTGCCGAGCGCGCGGGAGGATGGGGAGTTCTCCCCATGGGGGTCATTGCACGCCGTCGGGCACAACGGCCAGGGCAGCGGCTCAGCCCACTGGCTTATTGTTGAGGTAGACCCCCCTTGAGCCGCTGGCGTTCTCCAGCGCAACCCAGATCTGGGCAAGAGCCTTCGTATCTCCATTGGGGGAATCGGGCGTCTTCCAATCGCGAATGATGACAACGAAGTCGTGCGTCCCGGTCTGTCCTGTGGACCACGGCTCCTCCCACACCACGCCGGACCTCGCTGTGCGATAACTCACCGATGAGCAGTCGGCCTTACTCGAGTAATATCCCTCGATGGCGAACGATCGAACCCGGGTAAACGAGTTCTCGGCCGTGACACGATAACGGAAGTCGATCTTGGTATCGAAACCCTTCGTTGTCGCCTTCACCGATAGTTTCACCGGAACGGCGATGTCCCGTGCTGGATCGAAAGAACACGCATCGCCGAGCTTCTGGTTCCTGGAAGAAAAGCTGGTTGTGGGGTTGCCCACATCGACGACGACCTCGAAGGTGTAGCCCTGAGAGTCCTTGAACTTCCAGGTGCGCTTGGCTTTGGCGGCTGCCTCCTCGGCCGCCTTCTTCTCGGCCGCCTTCTTGTCTTCGGCCGCCTTCTTCTCGGCGGCCTTCTTGTCTTCGGCCGCCTTTATGTCGGCGAAGTACTTGTCGACGGCCGCGTTCGCAACCTGAAGCTGCTCTGCCGCTGCGTCGACGGTCTGCGACTCAGCCATCGTCGAGTCTGCCTGCGCTTTGATCGCCTCAACCCCGCTGGGCATCGACTTCGATACGCACGGCGTAGTACCTCGCCCGATCTCGGCGGCCTGCTCCACGGCCGGAAGCAGCTTCTTGTCGTCGATCGTCGCCGGCGCGATCTGGAGTTGTCTATCGGCTACCGCCAACTGATCGCTAAGCCGGGCGTTGGCGGACTTGCACGCGTCCTCAGCCCTCTTGTACCGCGCGACGGCCCCGTCGAACTCCCTCTTTGCCGCGAGCTCCGCTGCGGCAGCTTCTTCGGCTGCGCGCTGCTGCATGACGTACACGGGGATGCCCACAGCCGCGATCACGACGATCACGGCCGCTGCCGCGATGATGACCTTCAGCTTCACGCGCCTCTTCGACCGGACCGAGGGAGCCTTGACCACCGGCGGCGCTTCGGCGAGCGACTCCCCCGAGGCCATGACCGGTTCCATCGGAACGAAAGCCGGTTCTTCGAAACCGGCCGCCGGCACCTCGGGCAGGACCGCCTCATCCGACACCGCCACGACGGGAACCTCCGCCACCACCAGCACCTCGGGCGCAGCAACAACCGGCTCCGGTTCCACGGGCACCGCCTCGACGGGTGCCGGCACCGCCTCGAGCCCGTTCTGGCGCGCCCAGTCCACCAGGGCCGGGTACACGTTCGGGTGAGCGGCTATCGCCGGCCACATCTCGGGTGCCGCATATGCCAGCCGCGCGAGGGTCTCGGGACTGGTCGACGGGTCTGACAGGAGAGCATACTCCTCGGGCGTCAGGGGCATGAGGGCTCCTTCGGGTCAAAGAACGCCTCCATGCTACCGACACCGAAACCGCAAAGTACAGGCGCGCCCCCGGGCGCGCAGGAACCGTCCCGCGCCGGATCCTCGCGCTCTCAGGCGATGACGCCGCGCATCTCGATGCGACCGAAGAAGCCGGATCCCTTGCCCATGATCGGCCGGGCGGTACGAACACAGCGGCGGGACGGCCGCGATCGCTCGCCGCCGTCCCGTCCGCACTCTCGGCTGCTGCTACTTCTTCTTCGGCCGGAACCAGGGGAAGAGCGAGCCGATGATCACGCCGACAACGAGCAGGACGACCATCCATACCCAGCCGGGCATCGCCAGGAGCGGCATACCGAGGAAGTTCAGCGTCGTCGGTTCCATGTTCGAGTAGATGAGAATGCCGACACCGGCGAGCAGGACGAGTATGACGATGAGCTTTGCCACGTTGCCGTTGGACTTCTCAGGGGTTTCGGACATGTTCTCTCCTTCGAGATAGGGACGAATAGGGCAGGCACCGGTCGATGTGCCGGCGATCCATTGTCTCGCCCGCAGACATCCGGAACAAGAGGGAAACGACGAGGGGGCCGGTCCTCCAGGACCGACCCCCTCGCGCGAAGCGCTTCAGGTTTCGACTCGGGCGCGCTGCGCGCGCCCTCGCTCAACCTGAGTCGCAGGGGGCTCAACGCCGCTGCGCGGCATGGAGCCCCCTCGACTCACTTCAGGATCTTCGTCACCGTGCCGGCGCCGACGGTGCGGCCACCCTCACGGATCGCGAAACCGAGACCCTCTTCCATGGCGATCGGCTGGATCAGCTCGACCGTCATGTCGGTGGTGTCGCCGGGCATGACCATCTCGGTGCCCTCGGGCAGCGTGATGACGCCGGTGAC
>CAZHML010000030.1:0-30921 GCA_964533745.1 uncultured Microbacterium sp.
CCGAACGACGCGCCCGGCTACGCCCGAGCGGGCGAGCTGGATGCCGCCCTCGCCGTGATCGACGAGCTGGCTGCGCACCCGCGCGTGCGGGCGATCGGCGAGACGGGGCTCGATTTCTTCCGCACCGGACCCGAAGGGCGACCGGCGCAGTTCGAGGCCTTCGAGGCGCACATCGCGCTGGCGAAGAAGCACGACCTGGCGATGCAGATCCACGACCGGGATGCGCACGACGCGGTGCTGGCGACCCTCGCGCGCGTGGGGGCTCCTGCCCGCACCGTCTTCCACTGCTTCTCCGGCGACGAGGCGATGGCACGGGCGTGCGCGGACGCCGGCTACTACGTGTCCTTCGCGGGGAACGTGACCTTCACCAACGCGCAGAATCTGCGCGACGCGCTCGCGGTGACGCCCTTGTCGCGGATCCTGGTCGAGACGGATGCTCCCTTCCTTACGCCTGTGCCGCTGCGGGGACGGCCGAACGCACCCTATCTCGTGCCTCTCACGGTGCGGTTCATGGCGGCCGAACTCGGTCTCGTCGTGGACGAGTTCTGCACCCGGGTGGCGGCGAACACCCTCGAGGTCTACGGGCCTTTCTGAGACGCGGGTCTTCGGCACCGGATGGCGCATCGCGCGGCCGGGTGCGGTCGGTCAGCGCACGGGGAGAGCCGAGGCGGGCGGCACGGGATCGGTCGCGAGCCGCGCGTGCAGTTCGACGTCGAAGCGCTCGCCATCGTAGCGGAGCTTCTGACGCTCGATGCCCTCGGCGGCGAATCCGGCGCGCAGCGCCACGCCGCACGAGGCCGGGTTGTTGACGCGGTGGCCGAGCTCGACGCGGAAGATCCCCTCGGCGAAGGCCCACTCGCAGGCGGAGATGAGCGCCCGGGTGGCCAGGCCCTCTCCGCGGGCGGATGCCGCGAGCCAGTAGTACGCCCACGCCGTCTGATGCCGGTGCTCGATCGACGAGAGTCCCATGTTGCCGACGGCGATGCCGTCCCGGATGATCGCCCAGTTGCGTCTCGTGTCGTCATCGCTGAGATGGTCGGCGATGAACGCCGCTGCGGCGTCAGCGGTCGCAGGAGGGACGCCCCCGAACTGGGCGGCGAGGTCGGGAGAGGTGCGGGCGGCGTCGCTGAGCGCGGCGGCGTCGGACTCCCGCCAGGGACGCAGGTGCGGCATCCGTCTATTCTGCCCGCTCTTCGACGCAGAGTCTGTGCGGTCACGCCTGTGAGTACCAGCACCCCCGTCCGGATCGGCACTGCGCGAATCGGCAGGAGTGGTTCGCTACCGATCACCGTGACCTCATAGGCTGGGCGCATGGCGGACGAATCCCACTGGTCGCGGTTGCAGTTCAGCGCGGCGATCCTGTCGATGTTGACGGTGGTCTGGATGCTCGCGCCCACCTTCCCGATGGTCTGGGCACCCGACCCGGGTACGACGACGATCACCTGGCACAGCTGGGCCGATCCGCTGACGCTCGGCTATCTCATCCTGCCGCCTGTCGTCCTGCTCGGGGTCGTGGTCGCGGCCGTCGCGGGCTGGTACGGGGTCGTCCGCAGGCGCGCGGGCTGGGTGCCCGTTGTGTGCTGCGGGATCGCCGTGGTGCTGATCCTGATGCTGTACGTGATCGCCGGCGTGCACCTGGCGACGGTCGTCCCGGCGGTTGCGATGGCCGCGAGTGGCACGCTGCACGCGCTCGCCGCGCGCGGTCGTGCTGCCGGGTGAGGTTCTGGTGAGCGGCCAGCGCGAGGTGCGGGTGAGCGGCGAACTCGTCTGCGCAGATGAGGATCAGTGGCATATCGTCGCCGATCACCTGCCCGAGCACATCGCGCTGACCCGCGCGGAACCCGGATGCCTCTTCTTCGAGGTCATGCCGAAGGACCGGTCCCTCGCCTGGGAGGTCAGCGAGGGCTTCCACGACGAGGCCGCCTTTCGCGCCCACCGGGTTCGCGTCGCGGGGAGCGCGTGGGCGCGGGCGACCGCGGGGATCGAGCGGCGTTACGTCATCGAGGGGCTCGCAGGGAGGACCCTCGATGAGGGTGTCAAGGTTGTAGATGAAGCCGTAGGGATGGTTGACGAACCTGTCGAGGTCGTGGGCGGGCGCGCGGAGCACGCCCCCCGTTCCCATAGGAGACCACTTGCCTGAGACCGCTTTTCACCCGAGAGCGCTTCCGTCTCACCCGGGATCACTCCAAGGCGTCGGAACGTCACCGGGCATCGGTGCCTCACGCAGCAAGGCGGAACCTTCTTGGGGGTGGCTCGACCTCGCCCCACGCGTATCGTCGTGCCAGGCGCGGCACGAGTTCGATCGGATCGCCGCGATGCGAAGACCGAGAGTCCCCTCTGCCCGGTGGATGAAGCAGGAAGGCACCTCTCCCTTCGCGGGTGATGCGCCACCCGCCATGATGCAGTTGCATGTGATGAAAGCGGCAGAGGAGGATTCCGCGATCGACATCGGTGCGGCCTTGATCGCGTGAGAACTCATCGATGTGGTGTGCTTCGCAGTAGGAGGGCGGCCGGTCGCAGCCGCGCCAGCGGCAGCCGCCGTCGCGGATCGCCAGCGCGATGCGCTGCGCCGGGCTGAACAGGCGCTGCTCGCGGCCGAGGTGCAGTGGATTGCCCTCTCGGTCGAGGCGGCACTCGGTCACCCCGCTCTCGCAGGCGTGCTGGGCGAGAAGCCAGGCGGGCAGTGCCGAGCCGTCATCTTCCGCGACACCCACCGCGGGCCCGCCGGCGACAGCGGCGGCGTGCGCCCCTTCGGTGATGAGAAGCCGGATCCCGACTTGGCGCGTGCCGAAGACGCTCTCTGCGTCGGCGAGCATGCCCGCCCGAAGCGTGTCGATGATCAGATCGTACGCAAGCTGCTCGTTGCTGCGAGGGTCGTTCGCCAGACGCTCGGCGTGCCACTTCTCTTCGGCATCCACGAAGCGAGGCCCGCCGCGTCGCGGGCGCAGGGCGGCGTTGAGCGCGGCAGCCACCCAGAGCGCTGCCTGATCATCGAAGGCGATCGAGGCGCGGTGCTGACCGTCGGCGTCGATACATTGCCGGAACGAACGCTTCTCGAACGTCTCGTCGAATCGTCGCTCGGCTCCGGCCGGATCGAGCTGGTCGCGCACGGAGCGCGCCGCGCGCAGGAGTTCTTCGACCGTGCGGTGCGGCGCCTCTTCTGCCAGTTGTGCGGCAGCGAGCGACCACACCTCAGCGATCGCCTTCGCCTCGTCGCCGGCGACCGTAAGGTCGCCTTGCCATCCGCCCGCGCCGCCGAGGCTCGCGACCGGAGGGTCGCCGAGCCCGCGCAGAATCGCATCGTGCTGGTCCGAGGACAGCGCGCCCGAGACGAGCGCGCGGCTGAGCGGGGCATGCCACGGTCCGGCGGGTGATTCGCCAGCATCGTCGTGGGAGCCGTGGGCGACGCGCGGTTCGGGCGTCATTCCTGCCTCGCCCGCCGCCACTCCATCCCTCAGCGCCGTGCCGAGACGGATGTGCTTCATCGCATCCGATCGGCTCGATCCGGAGAGCTCCTGGATGAGCGTCACCGTGCTGCGGTGCCCGTGCGTCTGAGCGAGGCCCGCGTGGCCGAGTTCGCGCCGAGAGCGCTCGGCCGCCACCCCGCTCGCCGCGATCCGCACGACCTCGGCCGCCCTGACCAGAGCACCGGCCTCGGCGATGAGCGACAGCACCGCCTCGTCGTCGAGGTCTCCGCATGCCGCGACGATTCCGTCGGCCTCGATGTCGTCACCGAGGCGCGCACGCATCGCCTCGATGCGCCGGGTGAGATCGGTGAAGAACGACATGCTCCATGCTCTCACCGGCCTCCGACACTAGAAGATAGTTTCGACGCCGATCCACGATACAAAGATCACGAAACAATAACGATGACGCATCATCGTGCATCGTACTCGGCTCGCGCCTTCTCGATCGCCGGGAAGTTGGTCACCGCCCACTCGGCCAGCGCGATCGACGGCGTGATGAGCGTCTCGCCCGCCGCGCTGAGCTCGTACTCGACCCGCGGCGGCACCTCTGCGTAGATGGTGCGCACGATGAGTCCGTCGCGCTCGAGGTGGCGGAGGGTGAGCGTCAGCATCCGCTGCGATGCACCGGGGATGTGGCGCTGCAGTTCCGAGAAGCGAAGCCTGCCGTCGCGCAGCGTCGCGATGATCAGCAGCGACCACTTGTCGCCGATCCGGGAGAGGATGTCGCGAATCGCCCGCGCATCCCCTGCCTGCGCACCATGGCAGGAACCCTCGTACATGCTGCGCACCGGCTCATCGGGGATCGTCATGGCACACTCCTGTCACTCAGGCACACGCGTGTGCCTTTTGTAAGACTCGCATAGATCACAGATCATGGGGTTGCTTACCTAAAGTAACTCACTCGATCCTTCGAGTGACAAGAACCCCTGGAGACCACCCGCATGCTCATCGCCCTCTGGATCATCAACGCCCTGCTCGCGCTCGCCTTCCTCGCCGCCGGCACCATGAAGGCGCTCCGCCCGAAGGAGGCGCTCCTGGCCTCGGGCATGACCTGGGCAGAGGACTTCCGTCCCGCGACGGTCAAGACCATCGGGATCCTGGAGGTGCTCGGCGCGCTCGGCCTGATCCTGCCGCTGTTGCTCGGGATCGCCCCGATCCTCGCGCCGATCGCCGCGGTCGGGCTCTTCGTCATCATGATGGGTGCCACGGTCGTGCACCTCCGCCGGCACGAGAAGCCGGTCCCGACCGTCGTGCTGGCACTGCTGAGCGCGGTCAGCGCGGTGCTCGGCTTCCTCGTCGTGCTCGGCTGAGGGCGATCGGATCCGATACTGCAGCGATGCCGGATGCCACGGGATCAGTCCGCTGACCCTGACTCATCCTCGAGCGCCGGTCTGGCATTCACGATGTGCGAGATGGGTCGCCAGACCAGCAGCAGGGTCAGCGCCGCGCCGACGAAGGCAAACCACCAGGGGGCGGTGAGCCCCCACACCTGCGCGATCACACCGCCGAGCGCCTGGCCGATCACGAGCCCGCCGAAGACGCCGACCATGTTGACCGAGGCGATCCGGCCCTGCAGCTCTTGCGGCACGAGCCGCTGGCGCACGGTCGTCGAGATCGTGCTCCAGATGAAGGCGTAGAAGCCGAAGCCGACCATGATCGCCAGGGCCACCCAACCCGTCGTGGTGACCGCGAACCCGAGGTGCATGACCACTTCCAGCGACAGGCAGACGCGCATGAGGGTCGCGAAGGAGACGTGCCGCTCGAACCAACCGAAGCTGAAGACCGCCAGGATCCCGCCGATCGCAGAGGCCGTCGTGAGCATGCCGAAGCCGACCGGTCCCATGCCGAGGTGCTCGGTGGCATACAGCACGAGCACACCCCAGGGTGCGGCCCAGGTGATGTTGAAGACGAGGATGATGAGTACGAGCGTGCGCACCGGGGGGTTCTGCCAGAGCCACCGCAGCCCCTCGGCGATATCGGAGTGCACGGGCCGGCGCTCGGCAGCGTCCTTTGCGGGCAGCGGCGTGAGCACCACGCGCGCGATGAGCAAGACCGCGAGCGCGACGCACAGGGTCTGCACGAGGAAGGGCCAGACGCTGCCGGCAGCGAACAGGAAGGCCCCGAGCGGGGGACCGGCGAACTGGTTTCCGACGATGAACCCCGCCTGCAGGCGGGAGTTGCCGATCCCGAGGTCGGCCGGCTTCACGACCATCGGCAGCATCGCGCTCCCGGCGGTGTCGGCGAAGACCTCGGCGGTGCCGTAGAGCAACGATACGGCCAGCACGATCCAGATGTTCACGGCCCCGGTGACCAGGAACACGCACAGCCCTGCGACGACGACCACGCGGGCGGCGTCGGCGAGAATGACCAGGCGTCGCCGGTCGAAGCGGTCGGCGACGGCTCCGGCATGCAGGCCGAGAAGCAGCCAGGGGAGGAACTGCAGGATGGCCCCGGATGCCACGATGATCGGCGACGAGGTCATGGATGCGATCAGCAGCGGGGCTGCGGCGAGTGCGATCCCGTCGCCGATGTTGCTGGTCCAGGATGATGCCAGCAGCCAGCGAAAACTCATGCCCATCCGGCGCGGCGCGACGAGGTCACCAAAAGAGGGCATCGGACCAGCCTACTGCCGTCGTGGGCACGGCCGGAGCGACCGGAAGCAGTAGAGTTTGGGGGTGGTTGCCGCCGACGCTCGGGAGGGATCGCGGGCTGTGTCGAGGCGGCCCTGGCTGATCGAGGCTCTCTGTGCGATTGCGGCATTCGGGATGGCTCTGGTCGTCGTCACCCACCTCGCGCACAGCAGCGGACGCGGCGAGATGATGTTCCTCGACGGCGACTCGATGCTGACGGCCATCTTCGCGAGGTCGGTCCTGGAGGGCGCCGCGCAGGACTGGGCGATGTCGGCATCCCTCTTCGTTCCCGAGTTCATCGCCTTCACGGCGCTCGCGGCGACGGGACTGAGCGTGACCGCGTTGCAGTTCCTCTCCGCGGTGCTGAACTTCATGGCGCTGTACCTCGCGCTGCGGGCGTGCGCGATGACCCTGCCGCACAGCCGTGCCCGTTCGGCGGCATCCGCACTGCTGGCGTATCTTGCGGTCATCGGCTTCGCGCTGCTGGAGGGCGAAGGCGGGCGCAGCAGCCTCGAACCCGCATCCCTCATCGCGATGACGACCTACTACTCGGCGACCGTGCTCGCCACCCTGCTCGCGGTCGGGCTCGCGGTCCGGCTCATCAGCCGGGATGCCCCGCCCCTGCCGCTGGTCGTGACGCTCGCGGGCCTTGTCGTGCTCTCGGTCTTCTCCAACCCCCTGTTCGTCGCCTGGGCGGTGCTTCCCCTCCTCGTGGTGCTGACCGCGGTGGGCATCTTCTGCGGGAGATGGCATCAGCTCCTGTTCGTCGCAGGGACCTTGATCGCCGGATCGGTCCTGGGCTTTCTACTGCGCATGCCGATGCGGCACGCGATCGTCATCGACACCGTCAGTTACCTCAGGCCCGCCCAGATGCGCGAGACATGGGCCTATCACGGGAGGCTCCTCGCCGAGCGGCTGGCCGAACCCGGCGGGTGGATCGCGCTGGTCGTGACCGCGGGGCTCGTCATCTCGGGCATCGTGCTTTCCGTGCTGTTCGCGCGGGCTCGGGCGGCGGGACCGCTTCTTCTCGCCCTCTTTTCGTGGTTCGCCCCGCTCGCGACCAACATCGGTTTCATCGTCCTGGGCTCGGGTGCGGCGCGCTATCTGCAGCTCTGGGCCTTTGCGCCCGTGCTCGCGCTCGTCGCGCTCGGGATCGGGTCTGGTGCTTTGCGGACGAGGGATGAGGCCGTGGCCGCCGGGTCGCCGGATGCCGACGCGCAGCCCGCGCGCCTCCCGGTGATGCTCGCGGGTGCTGCCGCTGCGGTCGGGGTGTGCCTCGGCCTCGTCGCTCTGCCCGCGGCGGTCCACGCGGCGACGAGCGTGGACGAGTCCCTGACCTGCGCCGTTGACTGGGTGAACGACACCGACCGGGTCGGCGGGGGTCAGTTCTGGAGCATCCGGGCCATCAAGGCGCACGTCGATGATCCTGCTCGCGTCCTTCAGGTGAGACCTTCTCTGCAGGGCGATGGATGGCTGATCGACCGAGGGGACTTCGTGCGGCACACGAGCGTCTCCTTCCTGATCTCGGACTGGCACAGTTCCGGGTGGCAACTGCCCGAGAGCGCTCAGTGGCTGCCCTTCACGATCGTGGAATGCGGTCGTTTCCGGATCACCGACTTCGGCGACGCTCAGATCGAACTCGGGCCGCGCTCGCCGTGAGCGTTTCGCCGCGACCCGGTCCCTGAGCCCGTCGAAGGGCCGGACGCTTCGATCCCCACGCCTCACTCCAGACAGCGCTTCGCGCTGCCCGGAGCCTCGGAGGCGCGAGGCCTCCGCTCAGCGACCGGCGCTTCGCTCTCCGCTCACCACCGCGTCGACGAAGCGCTCGGTGGCATCCGGATCGGTATAGGGCAGGAACAGCGAGGGTTCGATGAGTTCCACTTCGAGCACGCAGAAGTCCCCGGCGTCGTCGCGCACGAGGTCGATGCGGGCGTAGGCCGGGATCCCGAGTCGCTCGATGACGAAGTCCATCGCGGCCTGCGCGACCTCGATCTGGGCCGGGGTGGCGGTGTGCGGAGCGCAGGTCTCTGCGGCGAAGAACTCCTCGACGAGGCCCGCCCGGGGGAGGGTGACGCGCTTGCTCGCGGCGTGGCTGAACGCACCCGCGAAGAACATCAGCGCCCATTCGCCGTCGGCGGCGACCGAGGCGAGCAGTGGCTGCACGAGCGCGGTCTGCCCCGCCTCGTGCAGTCGGGCGACATGGGCGCGGGCGATCTCGTGCTGCTCGGGCCGGTACGAGGAGGCGTCTTTGCTGCCCGCTCCGACTGCGGGCTTGACGACGAACTCTCCCGGCGGAAAGAGCGGCTGCTCGCCGGGCGCGACGAAGACGGTCGGCGTGATCGGCACCCCGGCCTCAGCGAGCTGAGCCAGATACCTTTTGTCGATGTTCGCGCGCACCATCTCGGGCGGATTGACCAGCTCGGTCAGGGCGGCGACCCGGTCGATCCAGACGAGGAACTCCGGCAGTCTTTGGGCGTAGTCCCAGGGAGAGCGGATCAGTGCGCGATCGAAGCCCGCCCAGGCCGCATCCGGATCATCCCAGTCGACGACCTCGACCTCCACGCCCCGGCGGTGCAGTGCTGCCAGCGCGAGAGGCTCGTCCTCATCCGTTCCCCGGGCCGGCACCGCCGTAACCCATGCCAGCCGCTGAATCACAGAGACAGCGTATCGGGTGGGGCAGTCACGCCCGGTAGCCTGAGATCATGCCCGTCACCGCCGTCGAGATCGACCATCGGCTGGCGGCGCTGCTTCCCGGCACGGCGCGGGCGATCCCGCGCTGCTCGGACCGGTACGAGGAGGCGTCTTTGCTGCCCGCTCTGACCGCGGGCTTGACCACGAGGGCGCCTCGGGGAGCGCGGCTCCTCGCAGGGTGGCACGAGGATCGCCCCCGTCTCCTGGTTAGCGTGCGGGGCGCGTTGTTGGTACTGTGACTCACAGTGAACTCGCCGTTCGCGCTTTCACACCTCCCCGAAGGTCGGCCTCATGCGCGCTCAGTCTCGTATTCACCGCTCCACCGCACTGGCGGCATCCGGTGTGCTTGCCCTGGGCTTCGTCGGGTTCGGCGCGGTGCCCGCCTTCGCGGCCAACTTCGAGGTGGGCACGTACGATGAGCTCGTCGATGCGATCAACAGCGCCAACGGCATCTTCGGCCAGGACGCGATCATCATCACGGACGACATCACCCTCGAAGGACCTCTGCCGCAGATCACCGACGACCTCGCCATCGTCGGCAACAACCACACCATCGACGGTGATGCCCAGACTTATGGCGGTCTCGACTTCGACGGCGCGGACGTGGTCGTCATCGGCAACCTGACGATCACGGACATGGCAGGGGACGGCATCCTCGTCGCCGCCGCCGACCTCACGCTGACGAACGTGCGGGTCACCGGTTCGGGTCGGCACGGGCTCAATGCGTCCGACTCGATCCTCAGGATCACGGACTCGCATTTCGATGCGAACGTCCGAGACGGCGCGGTACTGACCGAATGGGCGGTCGACAGCAGGATCACCGACACGACTTTCGACGACAACGGGCACTACGGTCTGTACCTCGTCTCGTTCCTGGGCGACGGCACGCTGGCGATGACAGGCGGGAGCGCGAACGGCAATGCGTCCATCGGCCTTCGCCCCTGGATCGAGGGCGGCGCATCCCTCGAGGTCATCGGCCTCCAGGCCAACGACAACGGCGCCTCCGGCATCGAGATGGACCTCCTTGAGGACGCGCGCGCCCTGCTCGGCGCGGTCGAGGTCTCCCGCAACGGCGAGAGGGGCGCGTACATCTGGGCTTCGGACGATTCCTCCCTGGAGTTGGATGAAGTCACCGCCATCGACAACGGGCTCAGCGGTTTCGACCTGTCGGTGTTCGATCAGGCCACCCTCGATGCGCGCTGGCTGTCAGCCGCTGAGAACACCCTCGACGGTATCTACCTGCACGCGGAGGACGGCGCCACCGTGTCGGTGGAGGATTCCCTCGCACGCGAGAACGGCGGCGCGGGTGTCAGGGTGGACGTCGCCGAGACGCTCGTGAGCTTCCTGCGGGTGGACGCGATCGACAACGTCGCGGAGGGCTACGACATCGACGCGGAGGAGGGCGGCACCATGGAGATCGCCGAGTCCACATCCTCCGGCAATCTCACGGGGGTCAGCGCCGAGTTGGGAGCCTCGATGCTGTTGATGACGGCGTCGACGCTCTCGGGCAACGCCGTGGGCCTTGATGCGTACCTGTTCACTTTGGAAGGGACCGGGTCCGGTGCGGTCGTGTACAACTCCACCGTCTCCGACAACGGCCCGGCCACGCAGACCACGCCGATCACCGGGATCCGCATCGACGGCGACGAGGAGGGCACCTTCGCCCTGGCGCACTCGACGGTCGTCGGCAACGCGGGCGACGGCGCGCCCGGGGTCGGGGTGACGAACGCCTCGGCCAATCTCAGCCACAACATCCTGTGGGGCAACGGGAGCTGGGATCTCGGGGTCGATGACCCGGCGCTGCTCATCACCGAGTGGAACCTGATCGGCAGCAGCGACGGGGATCCCGCCGTGGACACGGCCCTCAGCGCGGGCAGCGGCAACCTCGTCGGAGTGGACCCGCTGCTCGGCCCCCTCGCCGACAACGGCGGCCCGACCCTCACGCATCTGCCGCAGACCGGCAGCCCCGCGATCGACGCGGGCGATCCGGGCTTCTCCTCGCCGATCTCCACCGACCAGCGCGGCCAGACGCGCGTCCTCGGCCCGCGCATCGACATCGGCGCGGTGGAGGTGCAGGCCTCGGGCGGCGGGGATGGCGGCGACGATGGCCTTGCCGACTCGGGCTCGGAGGGCGCGGCCTCGCTCGCGGGCGGAGGGCTGATGCTACTCGCGCTCGGCGGTGCGCTGGTGTTCGCGCGGCGGCGCGCGGCGGTGCGGCTCTCGTAGTCTCCGGCGACCCCTTTGCGGGATCCGAAGCCCGTGCCCTGTGGGCGGACGGCGCGAGCCGACCCGGGCGACATGCGTAGTGCCCGGGCCGACTACCCTGGACCCATGCCCGTGACCCTCCTCGGCGCCGCCGAGATCCGCCGGCTCGCCGCCGGTCTCGACCTCACGCCGACCAAGAAACTGGGGCAGAACTTCGTCGTCGACGCGAACACGGTGCGCAAGATCGTGCAGACCGGCCGCGTCGAGCCGGGTGAGCACGTCGTCGAGGTGGGGCCGGGGCTGGGATCCCTGACTCTCGCGATCCTCGAGGCCGGGGCATCCGTCACCGCCGTCGAGATCGACCATCGGCTGGCGGCCCTCCTTCCCGATACGGCACGGGCGCACGGTGCTGCGGATGCCGCGCTCACCATCATCCAGGCCGATGCTCTCAGGGTGGCGGAGTTGCCGGGAGCGCCGACCGTGCTCGTGGCCAACCTGCCCTACAACGTCAGCGTCCCGGTGCTGCTGCACTTCCTCGAGACGTTCGCACACCTGCGACGCGGCGTGGTGATGGTGCAGGCCGAGGTGGGCGAGCGCCTGGCCGCGCCCCCCGGCAGCAAGGTCTACGGCGCCCCGAGTGCGAAGGCGGCGTGGTACGGGCCGTGGCGGCTCGCGGGCACCGTCTCGCGGCAGGTGTTCTGGCCGGTGCCGAACGTCGACAGCGTGCTCGTCGCGTTCGAGCGGGATGCCGCTCCGCGCGGCGACGAGGATCTGCGCCGCCGCACGTTCCAGATCGTCGATGCCGCCTTCCAGCAGCGGCGCAAGATGCTGCGGCAGGCGCTCGCCGGTGTGCTCGGCGGCTCGGCCGCTACGGCTTCCGCTGTTCTGGAGAGCGCCGGAGTCGCCCCCACCGCCCGCGGCGAGGAGCTGTCGATCGACGACTTCGTGCGGGTTGCCCGCGCCAGCTGACGCTTCTTGCGATGTAGGCGGCAGTCGTTGTCGCTTCGCGCGATCGGAACCGACAACAACTGACCGCAAGTTGCCGCGGCGGAGCAGACGTGAGCGTCGGCGACCCCGGGGCGCTAGCCTGGAATCGTGACCGACACGCCCCGCTTCCGCCCGGATGCCTCCGATGTCCATCGCCCCTACACGGCGGCGGACGACCGCTACACAGGCTTCGACTACCGGCAGGTCGGCACCTCCGGCCTGTACCTCCCGCCGATATCGCTCGGCCTGTGGTGGAACTTCGGCGACAACATCCCGCTCGACGATCAGCGCGCCCTCATCCGGCACGCCTTCGACCGGGGGATCACGCACTTCGACCTCGCGAACAACTACGGCCCGCCCTTCGGCTCGGCCGAGAAGAACTTCGGCCGCATCCTCGCCGAGGACCTGCGCCCCTACCGTGACGAGCTCATCATCTCGAGCAAGGCCGGGTGGATCATGTGGCCCGGGCCCTACGGCGATCTCGGCAGCCGCAAGTACATCCTCGCCAGCGCCGAGCAGTCGCTTGCCCGGATGGGTCTGGACCACGTCGACATCTTCTACTCGCACCGCGCCGACCCCGTCACCCCGATCGAGGAGACGATCGGGGCGCTCGACGCCCTCGTGTGGCAGGGCAAGGCGCTCTACGTCGGCATCTCCTCCTACAGCGCCGAGCGCACCGCGGCGGCGGTCGCCGTCGCCAACGAGCTCGGGACGCCGCTGATCATCCACCAGCCGTCCTACTCGATCCTCAACCGCTGGATCGAGGGGGACCTGACGGATGTCCTGCGCACCACCGGCATGGGCGCGATCGCCTTCACTCCGCTCGCTCAGGGACTGCTCACCGACAAGTATCTGAGCGGCAAAGCCGCCGAACGCGCGCAGAAGCGCACCTCACTGCCCGACAAGCCGCTCAGCGACCAGGGGCTTGCCACGCTGCGCACCCTGAACCAGATCGCGCAGGATCGCGGGCAGAGCCTCGCCCAGCTCGCCATCCAGTGGACGCTGCGCGACCCCGTCGTCGCCTCGGCGCTCGTCGGTGCCTCGCGCCCCGAGCAGCTCGACGAGAACCTCGCCGCCCTCGATGCCCCGCCGCTCACCGCAGAGGAGCTCGCCGGCATCGACGCGGTCGCCGGCACCGTGAAAGTCGATCTCTGGGCCGAATCCGCCCGGCTCTGACCCCGAGGATGCGCCAATGAGCTTTGCCGTGACCGACACTGCGGTGCACGTGCGCGCGCCGGGCAAGATCAACGTCTACCTCGGCGTCGGCGGCACGCTCGACGACGGCTTCCACGCACTTGCGACCGTCTTTCAGGCAGTCTCGGTCTATGAGGATGTCTACGCCACGCACGCGGACGACTTCTCGGTCGAGGTTCACAGCGATTGGGGCGGTGACGTCCCCGCCGACGATCGCAACCTCGCGCTGCGCGCCGCGCGGCTGCTCGCGGTGGCCGCCGGATACCCCGGCGGCGTGCACCTCGAGATCCACAAGAGCATCCCGGTCGCGGGCGGCATGGGCGGCGGATCGGCGGATGCCGCGGCGGCACTCGTGGCCTGCAATGCGCTCTGGGGCACGGCGCTGCCGACCCCCCGCCTGCACGAACTCGCCGCGCGCCTCGGTGCTGACGTGCCCGCGCTGCTGCTCGGCGGCACCTCCGTCGGCACGGGGCGCGGTGATCAGCTCAGCCCGGCGCTCGCGCGCGGGCGTTTCGAGTGGGTGCTCGCCGTCAGCGAGGAGGGGATGTCCACACCGCTGATGTACCAGCGGCTGGACGAGTACCGCACCCGGCACGGAGCCCTCGCCGGCGACCCGCCGCTCTCGCTGGACGTGCCGGTGGGGGTGCTGCAGGCGCTGCGCTCGGGGGATGCCTATGAGCTCGCCGCGCACATGTACAACGATCTCGAGGTGGTCGCCCTGCGCGAGCGACCGTTCCTCGAGAAGGTGCTCGTCCGGGGAATGCAGGCGGGTGCCCTGCGCGGGCTCGTCTCGGGCTCCGGCCCCACGATCGCCTTCCTGTGCGAGAACGCGGCCAGCGCCGAGGAGGTATGGGGGGTGCTGGTCGACGAGGACATCATGGCCGTCCGCGCCCACGGCCCGGTGCCGGGCGCGCGGGTGGTGTGAGGGGTCCGGTGGCACATCTGCTCGGAGCCGAGGGGCTCCACCTCGAATACCCGACCAAGATCGTGTTCGACTCCGTGACGGTCGGCGTGAACGAGGGCGACCGCATCGGCATCGTCGGGCGCAACGGCGACGGCAAGTCGTCGCTGCTGGGGATGCTGGCGGGTCGCGTCGAGCCGGATGCGGGCCGGGTCACGCGCCGCGGAGGTGTGCGCGTCGGAGTGCTCGATCAGCAGGACTCGCTGCGCGACTCCGACTCGATCGCGCAGGCGGTCGTCGGCGACACTCCCGAGCACGAGTGGGCGGGCGACGCGAAGGTTCGGGATGTGATCGCCGGGCTGCTTGGCGACCTCGACTGGCACGCTCCGGTTGGCACGCTCTCGGGCGGTCAGCGCCGCAGGGTGCAGCTCGCGCGGCTGCTCGTCGGCGACTGGGATGTCATCACCCTCGACGAGCCGACCAACCACCTCGATGTCGAGGGGATCGCGTGGCTCGCCGCGCATCTGAAGAAGCGCTGGGCGGCATCCGCCGGTGCGCTGCTCGTCGTCACGCACGACCGGTGGTTCCTGGACGAGGTGTGCACGCAGACCTGGGAGGTGCACGACCGGATCGTCGAGCCCTTCGAGGGCGGGTACGCGGCGTACATCCTGCAGCGGGTCGAACGCGACCGGCAGTCGGCGGCGATCGAGCAGCGCCGCCAGAACCTCGCGCGCAAGGAGCTCGCGTGGCTGCGCCGCGGGCCGCCCGCGCGCACGAGCAAGCCGAAGTTCCGGATCGATGCCGCGAACGCCCTGATCGCGGACGTGCCCGAGATCCGGAACAGGACCGAGCTGCAGTCGCTCGCGGTCGCGCGACTGGGGAAGGACGTGGTGGACCTTGTCGGAGCGGGGGTGGCATTCGGCGACGCTTCGACGGGCTCGGCGACCGAGATCCTGCGTGATATCGAATGGCGGATCGCGCCGGGGGAGCGCACAGGCATCCTGGGCGTGAACGGTGCCGGGAAGTCCACCCTGCTGGGGCTGGTCGACGGCAGCATCCCGCCCACGAGCGGCCGGGTGAAGCACGGCAAGACCGTGCGCGTGCGCGCCCTCACCCAGCGTCTCGACGAGCTCACCGAGGTATGGGACGAGCCGGTGCGCGTGGTGGTGGGTCGTTTGCGCACGTCGTATGTCTTCGGCCCTTCGACGGGCTCAGGGACCGGGTCCAAGGCCCAAGAGCTGACGCCCGGCCAGCTTCTCGAGCGCCTCGGCTTCCGCTCCGAACAGCTGTCCACCCCGGTGAAGGATCTCTCCGGTGGTCAGCAGCGACGCCTGCAACTGCTGCTCGTGCTGCTGGACCAACCGAACGTCCTGATCCTGGATGAGCCCACCAACGACATGGACACCGACATGCTCGCCGCTCTCGAGGATCTGCTGGACTCGTGGCCGGGGACGCTGCTCGTGGTCTCGCACGACCGGTATTTCCTGGAGCGGGTGACGGATCAGCAGTACGCGATCCTCGACGGCCGGCTCCGGCACCTGCCGGGCGGAGTGGATGAGTACCTGAGGTTGCGTTCCCGGTCGTTGAGCGAGGAGCGCAGCGACGAGACGAAACGCGGTGCGCTGCCCGTGTCCGCTCCCGTCCTCTCCGGTGCCGAGCAGCGCGCCGCCGAGAAGGAGCTCGCTAGTCTCGAGCGTCGCGCCGAGCGCCTCAAGCAGCAGGCGGCAGATGCCCGCGCGAAGCTGATCGATCTCGACCAGTCCGACTATCAGCTCCTCGCTGCCGAGATGGCCAAGATCGCCGCCCTGGACGACGAGGCATCAGCGCTCGAAGAGCGCTGGCTGGAGTTGTCAGACCTTCTGGGCTGACCCGGGGTCAGAAAGAGCCGAATGCGGAGTCGTGAACCCGGCACATCTTGACCCCGATGCAACGCTCACCCGTCGAATCCGAGGCTGAGCTTGCGCAGCAGGACTGCCAGGCGTTCGCGCTCGGCGCGGGGAAGCGCGCGCAGGAGATCCGCTTCGACATCGACCAGGCGGGTGATGGCGGCATCGACCCGGATCAGGCCGTCCTCGGTGAGCGTCACCAGGATGCTGCGTCCGTCATCCGGATCGGATTCGCGGCGCACGAAGCGACGCCCGACCAGCCGGTCGATGCGGTTGGTCATCGTGCCGCTGGAGACGAGGGTCTGTTGCAAGAGCTGCTTGGGCGAGAGCTGGAAGGGCGCACCCGCGCGCCGCAGCGCCGAGAGCACGTCCCACTCCCAGGGCTCGATATCGCTGCGGCGGAACACCTCGCGGCGGGCGCGATCCAGGTGCCGCGAGAGCCGGTCGACGCGCGAGAGGACCTCAAGCGGAGAGAAGTCGAGGTCGGGTCGCTGCGTCCGCCACGCACCGACGATGCGATCGACCTCGTCGCTCGGGTTCATGGTGCCATTATCCCGCGTCGGCTGCGACCCGCTCTGCACAATGGCGGGATGAGCGTGACTTGTTCTGACACGCCATATCAGAGGTTCATCGACCATCATTCGTGCCTTGACTGGAAGGATGTCGGTCTCTGCGTCCTCCGACTCTTCTTCTTCTTCCGAGGAGAGAACAGCTGACGAGTGCACTGTCATGCGAGGCAGTCCTGTCTTTCCTCGTGGAATGCGGGTGGCAGAGGATGAGATCGCTACTGCGTGGAGACTCGTCCAGCACGGAATATGGGCGCATTTCCGGGTCCCGTCGCATGTCCCAGGGGTGAAGAACCCGGACATCCTCGTCGACGGTGCGGTGTGGGAGCTCAAGAGCCCCAGAGGAGCCTCTGAGAAGAACACGATCTCAGAACAATTCAAGAGTGCCCGAGGACAGGCGGAGAGTCTGATCATCGACCTGGCACGCTGTGGTCTTCCGGATGAACTTGCGCTTGCGCAGATCAAACGGCGCTTCTACGGGCAGAGCCGCTTCAAAAAGGTGATCGTCCTTGATCACGACGGCCGGATGACGCGATTGCCTGAACTCGGATACAATGACAGGTGAAGGCGGCGACCCGCCCCACTAGGACGAAGATCCCGGGGAGGGCCAAGCCGCCTTCGTCATGCACGGCTCCTCGCACCGGCCTGCGAACCCGGACGTGGCAGACTTGACGAGCGGAGTCCTCGCGGGCACCGTGGTCCGCCGTGGTGTAATGGCAGCACGACAGCCTTTGGAGCTGTGAGGTCTAGGTTCGAGTCCTGGCGGCGGAGCGTGACAGAGAACAACCCCCTGGCGATCATCGTCCTGGCCGCGGGCCAGGGCACCCGCATGCGCTCGCGCCTGCCGAAGGTGCTGCACCCTATCGGCGGGCGGCCCCTGGTCAGTCACGTGCTCGCGACCGCCCGGCAACTGGGCGCCGTGCACGTCGAGGTGGTCGTCCGCCACGAACGCGACCGGGTCGTCGAGGCGCTCGTGGCCGAGTTCCCGGATGCCGTGATCGTCGACCAGGACGACATCCCCGGCACCGGTCGCGCCGTGCAGCTCGCCCTCGACGCCCTGCCCGCCGACTTCGCCGGCGACGTGCTCGTGCTCTCGGGCGACGTACCGCTGCTGGACGCCGAGACGCTCACCGCCTTCGTGCAGCGCCACCGCGCCGCCGCAGCCGCCGCGACGATCTTGAGTGCCCAGCTGGACGACCCCACCGGCTACGGCCGCATCATCCGGGGCGACGATGGCACGGTCGAGCGCATCGTCGAGCAGGGGGATGCCACGGACGACGAGGCCGCCGTCGCCGAGATCAACGCGGGCGTCTACGTCTTCCGCGTCGCGCCCCTGCGTGCGGTCGTGACGCGCCTGCGCCCCGAGAACGCGCAGGGCGAGCTGTACCTCACCGATGTCGTCGCGCTCCTGCGCCAGGCCAGCGAGCGCGTCGCGGCCGAACTGGCCCCGGATCCGGCCCTCGCCTTCGGCGTGAACGATCGCGTGCAGCTCGCCGAGGCCGCCCGTGCCCTCAACGACCGGGTCGTGCGCCGGTGGCAGCGCGCGGGCGTGACCGTACTCGATCCCGCGACGACCTGGATCGACGACACCGCGACCCTTGCCGCCGACGTCACGCTGCTGCCGAACACTCACATCCTGCGTGCCACGACCGTCGCCGAGGGCGCCACGATCGGGCCGGACACCTCGCTCACCGACTGCGAGGTGGGCGAAAACGCCGTGATCCGACGGACGGATGCCACGCTGGCCGTGATCGGTGCTCGCGCAAGCGTCGGCCCCTTCGCGTACCTGCGCCCGGGCACCGTGCTCGCCGACGGCGCGAAGGTCGGCACGTTCGTCGAGACCAAGAACTCCCAGATCGGGGCGGGCAGCAAAGTGCCGCACCTGTCGTACATCGGCGACACGACCATCGGTGATCGTGCCAACATCGGTGCCGGCACGATCACCGCGAACTACGACGACCTCGCGAAGCACCGCACCGAGGTCGGCGATGAGGTGCACTCCGGCTCGCACAACGTCTTCGTCGCGCCCGTTAGGATCGGAGATGGAGCGAAGACCGGCGCGGGAGCCGTGATCCGAAAGGATGTCCCGCCGGGAGCGCTGGCGATGACCGTGGCCCCTCAGCGCAACATCGAGGGCTGGGTCGAACAGAACCGGGCGGGCACCGGGGCGGCAGAGGCCGCGACCCGCGCACAGGCGGCAGGGAAGGCGGACGATGGGGCGCAAGAGGAAGACCGTTGAGCTGGATCGCGAAGGCGGCATAGCACCCGGCCTGATCGCCAAGACCAAGAAGCGCCTGGTCGTCACCGGTGGTCGATCCCACCCCCTGCTCGTCGCCGCCGTCGCCGAGGCTCTCGGCACCGAGATCGCCCCGACCGAGCACCGCACCTTCGCCTCGGGCGAGATCTACGCCCGCTTCGAGGTCTCGATCCGGGGATGCGACCTTTTCCTCATCCAGACCTTCGGCACGCCGGTGAACGAGTGGCTCATGGAGACGCTCATCATGATCGATGCGGCCAAGCGCGCCTCGGCCAAGCGCATCACCGTCGTCGCCCCCTACTTCCCCTACTCCCGCCAGGACAAGAAGGGCCGTGGCCGCGAGCCGATCAGCGCGCGTCTGGTCGCCGACCTCCTCAAGACCGCCGGCGCCGACCGCGTGATGAGCGTGGATCTGCACGCGGCCCAGATCCAGGGCTTCTTCGACGGCCCGGTCGATCACCTCTTCGCAAAGCCCGTGCTGTTGGAGCACTTTCAATCCACCCTCACCGAAGAGGATCGCAAGACCCTCACGGTGGTCTCGCCCGACATGGGCCGCGTGCGGGTCGCCGACACCTGGTCCGACAGCCTCGGCGCGCCCCTCGCGATCATCCACAAGCGGCGGGATCCGAAGGTCGCGAACCAGGTCACCGTGCACGACATCGTCGGCACCGTCGAGGGGCGCACGTGCCTGCTCGTCGATGACATGATCGACACCGGCGGGACCATCGTCAAGGCCGCCCAGGCGCTCAAGGCCAATGGTGCCCGCAAGGTCATCGTCGCGGCGACTCACGCGATCTTCAGCGATCCCGCGAGCGACCGACTGCAGGACACGGCGATCGACGAGGTGGTCGTGACCGACACCATCCCGCTGACCGAGTCGCGCCGCTTCCCGACGCTGACGATCCTGCCGATCGCGCCGCTGCTGGCCCGCGCCATTCGCGAGGTCTTCGAGGACGGCTCGGTCACGAGCATGTTCGGAGGCGACGCATAGCTCGCCTATAGCAGAGGCATAGCCCGCGCACATACCGTGGACGCACTGATGACGACAAGCCACCGGAGGTCCGACGTGACTGAGATCCCTCGCCCCATCCGCGCCGGAGCGGCGTTCGCCGGTGCTGCCGGCATGGTCGTGCTCGCCGGATGCTCCGGGCAAGCCGCCCCCGCGAGCCCCGCTGAGCCCCGCGAATACGCCGACGGCATCTACACGGCGACCGGCACCTACCAGACGCCGGAGAGCCTCGAACAGGTCAGCGTGACACTGACCCTCGAAGGCGGCGTCGTCACCGCCGTCGAGGTGGTCGGCAACCCCCAGACCGGTGACAGCGTGAGATTCCAGGGCATGTTCATCGGCGGGATCGCCGACGCCGTGGTCGGCAAGCCGATCGACGAGATCGCGGTGCGACGCGTGGCCGGATCATCCCTGACCAGCGGCGGATTCAACCAGGCGCTCGCGGCGATCAAGGCGGAAGCCGCGATCTGAGATGCCCGAGTGGCGCTTCGATGCGATCGGGACCGTCTGGGAGATCGAGTCCGCCGCCGCGCTGGGTGTCGCCGAGCGTGCCGCCGTCACGGCCCGTATCGACGCCTTCGACCGGGAGTGGTCGAGGTTTCGCGATGACTCGGTCGTGACGAGGCTGAGCCGGGCCGGGGGCAGTGTGCCGGTGCCTCCGGATGCCGCGGCCATGCTCGATCTGTACCGGACGCTGTCCGAGGCGACCGAAGGCGCGATCAACCCGCTCGTCGGCGAGAGCCTCGAGCGCCTCGGCTACGACGCCGCGTTCACGCTCCGGGCCGCCGTGCCCCTTGCGGCACCCGAGCACTGGCACGAGCGCCTGAGCTGGGACGGCGAGGAGCTGCACCTCACCGGCCCCGCGACCATCGACGTCGGTGCGCTCGGCAAGGGGCGGCTGGTCGACCTCGTGCTCGCCGCGCTCGATGGTGTGCCCGGTCAGGTCGTGGTGGATGCCGGGGGAGACATCGCCGTGCGCGGCGGGCCTGCGCGGATCGGACTGGAGCATCCCATCGATACGAGCCGCGCCATCGGCGTGGTCGAGGTGGCGAATGCAGCGCTGTGCGCCTCGGCGATCAACCGCCGCGCCTGGGGCGAGGGGTTGCACCACATCCTCGACGCGCGCACGGGCGAGCCGGTGCGCACGGTCGCCGCGACCTGGGCACTCGCGCCGACGGCGATGGCGGCGGATGCTGCGGCCACCGCGCTGTTCTTCGACGGCGGCCCGCGCCTGGCCGCCTCCTGGGGTGTGGAATGGGTGCGGATGACCACCGCGGGTGCGCTCGAGTGGTCCGCCGCCTTCCCGGGGGAGCTGTTCCTCTAGGCTCGATGAGAGCCCCCATCTGAGAGGAGTCGCCGTGCCGACGACCTTCACCGCTGTGCGCCAGCGAGTCCTCGCGCTTCTCGGTGCCGTTTCGATGTATCGGCTGGTGCTGACTGCCCTGGGCACCCTCACCCTCGTCGCCCTCGTGCTGTCGCTGTTCGAGCTGGTGGGACCGAACCCCGCCGAGATCGCGGTGACCCTCGCGGTGCTCTCGTTCGTGGTCGCGGCATCCGATGCCGCCGCGCAGCGGATCCTGAAGCTCCCCGCCCGCATCGAGTCCTCGCTCGTGACGGCGGCGATCCTGTTGTTCGTCCTGCAGCCGAGTCTGGACCTGCCCGCCCTCGGCGGGATCGCCCTCGCCGGGCTCATCGCGAGCGTGTCGAAGTACCTCATCGCCTGGCGCGGACGCCACATCTTCAACCCCGCCGCCTTCGGTGCCGCCGTTGTCGCGCTGACCCCGCTCGCGCACGCCTCCTGGTGGGTGGGCACCCCCGCGATGTCGATCGCCGTGGCGGTGCTGGGCCTCGCGGTGCTCTGGCGTACCGAGAAGATGCGGGTGGTGCTCGTCTTCCTGTTGGTGGCCGTGGGCGCATCGGTGATCCGGCAGGGGATGCAGGCTGCTTCGCAGCCCGGAGTCGAGTTCGATGTGCTGGGCGCCGCGTCCCTCGCGCTCCTGCAGTTTCCGCTGCTGTTCCTGGGCGTCTTCATGCTCTCCGAGCCCCTCACCCTGCCGCCGCGCCGTCACCAGCAGTTCGCGGTCGCGATCGTCGTGGGTGTTCTCGCGGGATGGCCGGTATCGATCGCGGGTGTGGTCTCGTTGGGCACCGAGCGCGCACTGCTGATCGGCAACCTGCTCGCCTTCGCCTTCGCCCTGCGCACCGCGGTGCGCCTCACCTTCCGCGGGCGGGCGCTCATCACCCCGACCGTGAACGAGCTGACCTTCGAGACCCGGGGCAGGCTCGCGTTCATCCCGGGCCAGTACCTCGAGATCGACGTGCCGCACCGGCATCCGGATGCCCGCGGCAGCCGCCGCGAGTTCAGCATCGTCTCAACCCCGCAGGACCTCCCGACGCTGCGGATCGCCTACCGCGACGGCGGCCAGAAGCATCCCTCGTCGTTCAAGCGGGCGCTCGCCGCGGTCGAGCCGGGCGGCACGCTCGCGGTCACCGGCGTCTGGGGCGACTTCGTGCTGCCCAAGCTCGACGTGCCGGTGCTCATGGTCGCCGCGGGAATCGGCGTCACGCCCTTCGTCTCACAACTGCGCGACTCTGCCCAGCGCGGGTTCGACCGCGACGCGGTGCTGGTCTACGTGGCCTCCGAGGCTGCCGAGCTGGCCTTCCGCGAAGAACTGGAGGCCACCGGTGCCCAGGTGATCGTCTTCACCCGCGACCGGCCCGCGAACCTGCCCGCGCACTGGCGCTGGGCCCAGGGCGTGCGGCTGGACGCCGAAGGCCTGGCGCAGGTCGTGCCCGACCTCTCGGCGCGGCACGCCTACGTGTCCGGGCCTCCACGGCTGATCGCGGACCTCGCCCCGGCGCTGCAGCGCGCCCGCTCGCTGACGACCGACGCCTTCGCGGGATACTGAGCCGCGAGCTCAGGACCCGTCGGACGCCGCGTCCGGCTGGCGTCCGGTCATCGGAAGCCGCACCGTGAAGACCGTCTCGCCCGGGGCGCTGGCGACCTCGATGGTGCCCCCGTGACCCTCCACGATGGCTTTCGCGATCGCGAGCCCCAGTCCCGTGCCTCCGGTCTGCCGCGCGCGCGAGACGTCGCCGCGGGAGAAGCGCGAGAACAGGCGCTCCAGGAGCGCCGGGTCGATTCCGGGTCCGTCGTCTCGGACGCGCAGGATGCCGGCATCCTCCTCGGCCGCGACGCTCAGCGAGATCGTGGTGCCTGCCGGGGTGTGCGTGTGCGCGTTCGACAGCAGGTTCGCGACGACCTGGTGCAGGCGTCCGGTGTCGCCGATCACGTTCACGGGCTCTTCGGGAACCTCGATCGTCCAGTGGTGCTCCGGACCGGACAGGCGCACGTCTTCGAGTCCCTCGAGGGCGAGCTGGGTCAGATCGACCGCGTCGTAGACGAGCTCGCGGCCCTCGTCGAGGCGGGCGAGCAGGAGCAGGTCTTCGACCAGGCGCGTCATCCGCAGGGATTGGGCCTGGATGCGCTCGAGCGCCGTGCGAGTGTCCTCGGCCGCGGCATCCGGATGCTCGAGCGCCCGCAGCGAGAGCTCGGAGTATCCGCGGATGGAAGCCAGGGGCGTGCGCAGCTCGTGGCTGGCATCGGCCACGAAGCGCCGCATCTGCTGTTCTTTCTGCTGCCGCGAGGCGAGCGAGGCATCGACGTGTTCGAGCAGGGTGTTCAGCGCCGCGCCCACGGCACCTGTCTCGGTGCGGGGGTCTGCCTGCTCGGCGGGCACGCGCTCGGTGATCGACACCGCGCCGGAATCGAGAGGCTGGCCGGCGACGCGGGTCGCCGTCTCGGCGACGGCCCGCAGCGGGCGCAGCGTGATCCGGATCGACAACGCGGTCGTGAGCGCCAGGAGCAGCAACCCCGCGAGGGTCGTCAGTGCGATCGTGGTGAACAGGGTGGTCAGCGTCCGCAGGTTGTCGGCGCGGGGGAGGCCCACGACGATCGGGCCGGCGATGGACTGGGCAAGGATGACGCGGTAGGAGCCGAAATCCGCGATGTTCACGGTCGTAGGCTCGCCGCCATGCACCCCGAGCGTCTGCAGTTGCGTGCCATTCAGTTGCACGATCTGACCCATCGACTCGCTCGTGGGCTGCACGATGGCACCATTGGGCGTCCCGTCTGCGGGAAAGATCGCCAGCAGCAGCCCCGGCGGCACGGACTTGCCGGCGAGCACGCGCGCGGCCGTGAGCTCGCCGGAGTTCGGCAGCGCGCTCTGCGCGACGAAGGAACTGTTCGTCCAGTGCGTCACGCCCGCTGCAGCCGAGCGCAGTTGCCGGTCGAGGCCGTCCTCGAGGGTGCGTCCCAGGGTGGCGCTCGTGACCGCGGCGACGACGACGAGGATGAGCGAGACGATGCCGATCACGGCCGCCATCAGCCGTGTCTGCAGACGGAGCGGCCGAGGGCCGGCAGTGGTCACTGGGGTGCCTTGATCATGTAGCCGACCCCGCGCACGGTGTGCAGCAGCGGCGTCCGCCCGGCGTCGATCTTCTTGCGCAGGTACGAGATGTACAGCTCCACGACCGAGGACTTGCCGCCGAAGTCGTAGCTCCACACCCGGTCCAGGATCTGCGCCTTCGACAGCACCCGGCGCTCGTTGCGCATGAGGTAGCGCAGCAGCTCGAACTCGGTGGCGGTCAGTTCGATCTCGGTCCCGCCGCGCGCCACCTCATGGCTGTCTTCGTTGAGGCTGAGATCGCCCACCCGCAGGATCGACTGCGCGTCGGCGTCCGCGCCGTAGCCGGACCGACGGATGATGGCGCGCAGACGAGCGACGACCTCCTCCAGGCTGAAGGGCTTGGTGACGTAGTCGTCGCCGCCGGCGGTCAGACCCACGACCCGGTCGCCGACGGCATCCTTCGCGGTGAGAAAGAGCACGGGTACGAGGTTGCCGGCCTCGCGCAGCCGCCGCAGCACCGCGAGGCCGTCGAGGTCGGGCATCATGATGTCCAGGATGACGGCATCCGGTTCGAACTCGCGCGCCGCCTGCAGCGCCTCGGTGCCCGAGCCCGCGGTACGCACTTCCCAGCCCTCGACGCGCAGAGCCATCGCGAGCAGGTCGGTGAGCATCGGCTCATCGTCAACGGCGAGGATGCGAAGGGGCGAGCCGTCCGCGCGGCGCAGGTCCTGGTGCTCGGTCATGCTCCCATTGTGCGGAGTCTTCTATGAAGTTCCTATGGAATCGGCTATGAACTCGCTGAGCGTCGTGAGCAGCCTCAGTGCGTGTCCTCGGCCTCGATCTCGCTGCGGTCGCCCGACCAGAGGGTGTGGAAGGTGCCCGCGCGATCGATCCGGCGGTAGGTGTGCGCGCCGAAGAAGTCGCGCTGTCCCTGGATGAGGGCCGCCGGCAGGCGCTCGGCCCGGATGCCGTCGTAGTACGACAGCGAGGATGAGAAGGCGGGGGCAGGGATCCCGGCCTGGGCCGCCGCAGTCACCACGCGCCGCCAGGCCTCTTGCGCCCGTGCGAAGGCCTCGGCGAAGTAAGGGGCGGTCATCAGCAGCGGAAGGTCGGGGTTCTCGGCGTAGGCATCCGCGATCCGGTTCAGGAACTGCGCGCGGATGATGCATCCGCCGCGCCAGATCTTCGCCACGGCCCCGAGGTCGATGCTCCAGCCGTACTCGGCGGCACCGGCGCGGATCTCGTCGAACCCCTGCGAGTAGGCGACGATCTTCGAGGCGTACAGGGCCAGGCGGACATCCTCGATGAAGGAGTCGTCGAGACCGGTCCCTGAGCCCGTCGAAGGGCCGGGGAGTCCGGATGCCGCGGACCGCTGATCCGGCCGCGACGACAGCGAGCGGGCGAAGGTCGCCTCGGCGATCCCGGATACCGGTACGCCGAGCGACAGCGCCGTCTGCACCGTCCAGGCCCCCGTGCCCTTGGCTCCCGCCTGATCCAGGATGACGTCCACGAGCGGCAGGCCGGTGGTGGCATCCGCCTGACGCAGCACCTCGGCGGTGATCTCGATGAGGTACGACTCCAGCTCACCGGCGTTCCACTCGGCGAAGATCTCGGCGATCTGAGCAGGGGAGCGCCCGGTGCCGCGCCGGATGAGGTCGTAGGCCTCGGCGATCAGCTGCATATCGGCGTATTCGATGCCGTTGTGCACCATCTTCACGAAGTGCCCGGCGCCGTCATGACCGATGTGGGTGACGCAGGGCTCACCCTCGGCGGCCGCCGCGATCGAGCGCAGGATCGGGCCGAGGGTCACCCAGGACTCGTCCGACCCGCCGGGCATGATCGACGGGCCGGTGAGCGCGCCCTCCTCGCCTCCGGAGATCCCTGCGCCGACGAAGTTGATCCCGGTCTCGCGGACGGCCTTCTCGCGGCGGATCGTGTCGGGGAAGTAGGCGTTGCCGCCGTCGACGATGATGTCGCCGGGCTCGAACACCTCGACCAGGGCGTCGATGACGGCATCCGTCGCCGCCCCGGCCTTCACCATGATGATCGCCGTGCGCGGGCGCTGCAGGGACGCTGCGAACTCGGCATAGCTCTCGGCCGGCACGAAGCCCGCCTCGGGGTGGGCATCCGTGAGCGCCCGCGTCTTCTCGACGCTGCGGTTGAGGATCGCCACCGTGTTGCCCTCGCGGCTGGCAAGATTGCGGGCGAGGTTGGAGCCCATCACCGCGAGCCCGACGACTCCGATATTGGCGCTGCCGGAAGCGGGCATGGTGAACCTTTCGTG
Organism: uncultured Microbacterium sp.; assembly: GCA_964533745.1. Classification (GTDB taxonomy): domain Bacteria; phylum Actinomycetota; class Actinomycetes; order Actinomycetales; family Microbacteriaceae; genus Microbacterium. The sequence goes on from CAZHML010000030.1 coordinate 26,487, forward strand.
CGACGAGGCGGCGGGGTACGGCTCAGTTCTTGCGGTAGCCGGAGCGCCCCATCGCCATGAGCGCACCGATGGTCAGGATGGTGGTGCAGATCACCATCCCGCCGATCACCCAGGTGAGCACGTGGGTGAGAAATGCCCCATCGACCATGTCGGTCTCCTCTTCTGCGAGCCTGTGTTCTCAGCCTATCGGGTCATCCGGTAGCATGGAGTTCAGTTCCTCGGCGAGGGAGGCGCGCCCCTGCGCGGCATCCGTTATCGACGCGGCGATGTGAGCCTCCGGGCTTGCCTCACGCGCTCGCGTTCGAGGCACCGCCATCACAGACCATCACGCGCGAGATCGACGCGTGTTCCGAAGGAGAGTTCATGTCTGACGAGAAGGTACACGCGGAGGTCCGCGAGAACTTCGGCAAGGGGTTCGCCCGGCGTCTGCGCGCCGAGGGCAAGATCCCCGCGGTGATCTACGGTCACGGCACCGCCCCCCAGCACGTGGCCCTCCCCGGCCACCAGGTCTCGCTCATCATCCGCCGCGCCAACGCGCTGCTGAACCTCGACATCGCGGGCAAGGCCGAGCTGGCGCTCGTGAAGGATGTCCAGCGCGACCCGGTGCACCAGATCATCGAGCACATCGACCTGCTCGTGGTCAAGAAGGGTGAGAAGATCCACGTCGACGTGCCGGTGCACGTCGAGGGTGAGTCCTTCTCGGGCACGATCGTCAACTTCGACGCGACGACGATCTCGATCGAGGCTGAGGCCACCCACATCCCCGAGTACGTCACGGTCAACATCGATGGTCTCGAGGAAGGCGCGCACATCCTGGCGGGGGACGTCCAGCTTCCCAAGGGCTCGACGCTGCTGAGCGACCCCGAGATGCTGATCGTCGGCATCACGACCCCGGCAGCACCCGTGCTCGAGGACGAGGCTCCGGCCGCCGAGGCACCGGCGGAGGCCGCTGCCTCGGCACCCGCCGAGGAGGCCCCCGAGACTGCGGAGGAGTCCGCCGAGTAATCGGACGATTCACGGAGGGGGCGCGAGGATCTCGCGTCCCCTCCGCTGTTCCTGCTGTACTTGTTCATAGCGTGCTGCGTCATCCGAGCCGAGAGGGGCGTCATGACCGAGACCTGGCTGGTCGTGGGACTGGGCAACCCCGGACCCCGGTACGCGGCGACCCGGCACAATGTCGGCCAGCTCGTCGTGGACGAGCTGGCGGCGAGGCGGTCCGAGAGCTTTCGGGCGCACAAGACCGGGGCGCAGGTGTCCGAGACCTGGGTGCGTCCGGGCAGGGCGAAGCTGATCCTTGCCAAGCCGCACTCCTTCATGAACCTCAGCGGCAAGCCGGTCTCGGCCCTGTGCCGCTTCTACGCGGTGCCCCCCGAGCGACTGATCGTCGTGCACGACGAGCTCGACATCCCCTTCGACACGATCAAGCTCAAGATCGGCGGAGGCCATGGCGGGCACAACGGTGTGCGCGATGTCGCCGCGTCCCTGACGACTCCTGACTTCGTGCGCGTGCGCGTGGGCATCGGCCGCGCTCCGGGCCGGCAGGATTCTGCCGACTGGGTGCTCTCGCCCTTCTCGGCTGCGGAGCGAGACACGTTGCCGACCCTGGTGGCGGATGCCGCGGACGCGGTCGAGATCGTCCTCGACGAGGGGCTGATCGCCGCCCAGCAGCGCTACCACGCGCCGCGCTGAGCGCGGCTCAGAACAACATTCCCGACAGGGACGCACCGAGGGTGACCGCGAGCATCAGCACGCCGTAGAACACGAGCGGGGTGAGCACCGCGATGACGACCGCGGCGATGCCCTGCGACCGCCCGCGGCGGGTGACGATCGCGGCGAAGCCCTGGATCAGTGCCCAGGTTCCCAGTGCCGTCGCGCACCAGAACGCGATCTCGGCCCAGAGAACCTGCATGCGTACGGGGCTGAGGATGGTCCAGTCGCCGGTGCGGCCCCAGCGGCTCAGGAGCCGGTCGCCGAGGTCGTAGCCGAGCCAGAAGCCGATGACAGCGATACCGATCGTCGATATCGCGAGTGCGGCGAAGGCGAGTACGAGTGCCCCGACCCCGACGTTGCTCTTGCGCAGCTCCGGCAGGCGGAAGCTGCCCTCGTTCTGCCGGTATCCGGTGGTCCCCGCCGCGTAGGCGCCTGCTGGCCGAACGTAGTATGCGGGCGTGGCCTGTTGCGTGGTCGCCGACGACTGCGCGGACGCTTGCGACGGGGGCTGAGGGAACTTCACCCGCCCATCTTACGTGCGACTGCCTCGGGATGTGCTCGGTGTCCTGATCTGCACAGCGTGCCCCGATCGGCACACCGATTCCGCGCCTCTCTGTGCGGAATCGGGACATGGTGTGCAGTCTGCAGCAGGCAAGGATCGGCCGCCCCGGGGACTAGACTCGTCCGGTGACTGTTCCGGGGATCCTGCGCGCCTTGGAAGAGGCGGAGCTGTATCGCGACGCGCTCGGGTGGGCGCAGACGGATGCCGATCTCTCCCTGGTCCAGGGCCTCGATGCCCCTGTGCTGGCGGGGCTCATCCGCCGCCGTGCAGAGGCGGGCCATCCGTCATCCGCCCTGCTCGTCACGCCCACCGGACGCCGGGCGGAGACCCTCGCCGCGTCCCTGAACGCCTTTCTGCCGGAAGCCGAGATCCTCACCTTCCCCGCCTGGGAGACGCTGCCGCACGAGCGGCTGAGTCCGAGTCCCGACACGGTCGGGCGACGCCTGGAGACGCTGCGCCGGCTCACCGACTGGGACGGCTCGCGCCCGCTCGTCGTCGTCGCCTCGGTGCGCGCCGCCCTCCAGCCCATCGCGGCGAACCTGGGCGCGGCCGCGCCGCTCGACCTGCGCCTGGGGGCGCGGGGCACGGGACTCGGCGAGGTCGTGACGCAGCTCATCGAGCGCGCCTATTCGCGCGTGGACATGGTCTCGCGCCGTGGCGAGTTCGCGGTGCGCGGCGGCATCCTCGACGTCTTCCCGCCGACGGCAGAGCACCCCGTGCGAGTGGAGTTCTTCGGCGACGAGATCGACCAGATTCGTGCCTTCTCGGTCGCCGACCAGCGCTCGCTCCCGGGCGAGGTCGCGGCGGTGTCGCTGCCCGCCAGCCGCGAACTGCTTCTCACTGCCGAGGTCCGCGAACGCGCGGCGGCGCTCACCGGGCGCTATCCGGCCCTTGCCGGGATGCTGGAGAAGATGGCCGAGGGCATTCCCGTCGAGGGCATGGAGTCGCTCCTGCCGCTGGTCGCAGGTCCCCTCGTCGCGCTCGCCGAGTACCTCCCCGAGCGCTCGGCGGTCGCGCTCGTCGACCCCGAGCGCGCGAGCGCGCGGGCGCAGAGCCTGGGCGAGACGAACCGCGAGTTCCTCGAGGCGGCGTGGAGCGCGGCGACATCCGGCGCATCCGTTCCGGTGGATGCCCGGTCGATGCCGGGCGGTGGCCTGGATGCCGGGGACTTCCTCTCCCTCGCGCGCCTGCGCGAGATCGCGCACGAGCGCGGCGGCGTGTGGTGGCGGCTGAGCGGCTTCGCCGCCGACGACGCGGATGCCGAGAATCTCGCCGCCTCGGCGATCGGCTCCTTCCACGGCAGCGTCGACGGAGCGATCTCCTTCGTCTCCGGGCGGCTGAGCGAGGGGTGGCGGGTCGTCGTCATCGCCTCGGGGCAAGGTCTGGTGGAGCGCGCCCGCGACGTGCTGAGCGACCGCGGCGTCGCGGCCCGGATCGTCGACGACCTGAGCGAGCAGCCCGAGGCGGGGGTTGCGAGTCTCGTCACCGGATCCGTGGAGGCGGGCTTCCAGGTGCCCGAGGCGCGGCTGGCGGTGCTGACCGACAACGAGTTCTACGGGCGCACGATCGGCGGCGACGAGCGGGTCGTGAAGAAGCTCGCCTCGCGCCGACGGACCGTCGTGGACCCGCTGCAGCTGAGCGCGGGCGACCTCGTCGTGCACGCCACGCACGGCATCGGCCGCTTCGTGGAGCTCACCGAGCGCGAGGTGTCCAGCGGCGGGCGGCATCCGACCAAGACCCTCCGCGAGTATCTCGTGCTCGAGTACGCCCCCTCCAAGCGCGGCTACCCCGGCGACCGGCTCTACGTCCCCACCGATCAGCTCGACCTCCTGTCCCGCTACATCGGCGGCGAGTCCCCGACGCTGTCGAAGATGGGCGGCAGCGACTGGGCCGCGGCCAAGGGTCGCGCCCGCCGCGCCGTGCGCGACATCGCGGTCGAACTGGTGAAGCTCTACTCCGCCCGGATGTCGGCGAAGGGCCACGCCTTCGGCCCGGACACGCCCTGGCAGCGCGAGCTCGAAGAGGCCTTCCCCTTCGCCGAGACGCCCGATCAACTGCAGACCATCGACGAGGTCAAGGCCGACATGGAGCGGCCCGTCCCGATGGACCGGCTGGTGTCGGGCGACGTCGGCTTCGGCAAGACCGAGGTCGCGGTGCGTGCCG
>CAZHML010000031.1:0-29011 GCA_964533745.1 uncultured Microbacterium sp.
GCTTGGCGAGGGTGTACTTGAAGAGGTTGTAGGTGCCGCCGTAGATCGAGCTGGATGAGACGAAGTGGTCGCCGGCCTGGGCGATGTTCAGGATCGCGAAGGTCGAGGCGGCCTGCCCGCTGGACAGGACGAGCGCCGCGGTTCCGCCCTCGAGCGCGGCGATGCGCTGCTCGAGCACGTCCTGCGTGGGGTTCTGGATGCGGGTGTAGATGTTGCCGAACTCGGCCAGCGCGAAAAGGTTCGCGGCGTGGTCGGCGTTGTCGAAGACGTAGGAGGTGGTCTGGTAGATCGGCGTGGCGCGGGCCTTGGTCACCGGATCGGGCGCGGCGCCCGAGTGGATCTGCTTGGTCTCGAAGCGCCAGGTCTCGGATGCGGACATGATTCCCTCCTCGGGATGAAACGAACCGGTTGCGGCTGAAGCCGACTATGCGAGAGTACGGAGGAGGTGTCGCTGTCAACAAGCGCGCGGAAATGTTACGTAACATAGCGCGGCAGCCGGTGTCGTACGGTGGAGAGCATGCAGAACAGAAGAGCCGTCGTCACCGGGGCGAGTTCCGGGATCGGAGCCGCGACCGTGCGGACGCTGCGCGCGAGGGGGTGGGAGGTCGTCGGCGTAGCCCGGCGGGCCGATCGCCTGCAGAGCCTCGCCGACGAGACGGGCGCGGTCGCTATCACGGCCGACCTCACCGATCCCGATGCCGTCGCGGCCCTCGCCGTCGCCGTCGCCGAGCTGGGGGATGTCCACGCGCTGGTTCAGGTCGCGGGCGGTGCGCGCGGCACCGACAGCGTAGAGGCGGGCGACGCCGCCGACTGGCAGTGGATGTACGACATCAATGTCCTCTCGACCCAGCGCCTCGTCTCGGCCCTTCTCCCGGTGCTGCGGCGCGGTGCGGCAGAGAGCGGTCACGCCGACCTGATCTTCGTCACCTCTACGGCATCCGAGGTGCCCTACCCGGGCGGCGCGGGATACAACGCCGCCAAGGCTGCCGAGCGGATGCTGGTGCGGGTGCTCCGCCAGGAGCTGAACGGCGAGCCGATCCGCGTGGTCGAGGTCGCCCCCGGCATGGTCCACACCGAGGAGTTCACCCTCAATCGCCTGCGCGGCGACCGCACGGCAGCAGAGTCGGTCTATGCCGGTGTTGAAGCGCCGCTGGTCGCAGGCGACGTCGCGGATGTCATCGCTTACGCACTGGATGCCCCCGGTCACGTCAATCTCGACGAGATCACGATGCGGCCGGTCGCGCAGTCCGCGCAGCACATCCTCGCGCGCGGTCCGCTGCGCGTGCGCGGGGAGCGCTGAGGATGGGGCGGACGCTCCCCGAACTCGCCGCCGAGGGCCTCATCGATCCCGGTTGGGCAGACGCCCTCGCGCCCGTCGCCGACGTCATCGCCGGGCTCGGGGATCGCCTGCGCGCTGAGAACGCCGCCGGCCGCGGGTACTTGCCTGAAGGACGGCACGTGCTGCGCGCCTTCGCCCAGCCGCTGGCCGATGTGCGGGTGCTGCTGGTGGGTCAGGATCCCTACCCGACGCCGGGGCATCCCATCGGCCTGTGCTTCGCGGTTGACCGCGGTGTGCGTCCGATCCCGCGGAGCCTGGCGAACATCTATCAGGAGATGCAGAGCGACCTCGGGATCCCGCCCGCCGCGCACGGCGACCTCTCGGCGTGGACGCAGCAGGGCGTGCTGCTGCTGAACAGGGTGTTGACCGTGCGGCCCGGAGCCCCGGCATCCCACCGCGGCTGGGGCTGGGAGCAGGTGACCGAGTGCGCGATCCGCGCGCTCGTCACGCGCGAGGCGCCCATGGTCGCGATCCTCTGGGGGCGGGATGCCCGGAACCTGAAGCCCATGCTCGGCGGCACTCCCGTCGTGGAATCCGCTCATCCCTCGCCCCTGTCCGCCAGCAGCGGCTTCTTCGGCTCCCGCCCCTTCTCGCGCGTGAACGCGCTGCTCGAGCAGCAGGGCTCGGCCCCCATCGACTGGCGGGTGGCCTAGGGCGGATCTCGCGGAACAGCACGTATCTCGCAGGTTTCGCGGAGATTCCTGCGAGAAAAGCGCTTTTCTGCGAATCGCCGGTCACCTCGTACACTATGCGCATGACCGTGGAACCCGGTGACCAGCGCCGCAGGCTTCCACGTCATCTGCGGCCACCGGCCCCCGAACCGGATGCCTTCGTCTACCGCCTCCGGGCTGTCGAGAAGCGCGACCTGCCGCATATCCGCGAGATCTACAACCACTACGTGACCAACTCCGTCGTCACTTTCGACGAGAAGCCGTCGACCCTGCGCTTCTGGCGCGAGAAACATGCGATGCTCACCCGGCTCGGCCTGCCTTTTCTGGTGGCGGAGTCCGGGCAGGGGCAGGTGCTCGGCTATGCGCTCGCGCAGCCCTGGAAGACCAAATCCGCCTATCGCTTCACGGTCGAGAACTCGATCTACCTCGGTCCCGGCGCGGGCGGGAAGGGCCTCGGCGGTGCGCTGCTGCCGGCGCTCATCGAGGCCTGCGAACAGGCGGGTATTCGTGAGATCCTGGCCGTCATCAGCGACTCCGGTGCGGAGGCGTCCGTGCGCCTGCACGAGAGAAACGGTTTCGTCGAGGTCGGGCGGATGGGCCGCGTCGGCCGCAAATTCGACCGCGACCTCGGCACGATCCTGATGCAGCGCTCGCTGCACCCGGTCAGAGGGCGCGGCCGTCTCCGGGGGCAGGCACCATCTGAGACATGAGCGCGAGCGTGCGTCCCTCGATGTCGGCGAAGAAGGCCATCCACTCCTCGACGCCCGACTCGTGCCGGTGGATCAGGTGCGGCTCATCGAGGAATGTCACTCCGCGTCCCCGCAGCACGTCGCAGGCGGCGTGGATATCGCTCACCCGGAAGTAGAGCACCGACTCCGCCGCGGTGCGCGACTCCTCCATCGAGCTCAGGAACAGCCGCGTGCCGCCGAGGTCGAAGAACGCCAGCTCGCCGAATGTGTACAGATGCGCCAGCCCGAGCACGTCGCGGTACCAGGCGATCGCGGCCTCGATGTCGCTCACCCATCGCGAGACCTGGCCGAGCGAGTCCAGCACGGGAGCGCCTGCGGAGTTGGTCATTGTGGTGTCCTCTCCTTCGGGGCCTTGCGCATCGCGGCGCAGGATCCGGTGATCACTCTATTCCGGTTGGCACCCGATCGCGCCCTCAGGAGCCAGAGCCGGGGATGACCGGGATCGCCGCCAGCAGCGCGCGCGTATAGTCCTCGCGCGGGCGCAGCAGCACCTCGGCCGTCGTGCCGCGCTCGACGATGCGGCCGTCCTTCATGACGGCGACCGCGTCGCAGAGGTGCTGCACGATGCCGATGTCGTGCGAGACCACGATGAGCGTGAGGCTCTCGCTCCGGCGCAGCTCGGCCAGCAGCTCCAGGATCTGCGCGCGCACGGTCACATCCAGCGCCGAGACGGGTTCGTCGCCGACGAGGATGCGCGGACGGTGCACGATGGCGCGCGCGAGCGCGATCCGCTGGCGCTGCCCGCCCGAGAACTCGTGCGGGAATCGCTCGGCCATCTCGGGTTCCAGGTGCACCTGCGCAAGCACCTCGCGCACCCGCGCGCGCCGGTCGCCGGGAACGTTCAGCGCCCACAGCGGCTCGCCGATGATCCGCCCCGCCGTCATTCTCGGATCCAGCGACGCATAGGGATCCTGGAACACCAGACCCGTCTGCCGCCGCAGCCAGTGCAGCCGGCGGGCGGATGCCGTCGCGTCCACCTCCTGCCCGTCTACGTGCACGGTGCCGCCGGTCGGCACGTCGAGCCCGAGCAGCAGCCGCACCAGGGTCGACTTGCCCGACCCCGACTCGCCGATCACACCCAGGCTCTCGCCCGCGGCGATGTCGAGGTCGGTGGGATGCAGCGCCACGCGCCGCTGTCGCCGCTCGAAGGCGCTGCGGCGAGGAACGGGGAAGTCGCGGGCCAGGCCCCGCGCGCTGATCAGGCTCACGTCTCTCCTCCCGGTCGCCAGAGAGTCGCCGTGGCATCCCGCAGCAGCGCCTGGGTGATGGGATGCGCGGGTGCGCGCAGCAGCGTCTCGACGGGTGCCGCTTCGATCACGCGGCCGCGCTCGAGCACCACGCCGTACTCGGCCACCTGGGCGAGCACCGCGAGGTCGTGCGTGATGAAGATCAGCGACATCCCCTCGTCTTCGACCAGGCTCCCCAGCAGTCTGAGGATCCCAGCCTGGATCGTCACGTCGAGGGCCGTGGTGGGCTCGTCCGCGATGAGCAGCCGGGGACGGCAGGCCAGGGCCATCGCGATCGCCGCACGCTGGCGCTGCCCGCCGGAGAGCTGATGGGCATAGCGGTCGACGATCTCCTCGGGCTCGGGCAGGTTCATCCGCGCGGCCTCGACGACGGCGCGCTCGCGCGCCTCGCGGCGTCCCAGCCCCTCGTGGATGCGCACGGACTCGGCGATCTGGCGGCCGATGGTGCGGATCGGGTTCAGGGCCGTGCGCGGTTCCTGGAAGACGATGCCGATCTCATCGCCGCGCAGGCGCGCGAGCTCGCGGTCGGGCATGCCGACGAGTTCCTGCCCCCGCCATCGGATGCTCCCGCCCACCGTCGCGCCCTCGGGCAGCAGTCCCATCACGGCCAGCGCCGTCAGCGACTTGCCCGATCCCGACTCGCCGATGATGCCCAGGCGTGCCCCCTCGGGCACCTCGAAGCCGACCCCGTCGATGACGCGGCGGCCGCCGAGGTCCACGGTCAGTCCCTCGACCACCAGACTCATGCGACCACCCCCGCGGGCTGGGCGGGCGCAGTGCCGCGGCGCAGCGTCGGGTCGGTCGCCTCGCGGAGGCCGTCGCCGAGCAGGTTCAGCGCGAGCACGGTCACGGTGATCGCGAGTCCGGGCCAGACCACCGTGAGTGGATGCCGCGTGATGTAGCGCTGCAGATCGGCCAGGAGGACACCCCACGAGGGCTCGGTCAGGCTCGCCCCGAAGCCCAGATACGACAGCCCCGCCTCGGCGAGCACCGCGACAGCCATCGACCACGAGAGCTGGATGATGAATACCGGTGCCACGTTCGGCAGCAGGTGCCGCACGAGGTTCTGCCGGCGGTTCAGACCCGCGGCGCGCCCGGCGAGCACGAAGTCGCTCTGCTGCACGCGGCGCAGCTCGGGTCTCGTCACGCGCGCGATGTTCACCCCGAAACCGATCCCGACCGCCCAGATCACCACCCACAGCGACCCGCCCCAGACGGCCGAGATCATCATCGCGATGATCAGCACCGGGAAGGCGATCAGGATGTCCACGAGCACGGCGACGCTCTCGCGAATCCACCGGGCGGTAAGCGCCCCGAGCGCGGCGAGACCGATCCCGACGAGGGTCGCGACGATGCCCGCACCGACGCTGACGAAGATGACGGTGCGGGCACCCGCCATGATCAGGCTCAGGATGTCGCGTCCGGTGTCGTCGGTGCCGAGCAGATGCGGCCAGCCAGGGGGTGCCCAGCGATTGCGCACGTCCGAGAGCATCGGGTCGAAGGGCAGCCACAGAAGCGAAACGGCGGCCGTCAGCACGACGATGGCGACGACGATGATCCCGAAGCGCCCGGTGCCGGTGCGCCAGAGGCGTCTCAGCCACCCGGAGGCGAATCCCGCGTTCACTCCGCCTCCCGCTGCCGAGGGTCGATCATGTGGTGGATGAGGTCCACCGCAAAACCGACGACGAGCACGAAACCGGTGAGCACGAGCAGCTCGCTCTGCACCTTGACGAGGTCGCGTGTGCCGACATCGGCCACCAGCATCCGACCGATGCCGGGCAGGGTGAACAGCTGCTCGATGATCACCGAGCCGACGATGATGCCGGCGACCTGAAGCCCCAGCACCGTGACGATCGACAGGCCCACGGCCGGGATCCCGTGACGGATCAGAGCGCTCGTGCGCGTGAGCCCCTTGGCTGCGGCGGTGCGCACGAAGTCCTCGCCCGCGGCCTGGATCGTGGCCGAGCGCACGAACCGCAACAGCATCGCGCCCTCGACGATCCCGATGGTCAGAGCCGGCAGGACGAGAGCCCGGAAAGCCAGGCCCGGATCGGCCCAGCCGTCGCGCGGAAAGCCCTGCGAGGGAAGCCACCCCAGCCAGATCGCGAAGACAACGACGAGCATCATGCCCGCCCAGACCACCGGCACCGCCGCGAACGCCTGCGCGCTGACGTTGATCGCCGTGCCGCTCGCGCGCGAGCGGCCGAGGGCGGAGAGGATCCCGAAGGGCACCGCGATCAGCAGGGCGATGACGAGGGCCATGATCCCGAGCGGGATCGTCACCTGCGCCTTCTCCCACATCTGCTCGCCGACCGGGGAGCCGGTGACCATCGAGACGCCGAGGTCGCCGCGCAGCACTCCGCCCATCCAGCCGAGGTACTGGGCGATCAGCGGCTGATTCAGCCCCATCGCCTCGCGCATCGCCTCGACCTGTTCGGGGCTCGCCTGCGTCCCGGCGATGAGCTGCGCGACATCCCCGGGGAAGACCCGCAGGGTGAGGAAGATGATCACGCTCGACACGAGGAGCCCCGCCAGCAGCAGCGCTCCTCGCGTCAGTGCGTAGCGGATCACTCCGACAGGACCGTCACGCCCGCGATGTCGAGGCGGGAGTTGATCGAGTCCTGCGGGAAGCCGATCACGACGGGCCGGACCGCGGTGATGGTCACGCCGTTGTACAGCCAGTCGGCGGCGTGCTCGGACGACACGATGCGCGCCGCCTGCGCGAGCAGGGCGGCCGCGGCATCCGGGTCGATCGTCGCCATCGCCTGCGCGTAGAGGCTCTGCACCTGCGGGTTGTTGTACCCGAAGTAGTAGTTCGGGTTGGCGTAGTTCGAGAAGTCACGGGACTCGACGTGCAGCACGAAGCTGAGGTCGTAGTCCTTGTTCGTGTAGACCTTCTCGAGCCAGGTGGGAAACTCGACCGCCTCGACAGCGAGAGTGACGCCCACCTTGGCGAAGTCCGAGACGAGCACCCGCGGCACCGTCGTGCCGTAGAAGGCGGGGATCGTGAGGGTCAGCTCCAGGTCCTGCTGGCCCGCCTCGGCGAGCAGCGTCATGGCGCGGTCCGGGTCGTAGGGGGCGAACTCCGACAGATCCTCATAGCCGGGGTCGATCTCGGGGATCGGGCCGAAGATCGTCTCGCCCGAGCCCACGGCCTCGATGAGCGCCTCGTGGTCGATCGCCAGGCGCAGCGCCTCGCGCACGCGCGGGTCGTTCAGCGGCGCACGGCGGTTGTTGAAGGCGAGGGTGGCGGTGTCGGTCGTGCGGCCCTCGGTCAGGGTGAACTCGCCCGAGTCGGCGAGCTGCGGTGCGAGGTTCGGGTCGACGGCGGTGAGCACGTCGAGCGTGCCGTCCAGGGCCGCGTTCACACCCGCCGTGAAGTCGTCGATGTACTGGAAGACGACCTCGGCGACGCCCGCCTTCTCGCCCCAGTAGTCGACGTTGCGCGCGAAGGTGAGGGAGCTGCCCTGACGCCAGCGGACGAGCGTGAAGGGACCGGTTCCGTTCGCGTTCGTCCGCAGGTCGGTGTCGTCGCCGTCCTGGAACACCAGGCCTGCGCGGCCGGTCATGCTGAACAGGAAGTTCTGATTGGGCTCGGTGAGCGTGATCACGATCGTGGACTCGTCGGGGGCCTCGATCGTCTCCACTCCGGAGAAGTCCCTGCGGCTCACGATGGTCTCGTCCGTGAGGACTGCCTGGAAGGACGCCACGACATCCTGCGCGGTCATGGCCTCGCCGCTGTGGAAGGTCACCCCCGGCCGCAGGTGGAAGGTGTAGGTGAGGGCATCGGGCGTGACCTCGTAAGAGGAGGCGAGGCGCGGGACGATCTGGTTGTCCTGGGTGCGGGCGACCAGGCCCTCGTAGATGTTGCCGATGAGCACCTGCTCCAGAGCTGCACCGCTGGTGTGGCGGATGTCGAGGTTCTCGGGTTCGAGGACGAGGCCCACCGTGAGGGTCGCGTTCGGATTGGGTGCGGCCGTCGGTGCCGGCGTCGGCTCCTCGGGCGAGCCGCCGGTGCACGCGCTCAGGGCGAGGGCTGCGGCCGTGAGCGCAGCGATGGCCGTGAGGCGTCGTGTGGTGGAGTGCATGGATGGTCCTCTCGGAGGGGCGGATGCTGTGCGCCGGGGTCGGGACGTCGGTCAGGTCTGGGCGGCGGCCTCGCCGCCGATGAGTCGGGCGAGGGCTGCGGGGTCGTTCTCTTGGATGTTGTGTCCGGCCTCGATCTCGACGACGCGCGCGTGGGGCAGCCTGCGGGCGAACTCCTGTGCGGCGGCCTCGTTCACGTAGCCCCGCGTGCCGCGTACGAGGGTGAGCGGTGCCTGCACGCGTTCGAGCGCGGACCAGAGCGCGGTGTCGTGCGAGAGGGGCTCGGCCTCGGGGGAGCCCGTCGCAGCGAGGGCCGAGTGGGCCAGGTGGGCGAAGTGGTGCTTCCACGCCGCGCGGCCGTCGGGGCGGATGCGCGAGTTGTGGAACACCCCGCGCTCGGTGTCGGCGCGGTCGCCGCCGAGGCCGAACGACATGGCGCGCTCCACCATCTCATCGCGCGAGGCGAAGTCGATCACCGAGAAGAACTCGCGCAGCGCCGAGGGGCCGGCGCTCATGTCGATGCCGGGGGCGATATCGACGAGCACGAGCGCGCTGACGAGTTCGGGATGCTCCGCCGCGACCGAGGCGGCGGTGAGTCCGCCGAGGGAGTGACCGACGAGCACCTGGGGCCGGTCGGTCCAGGTGCGCAAGGCCGTGGCGACATCGGGTGCGAGCGTTGCGGCGCGGTAGTCCGCGTCCTCGCGCCAGGAGGAATCGCCGTGGCCGGGGAGGTCCAGGGTGAGTGCGTCAAGGCCCAGCGCGAGCACCGTGGTATCCCAGGTGTGCGCGTTCAGGCCGGCACCGTGCAAGAGGGTGACGAGCGGCCCGCCGTCGCCGAAACGCAGGGCGCTGAGCTGACGGCCGTCGGGCAGCGTCTCGTTCACGCGGTGAACTGCGGGTTCGCCGACGCCGAGGCGTCGCGCCTGCTCCGCGAGGAACGAGAACTCGTTTGTCACGTGCATCATTGTGCTCCTGTTCGACCGTGGGAGAAAATCGGAGAGCAAAGTGATAAGTCCTCAAAGAGCCAAAATTGTCACATATCCGTAATAATACCGCGACTGTCGTGCAAGATGCATTTTCGGCTCTCACGGGATCCCGACCGGGAAGCTCTAGGCTGAGAGGGATGACACGTCCGCACCTGATCCCCGTCCCCTGTTTCGCACCGATTCGGGAGGCGGAGCACGCATGACGATCATCGAGGTCGAGGGGGCCTGGAATGTGCGGGATGTCGGCGGCATCCCCGCTGCTGGCGGGCGCATCCGCACCGGGGTCCTGTTCCGCTCCGGCAACCTCTCGGGCGTGACCGACAGGGGTGCGCGCGTGCTGCACGAACGCGTGCGTCAGATCGTGGACCTGCGCGCAGAACCTGAGACGACGAGCCAGCCCACCGCGGTCTCGGACATCCCGATCACGAACCTGCCCCTGTTCCACGGCTCGGTGATGTCCTTCCTCGAGCGGGACGCGACGCTCGAGGAGCTGTACCTGCACATCCTCGACCAGGGGGCGGTGCCGTTGGTCGAGGTGATCCGGATTCTCGGTACCGGCGTGCCCGCGCTCGTGCACTGCACGGTCGGCAAGGACCGCACCGGCATGGCCGTCGCGCTCGCGCTCGCCGCGGTCGGAGCTGAGCGCGGGGGCGTCATCGCCGACTACGCCCTCACTGAATCGCAGCTGCCGGAGGAGCTGACCGGCCCCACGCTCGCCTATCTGCGCTCCCGGCATCCCGGAGCGAAAAACCTCGAGACCCTCGCCACGCGCTCACCCGCGCCGGTGATGCACGCGATCCTCGAGCACCTCGATCGGAAGTTCGGCGGACCCGCCGAATACCTGCGCGCACACGGGCTGACCGACGGAGAGCTGTCGGATCTGCAGGCGAACCTCGTCGAAGCGGAGTGAATCCGGCGAAGGGAGGAAGGTAAGGCAAGCCTATCCTCGTGTTACGCTAGAAGGGCTATGACCACGATCGCCGTCCCCCGAAGCCCCCGCGCGCAACGCCGCGCGGCGCGGCTGTCGCGCGTGCAGCACCTGGTTACCGCCGATGAGCGTTCGCTGCTGGATCTCGAGGCCTTTCTCGCGACCCTTCCGCTGTGCGCGACCGGCCGCGTCTTCATCGAGGTTCCGGATGCCGAGGCCATCGCCCCGATCCCGGCTCCTGCCCGGATGACGGTCACCTGGCTCCCGCGGTCGCAGCGCTCCGGCACCCCCGGCACCGGGCAGGCCTGCCCGCGCGGCTCAGCGGTCGCGCGCGCCGCCTGCGCCTGGGCGGACGAGATGCTCTGCGGCGAGGCGGAGGACGAGACCCACGTCACCCTGCTGGGTGGCTACCTCGGCACCGCCGACATCGTCGAGCATCTCACCGAGCGCACCGACGTCTCGACCGCGAACATCCACGTGCCCGAGCGCTTCGGGTTGCTGCCGGCCGCCGCCGTCCGCTGAGAGTCCTGAGGGCTACCTCGCCTACACAGGGCGCAGGATTGCGTGTGCGGTTTTTCTCCCGGTCGCTGAGCCTGTCGAAGCGTTCGGTGGTCTCCTGTGGCCCCTTCGACAAGCTCAGGGACCGGGGTGCCGCGATCCGGACCCTTCGACGGGTTCAGTCAGGTACCGGGACTCGACCTCAGGAGCCGCGCGGCACGTACCCGCCATCCTCCAGGCCCGCCTCGATCTCGAAGCGGTTGCGCAGCGGGTTGCGCCCCGCCGCCAGGTACAGGAACGGCATCAGCATCCCGTACCGCAGCCACTGTTCGCGATGCACGGCCTCGTGCCGCAGCACGGCATCACTCGGGGGCACGTCACCGGTCAGAAAGCAGCCGCCGATGCACTGACCGCCGCGTGCGAAGGTCCACCGGGGCATCCCGCGAAAGACCCGCAGGCCGTAGCGCACCTCGATCTCGCCGGTGCTCCACAGAGTTCCCCAGGCGATGCCCACCGCGGTGGCCCAGAGGTAGCCGAGGCGACTCAGCGGCGACCGCAGCAGCCAGGACGGCAGCCGCCGGTCGACGCGTCTGCCGCGCGCGAGAATCTGCTCGGCCTCGGCGCGCCAGGTCGGGGGGCGGGGCCAGTGATTGTTCATAGGATCCTCGATGACGGTCGCCTCGCGAGGACGTGCGCAGCACGACCGAGACGCGGCGATCTCCTCGATCGCCGCGTCTCGCTACGTTCGCTCGACGACCATCGGGTTCAGGACTCCTCGGTCACCTCGACGACCTCTTCGACGACGTCCTCGACAGCCTCTTCGGCAGCAGCCTCGATCGCCTGCTGCGGCTCGCCGGCCTTCAGCTCGGCCAGGCGCGCCTCGACCTCGGTGAGCTCGCCGAGGTCTTCGAGGCTCTCGAACTGCGCATCCAGGCTCGACGCGGCGAGCTCGATCTTGCCCTGGGCGAGTGCTTCCTGGCGGCGCACCTTGTCCTCGAAGCGGCCGAGCTCGCTCGTGGGGTCGAGCACGTTGATCGACGAGATGGCGTCCTGCACCTTCGTCTGAGCCTCGGCCACCTTCGCACGCGCGAGCAGCTCGCTGCGCTTGTTCTTGAGCTGCTCGAGCTTGGTCTTCATCTGGTTCAGACCGGTCTTGAGCTTGTCGACGACCTCGTTCTGCGCCGCGATCGTCGGCTCGGCGGCAGTCGCCTCACGCTCCGAGGAGATCTGGCGCTGGAGGGCCACCTTGGCAAGGTTGTCGAACTTGTCGGCGTCGGCGGCGTTGCCGGCTCCGCGCAGTTCATCGGCCTTGCGGCTGGCGGCGAGAGCCTTGTTGCCCCACTCGCGAGCCGACTCGACGTCCTCCTGGTGATCGCGCTCGAGCAGACGCAGATTCCCGATCGTCTCGGCGATCGCGGCCTCGGCGTCGGCGATGCTGTTCGTGTAGTCGCGCACGAGCTGATCGATCATCTTCTTGGGGTCTTCGGCGGCATCGATGAGCGCATTGATGTTCGCCCGGACGAGGGTCGAGATACGACCGAAGATTGACTGCTTTGCCATGGTGTTTCCTTTCGTGGGGGAATGCGTGCGAGAAATGGATGAAGACTAGAAGCGGCCGCCTCCGGATCGGCTGCGCGCGCCGCCGAAACTGGAGGGACTGAAGCCGCTGCCGCGGGAGCCGCCGCCGGAAGACCAGCTGCCGCCGGAGGACCAGCCGCTGCCGCGGGATGAGCCGGAGGACCAGCCGCCGCTGGAGCGGCCGCCACCGAGCGACGAGGCGATGATCCCGCCGATGATCCCGCCGATGATGTCGCTGCCCATGCCGCTGGATCCGCTCGGCGCGCGGAAGGCGCCGATCTCGGCCTCGGCCGCGCTGATCGCCTGGCGAGCGAGGTCGTACGCGCGCGTGGCGTACTGCAGGGACTGCTCCGGGCTCGCGGCCTGCAGGCTCATCGCCTGCGCCAGGCTCGCCTCGGCCTCGGCGAGCCGGGTGCGCGGGGTGGCACCGACCGCGCCGCGCCGGGTGTCGAGGTAGTCTCTCGCGGCCCGGATCTGGGTCTGCGCCTGCAACAGCTTCTGCTCGACCTGCTCGCGGCGGCGACGGTTCTGTTCGACGGCGTCGCGAACCCCGGCGATCGTGGCGTCGATCTCGGTGTTCACGGTGCCGAGGGTTGCGAGCACCTTCTGCGGGTCGCGTGCGGTGCCGGCGAGGTGGGTGCGCGCCTGGTCGACCTGGCTGCGCGTCTTGGATGTGACCGCGGCGAGCTGGCCGGTGGCATCCGGAAGCCCTGCTGCCAGTGCGAGGTCGGACTCCAGGTCGGCGATGAGGTCGCGCGCCTCTGCCTCGACCGCGGCGAGGTCAGCGCCCAGCGCCTTGATCGCATCGAGCAGCTGGGTCCCCTGGGCGACGGCCTCTTCGGCGGTGCGGATCGCGAAGGCGGCACCGCCGTTCTTCCCCTCGCCGAGGAACTTCTCGGCTTCGCCGATGCCCCGATCTGCCAAGGCCAGCCGGCTCTCGGCCTGCTGCGGGTTGTCGGCCACGGTGTTGAGCGCGGCGGGCGAGAACATCGCGGCCAGTGCCGCGAGGGCCTTGGGCGCGGCGCTGAGCTTGCTCTCGAGCTCGCCGCGGTGGGTCCGCACGTTCTCGAGTGCCGCGGGCGCGTTCTGCTCGAGCTGGCGCAGCTCGGCGAAAGCCTGGGCGTTGTCGTCGAGCAGGTCGCTGGCGGCCTGGCAGAACTCCAGGATCTCGATGTACCAGGCGCGACGCTGTGCGGGAGTGTCGGGGATCTCGTCGTCGAGCTTCTGCTTGAGCGAGAAGGCGTCAGAAAGCTTGGCCTCGGCCTTGTCGACCATCTCCGTGAAGGTCGCCGTGGCGGCATCTCCGAACTGGGCGGTGGCGAAGCCGAGCTCTTCGCGGCTCGAGGTGACCGCGTCATCGGTCTGCACGAGGGCCGAACCCGCTTTCCGTTCCAGATCCTTGTCGCTGACGGTCGCATAGGGGTCTGCGGCCCCGGGCACGAGTGCCCGTGGTCCTGATCCCTGCTTTTTTGCGGAGCGCACGATGAGCCAGATGATGAGCGCGAAGAACGCGAGCATCCCGATCAGCCACAGCACGCCGCCGCCGCCTTCACCCGAGCTGGCGGGAGGGCTGGTCGCGCCCGGGTTCTGCGGCTGGACTGTGCTGGGGGCGGGCTGGCTCCCGACGATACTCTCGATCACGGTCGCTGCGGTCTGAATCGCTCCCGCCCAGTCGTTGGCACTGAGGTTCGCCTGGGTGGCGCGCTCGATCACGCTGAGTTCGGCGTCGGTCAGCTCGCCCTGCACGTGGGCCGCCAGGTAGTAGGCGCGGCCCTCGGTGGCGACCGCCAGCAGGTACTGGTGCGGGCCGAGGTTGTTGCGGTCGAAGGTCTCGTTCGCCCAGTCGGCGGCGTCCTCGGGGAAGGTGAAGTGATCGACGTAGACGACGAAGAGGTTGATCCCGGTATCGCTGTACAGCTTCTGGAGGCGTTCTTCGGCGGCGCTCTTCTCGCTCCCGGTGAGCGCGTTCGCCCGGTCGGTGACGAATCCGGGGTCAAGAGTGACCGGGTCGGTCGCAGACGCCATCTGCAGTGCCGAGCCGGTGAGCAGCACGCCCAGCAGTGCACCCAGGACTAGCGGGTTTTGACCTCGCATCTTGCTCCCTCCGAGGGGCGGTGAATCTCGAGTCGATTCTAGAGGGGATCGGGATGCTCAGGGTAGAAAGTCCTGCGCATCCCGTCCTGGGGCACGCGGCGCAGCCCGGTAGCCTGGACGACATGTCAGAGCCGCGCACCTTCCGCGAGGAGCCGGTGTCGTTCGTGCGCCGCAGCGGCCGGATGTCATCGGGGCAGGAGCGCGCCTTCGCGGAGCTGTCGGCGCACTACCTGCTGGACGTGCCTCGCGGGGTCGCCTCGACCTCGGTGCATCTGGATGCCCGGCTCGATCCTCCGAGCGTCTTCGGGCGGGCAGCACCGCTGATCGTCGAGGTCGGCTCGGGGCAGGGGCACGCGATCGTGGCGGCTGCGGCATCCCGGCCGGACGTCGACTTCCTCGCCGTCGAGGTGTTCCGCGCGGGCCTGGCGCGCACGATGCTCGACGCGGATCGCGAGGGTGCCCGCAACCTCCGGCTCGTGGACGCCAATGCCCCCGAGGTGCTCGCAGTCTTCTTGCCCGAGGGCGCGGCATCCGAGGTGTGGATCTTCTTTCCCGACCCCTGGCACAAGCGGCAGCACGTCAAGCGGCGCATGGTGCGCGAGGGCTTCGGGGCCACTGTCGCGCGGGTGCTGCGCGACGGCGGGATGCTGCGGCTGGCCACCGACTGGGAGGACTACGCACGCCAGATGCGCACGGTGCTCGACGCCGAGCCGCTGCTGGAGCGTGCCTTCGAGGGCGGGTGGGCCGAGCGCTTCGAGGGCCGGGCGATGACCGCCTTCGAGCGCAAGGGGATCGCGAAGGGGCGCGCGATCCGCGATCTCGCCTACCGGCGAAGGAGCAGGGCATGAGCCACGTCGACATCGCGACCGAACGGCGCGTCTGGCCGGGGATCCTCCCGGCGGCCTCGGTGTGCCTGGCGGCACCGGCCCTGTTCGTGCTGCAGTGGATGTGGCTGGGATACCTGCTGCTGGCCGTGGGCGTCGGAGGGGCCTTGCTGTGGGAGCGGCGGCGGGTGACGGCACCCGACCCCTCCCTCACCCGCGACCTCTCGCTCATCGCCCTGGGCATGGTCATCGTGAGCCTCATCTCGCTGGAGGCGAAGCTCGACGACCTCGCCTTCCTGCGCTTCACGCTCGCGCTGGGCGGGGCGGTGGCGGTGCCGTACCTCATCTCGCGCTTCGTCTATCGCGACCGCGCGATCGGCTTCCCCTGGCGCGGCGGCGGGCGCTGGGGGAGGCTGCACTGGACGTGGCTGGTCGCGGTGCTCGCGCTCGGATGGCTGATCCTGCCGTTCTACTTCATCACCTCGGGCGTCTACCAGAACTGGCCCGTCGTGGACACCCCCGACCTCATCGCGCGGCTGTTCATCGGAGTCGGGGCGGTCGGCATCTGGGATGAGCTGTTCTTCATCTGCACGGTGTTCGTGCTGCTGCGCCGGCACTTTCCCGATGCTCTGGCGAACGTGCTGCAGGCCGCGGTGTTCGTGTCGTTCCTCTGGGAACTCGGCTACCGCGAATGGGGTCCGCTGCTGACGATCCCCTTCGCGCTGCTGCAGGGCTGGATCTTCCTGCGCACCCGGTCGCTGGCCTATGTCGTCACGGTGCACCTGCTCTTCGACGCGGTCGTGTTCGCCGTGCTCGTGCACGCGCACAATCCGGGGCTGCTGCCGATCTTCCTGGTCTGAGGCGTTGCCGCGATCACGCGTCACCCTTGCCGCGCGGGGTGTCGCGGGGGAGAATCGGGGCATGCTCATCGCCGGACTCGTCGCCGCGGCACTGGCCGCCGCCATCCACGTCGTGATCTTCGCCTGGGAGTCGTTGCTGTGGATGCGACCGAGCACCCGGCCGCTGTTCGGCGTGCGGAGTGAAGCGGACGCGCAGACGATGAAGCAGCTCGCTCTGAACCAGGGCTTCTACAATCTCTTCCTCGCGGTGATCACCGTGCTCGGCATCGTCCTGGTCGCTGCCGGCGAGCGCACCGTGGGGCTGACGCTCGTGCTCGCCGGCACAGGCATGATGCTCGCCGCCGCCCTCGTGCTGCTGCTGTCGGACCGGCGGATGGCGCGCGCGGCGGCGCTGCAGGGCGGGATGCCGCTCATCGCGGTCGTGGCGACCGTCCTAGCGCTCGTGACGACCTGAGCCGCACGGCGATTCCGACCCAGCCGATCAGGTCACCCCGATCCGGCGGTCGGGCCAGACCGCGGCGACGTGATACGGGACAGCATCGCTGTGCCACGGCGATGCCCTTCGGACAGGACGAATTCGGTATCGTCCCGGTCCCGCACCTCAGCTCGTGTGCACGCCGGTGCGTCCGCGCACCCGCGTCATGCCCCAGACGATGAGCAGCACGGTGATCACGAGGGAGGCCAGGCCGAACCAGAGCGAGCCGATCTGCAGGATGATCGGCACGCTGAAGGCGGTGATGATCCCGCCGCCGAGGAACGGCTCGTAGATGAGCTGCTTGTAGCCGTAGGAGCGGGCGGCGTTCGTCCGGCGCTCGGGATCGACCATGTCGGCCAGCACGAAGCCGGTGGCGACGTTGCCCTGCGACTGGCCGTAGTCGGCGATCGCGTGCTCGAACCAGTTCTCCGGATGGATGCGGGGGCCCAGCCACAGCATCCCGATCACGCTCCAGGCCAGGGCGATGGCGGTGAGGATGACCAGGGCCGGGATGTTCGCGCCGAGGGCCGCGAGCGACAGCGTGCCGATCGCGGCGGCGATCAGGATGTCCAGGGCCAGGCCCGCGATGTCGTTGACCGTGCGCCGCTCGACGAGGTGCTCGGTCTTGGTCATGGTCAGCACGAGCTGGACGATGAAGCCGCCGATGACGGTGAAGGGGAAGAGGGGGAAGTTGTCGAAGATGTCCGAGCCCAGCGAGTTGCTGATCCACCGCAGCAGGTTCAGGATGACGATCCCGACCGTGATCGCGATCATGATCGCGCCGAAGCTGCGGCTGATGGAGCCCAGGCCCACATCGCCCGCGCGGTCGCTGTCGCCGTCGTTGGGGCGCACCTCCTGCAGCGTGGTGGGTCCGGTGCCGGCCGGGCGGGTGTTGCGGACGACCTGGATCTTCGGGCTGCGGATTCCGTAGTTCACGATGATCGAGCCGCCGACGACCCCGGTGATCATGCTGATGGTGGCAAGCCCCAGACCCAGGTCGATCAGCTCGCCGGCGCCGGCTTCTTCGAGCAGGCCGCCCATCCCGGCGATCGTCCCGTGGCCGCCGGCGAACGACATCTCGAGGATGGAGCCCGCGGCATCCGGCAGGCCGAAGAAGGGGGTGAGGATGAAGACCACCGCGAGCGCGCCGAGCGCGAACTGCCCGAAGGAGAAGGCGCTGCCGAGGATCACGTGCGGCGCCGAGTCGGTCCAGATCCGGCGCACCCGAGGCAGGCTCTTGCCGATCATGATGGCGGCGAAGACGACGTTGATCATGAGCCCGGGAAGCCGCGACATGACGGCGAGCGCCTCTTGCGGGATGAGGCTCCACCCGCCGGTGATCGCGCCGAGGATCTGGGGGCCGGCCAGCAGCAGGAAGAAGCCGGCGATCACGCTCGCGGGCAGGTACATCTTCGCCAGGATCGGCACGAACCGGCGGATGACCATCGCGACGATCAGGGCCATGCCGAGGTAGACGAAGCCGAGAGCCACCCACTGCACATCCGTGTATTCACCGAACATGATCACAGTGTGGCGCAAATGGGGCGGTTGCGCGAGATGCATGTGGTGGCCGGGCCGGATGGCCCCGGCAACCGCGGGCGGTTCAGCCGGCGGCGAGGACGCGCTGCTTCTGCGCCTCGAACTCGGCCTCGGTGAGCACGCCGGCATCCCGGAGCTGGCCGAGTTGCGCGAGCTGTTCGAGCATTGACGATGAAGCCCCGGCCGCCGCAGGTGGCGGCGTCGGTGCGGCAGGCGCGGCGGTGTTCGCGGCTGCCGCCGCATCCTGAGCGGCCCATTGCTGCTGCTGGCGACGATGAGTGTTCCCGATGACCCGGGTGGCGACGTGGGCGCGTGCGGCGGTGCGCAGAAGGCTCATCGGTTATTCCTCTCCGTCCAGGATGCGGGCGAGTTCTTCGATGTCGACGCCGCCGGCGAGCAGCTCCGTGCCCCCGGCGCGGGTCCAAGCGGCTGCCGCACCGGCCAGCGAGCGGTCTTCGTACACGATCGCGATGGCGAAGCCGCCGGGCTCCAGACCCTCGGCGATGGCGGCGAGGTCGTCCTCGTCCAGGATGCCGGAGAGCGCGCCCTCGAACACCGACAGGTCAGCATTCGTGGTCGCCTGCAGATCGGCGAGCGCTCTCGTGACAGGGGATCCTGCGTCATCCCTCGAGACGACCTCGAGGTCGAGGATCTCGATCGTCCCCTCGTCGACGCGATTCAGGACGGCCTGCAGTCCCTCGCCGACATCCGCGGAGCCGGGGAATCCGAACACCAGGTAGTCGACAGGACCGGCGAAGACATCGTCTGCCATGACGAGCCCCTCCCTCGGGTGGTGAGCGCGGAGGTCGCGCTGCGTGCCCCTGACAGGAGTCGAACCTGCGACCTACGGTACCGGAAACCGGCGCTCTATCCACTGAGCTACAGAGGCGTACCGATCAACGATATCAGCGTTGAGGAGGCCGCCCTCCCGGCCGGGGATACGCGAGAACAGGCAGACACGCCAGAACAGGCGATTCGCGGAAACAACTGCCCTGTTCTGGCGCGTTCGCCTGCTCCGGCGTGAGCAGTCGGCGCGCCGGGCGGGCGAAGGACGCGCCGTAGACTGGAGAGCCTATGAACCCCGACGCGCTCGCCGAAGCACTCCTGGCCGTGATCACCCCGATCGCCGAGGAGCGCCGCCCCGGGCAGCCGCTCGGCATCACCGTCGCCGACATCGTGCTCGACCGCCCCCGCAGCCGCGAGCATGGCGACTGGGCCTCGAACATCGCCATGCGCCTCGCGAAGCCCCTCGGCACGAACCAGCGCGAACTCGCGCAGCAGATCGCCGAGGGCCTCGCGAGCATCGAGGGGATCGCGAGTGTCGAGGTCGCCGGCCCCGGGTTCATCAACATCCGTCTGGATGCCGCCGCCGCGGGCATCCTCGCCCAGACCATCGTCGAAGCGGGCGCTGCCTACGGCACGAACGACTCGCAGGCCGGCAACACGATCAACCTCGAGTTCGTCAGCGCCAACCCCACCGGCCCCATGCACATCGGCCACACCCGCTGGGCGGCACTCGGCGACGCCATCGGACGCCTGCTGGCCGCCAGCGGGGCTGAGGTCGCCCGCGAGTTCTACATCAATGACGCCGGTGCCCAGATGGACCGCTTCGGCCGTTCGGTGCTCGCCGCGATCAAGGGCGAGCCGACGCCCGAGGACGGCTACCCCGGCTCCTACATCCAGGATCTCGCCGAGCGGGTGCGTGCCGCCGATCCCCGCATCCTCGATCGCGATGACGAGCAGCAGGTGGTCGCCGCCCGCGACCTCGCCTACCGCTTCCAGTTCGCCGAGCTGCAGGAGTCGCTCACCAAGTTCAACGTGCACTTCGACCACTGGTTCAGTGAGCGCCTGCTGCACGCCCCGGGCGAGAACGGCGGGCCGAGCCTCGTCGACGAGGCCGTCGATCGCCTGCGCGCCCAGGGGCACGTCTTCGACCAGGAGGGCGCGGTCTGGGTGCGCACCACCGATTTCGGCGACGACAAGGATCGCGTCATCCGCCGCTCGAACGGCGAGTATACCTATTTCGCCGCCGACGCGGCCTACTACCTGAACAAGGGCGACCGCGGCTACGCGCACAAGATCTACCTGCTCGGTGCCGACCACCACGGCTACGTGCACCGGCTGAAGGCCCTCGCCGGTGCCGCGGGCGACGACCCCGAGAAGGACATCGAGGTGCTCATCGGCCAGCTGGTCTCGGTCAACGGCGCGCGCCTGGGCAAACGCACCGGCAACATCATCGAGCCCGACGACCTGCGCGACTGGCTCGGCACGGATGCCCTGCGCTACTCGCTCGCGCGCTATCCGGCCGACTCGCCGCTGACCCTCGACCCCGAGGTTCTGCGCAAGCGCACCAACGACAACCCCGTCTTCTACGTGCAGTACGCCCACGCGCGCACGCACAACGTCGCCCGCAACGCCCGGGATGCCGGCGTCGACCGCTCGGTCTTCGCCCCCGAGACCCTCGCGCACGAGACCGAGGCGGCCCTGCTCGGTGCGCTCCAGGAGTTCCCGCGCATCGTCGCCTTCGCCGCCGAGGTGCGCGAACCCCACCGCGTTGCGCGCTATCTGGAGGAGCTGGCCGGCCTCTACCACCGCTGGTACGACAACTGCCGGGTCATCCCGCAGGGCGACGATCCCGTCGAGCCGGTGCATCACAGCCGCCGCTGGCTCAACGACGCCACCGGCCAGGTGCTGCGCAACGGCCTGGGCCTGCTCGGCGTCTCGGCCCCGGAGCGCATGTGACCGCACCCACGCTCGTGATCGGACCGCAGCACGGACGGCGGCGGCGTCGACGCTGGCCCTGGGTGCTGCTCACGCTGATCGTGATCGCGGGGCTTCTGGTCGGCGCTGCCGAGGTGCTCGCCCGCATTATCGCGCCGGGCATCGTCCGCGACCAGGTCGCCACCGCCCTGAACCTGCCGGCGGATCAGGAGATCGAGGTGAGCCTGCCCGGGTTCCTGGTGGGCCAGCTCATCGCGGGTCGGGTCGACGAAGTGGGACTGCGTGCGGACGATGTGGACCTCGGAGGCCTGCGCGGCGACATCGACGCGACGATCACGGGCGTGGCCCTGGACGGTCGTTCGATCGACGGCATTGCCGGCACGATGCGGATCGGTTCCGAGCATCTGCTGGCGATACTGGCATCCGCCGACCTGCCGCTGGACGAGGCGCGGCTCGACGCGGGCATGGTGACGCTGGCAGGCACAGTACGGGTGCTCGGCGTCGGGGTCCCGATCGAGATCAGCGTCGAGGCCGAGGTGGCGGACGGCACCGTTCTGCTGCACCCCTTCGCCTTCGAGCTCGCCTCCGTCCGGGTGGATCGCGAGGGGCTCATCGACCGGCTCGGCCCCGTGGGCGTCGCGCTCACCGGGCCCTTCCCCGTGTGCCTCGCCGACCGGATGCCGCGCGGCGTCGAACTGGTGGATCTGCGCATCCAGGGCGATGCGGCCGAAATCGACTTCCGCGTGGACGGCGCGATCATGACCGACACCTCGCTGCGCAGGCCCGGTACCTGCTGACGAAGGGCTCAGCCCTCGGCCGCATCCCGTGCCGCGCGCAGCTCGGCGGTCGCGACGGCGACAGCCTTCTCGGCCTGCTGGATGCGGCGCTCCGCGAAGGTCCGCGCCGAGAACCGCGCGTGCACGCGGTCGCGCTCATCCTCGACCCCGGTGCAGATGTAGCACGTGGCGTACAGGATCACCTGCACCGAGAGGTTCACCCAGAGCAGCAGCGCAATGAGTGCGGCGAAGGTGCCCAGCAGCGGGTTCGCCGAAGCGCCCCCGACGAACAGGCTCGACAGCTCCTGCAGCCCGAGCAGGCCCAGGCCTCCCAGTAGCGCTCCCGACCACAGCGCGCGCGCTGAGGCCCGCACCCCGGCGAGCACCCGGAAGGTGCCCGCGACCAGGCCCACGTTCAGGGCGAGCACCACGAACAGCGAGATGAGATGGGCGCTCCAGCCGGCACCGCCCCATCCGGTCAGCTCCTCGACCTCGCGCACGCCGAGCCGGGCGGCGAAGGTGAGCCCCGCCGAGACGAGGAAGGCCGCACCGATCGCCACAGCGAGGGCGAGGTCGCGCAGCAGCACCCAGGGGAAGGGCACGTCGGCGGACGTCGTGTTCGCGATCAGCCGCATCGCCGTGCCGAGCGACCCGATCGCTCCGATCGCCGCGCCGACGAGACCGACGAGCGAGAGGATGCCGGTGATCGAGAAGGTGACCGGGTTGTCGATCGTGTTGGGGTCAACGATCCCGTTCTCGCCGATGAGTCCGGGGACCGCGTACTCCACCGTCTCGACGAGCGCCTGCCACGCGGCGGGGTTGCCTGCCAGCCAGAGTCCTGCGACCGAGAAGCCCAGCAGGACCGCCGCGAAGATGCTGAACAGCGCGCGATAGGTGATGCCGTCGGCGAGCACCGGCGCGCGCTTCTCGCCGTATAGCAGAGCAGCGCGTACGAGCCTGCGCTCCAGCGCCCAGGCCGTTGCCGCCTCGACGGTGCGCGCGATCCACCCGCTCATCCCTCCACTCTATCGACCCGTTTCTGCCCGGACCCCCAGGGCTCCGGTGTCGAAAAGGGTCGGTATGAGGCGTCAAAACAGCCGGAACTGCGACCGGAGCGGATGAAGGGGCTGGGGAGGGGCGACATATGCCGGAGCGCTCCCCGTCGCTCGGTAGGATCGAGTGACTGCCGACCTCTCCCTTAGGTGATCCGTGACTTCCCGCACCGCCCACCCGCTCGCACCGCCGTGGCTCGCCGTCCCGGAGGACGCCAACGCGCTCGCGCCAGGAGTGTGGCCGGCATCGGCCGCCCGCGACGCGGACGGTGCGCTCGTGATAGCCGCGGCCCGTGCGGACGATCTCGTGGCCCGATACGGCACCCCGCTGATGGTCATCGACGAGGACGAGGCCCGCACCCGGGCGATCCGCGTGCGTGCGGCCTTCGAGAGCGCCGCGGCCGGGATCGGCACGACCGCGCGGGTCTACTACGCGGGCAAGGCCCTTCTCACCACGACCGTCGCGCGGTGGATGACCGAGGCGGGCCTGCGCATCGACGTGTGCACGGGTGGCGAACTCGCGGTCGCGCTCGCCGCGGGCGTCGATCCCGCGCGCCTCGGCTTCCACGGCAACAACAAGTCCGTCGCCGAGCTCGAGCGGGCGGTGGGCGTCGGCATCGGCACGATCATCGTGGACAGCGGGATCGAGATCGAGCGGCTCGCGGCCGTCACCGCGCGCACCGGTGCCGAACAGGGCGTGCTCGTGCGCGTCAACAGCGGCGTGCACGCGCAGACCCACGAGTTCCTGGCCACCGCGCACGAAGACCAGAAGTTCGGCTTCACCGTCGCCGAGGCGGAGCGCGCCGTCGCACGCATCCGCGAACTGCCTGGTCTGCGGTTCCTGGGTCTGCACTGCCATATCGGCTCGCAGATCTTCGGCGTCGCAGGCTTCCGCGAGTCCGCCGCCCGGGTGATCGAGCTGCACGCGAGGCTGCTCGCGGGCGGAGACATCCCGGTGCTCAACCTCGGCGGGGGATTCGGGATCGCCTACACCGCCGCCGACGACCCGAGGCCCATCGAAGAGCTCGCCGCCGGCATCGCCGAGACCGTCGCCGCCGAGTGCGCCGCCCGCGGCATCCCGATCCCGGAACTCGCCTTCGAGCCGGGCCGGATCATCATCGGCACCGCGGGGGTCACCCTCTACGAGGTGGGCACGACCAAGGACGTCGCGGTCGACACCGCCGCGGGCGAGGCTTCGCGTCGCTACGTGAGCGTCGACGGCGGGATGAGCGACAACGCCCGCCCGGCGCTGTACGGCGCGCAGTACTCCGCGCGCCTGGCATCGCGCCGGGGCGAGGGAGAGACCGTGCTCGTGCGCGTCGTCGGCAAGCACTGCGAGTCCGGCGACATCGTCGTGGATCACGAGTTCCTCCCGGCGGATGTCGTGCCGGGCGATCTGCTGGCCGTGCCGGCGACCGGAGCCTATTGCGTCTCGATGTCGAGCAACTACAACCATGTCCCGCGGCCGGCGATCGTCGCTGTGCGGGATGGCGCATCGAGCGTGCTCATGCGTGCCGAGACGATCGAGGACCTGCTCGCGCGCGACGCGGGCGTCTCGCCCGTCGAACAAGGGCATGCAGAAGCATTCGCCGTGCTGAGCGAGCGGAGCGAGTCGAAGTGCGCCGTGCTGAGCGAGCGGAGCGAGTCGAAGTGACCCCCGAGTACCGAAGGCTTCGCGTGGCGCTGCTGGGCGCGGGCGCAGTGGGATCCCAGGTCGCCTCGCTCCTGCTGCGGCACGGCGACGAGCTCGCCGACCGCGCCGGTGCCGTGCTCGAGCTCGCCGGGATCGCCGTACGCGACGTGAACGCGCCCCGCGACGCGGAGCTGCCCGCAGAGCTGTTCACCACGGACGCCGAGAGCCTCATCACCGGAGCCGACATCGTCATCGAGCTCATGGGTGGCATCGAGCCCGCCCGGAGCCACATCCTGCAGGCGATCACTTCGGGTGCCGATGTCGTGACGGCCAACAAGGCCTTGCTCGCCACGCACGGCCCCGAGCTGTTCGAGGCGGCCGATCAGGTGGGTGCCTCGGTGCACTACGAGGCGGCTGCGGCCGGTGCCATCCCGATCATCCGGCCCCTGCGCGACTCGCTGGCCGGCGACCGGATCGTGCGCATCATGGGGATCGTCAACGGCACGACGAACTACATCCTCGACCGGATGGACACCGAGGGCGCGGGCTTCGCCGAGGTGCTCGCGGACGCCCAGCGCCTGGGCTACGCCGAGGCCGATCCGACCGCGGATGTGGAGGGCTTCGACGCCGCGCAGAAGGCGGCGATCCTGGCGAGCCTCGCCTTCCACACCGCCGTGCCGCTGGATGCCGTGCACCGCGAGGGGATCACCTCGGTCACGGCTGACATGATCGAGCAGGCGCGGGCCGCGGGCCACGTCATCAAGCTCCTCGCCGTCTGCGAGCGCATCGACGTGGACGGCACCGAGTCGATCTCGGTGCGCGTGTACCCGGCGCTCGTCCCGCGCGAGCACCCCCTGGCCTCCGTGCACGGGGCCAACAACGCCGTCTTCGTCGAGGCCGAAGCGGCGGGATCCCTGATGTTCTACGGCGCCGGTGCCGGCGGCATCCAGACCGCCTCGGCGGTGCTCGGCGACGTCGTCTCGGCTGCACGCCGCCACATCGCGGGTGGCGTGGGCGTGGGGGAGTCGACCCGCGCGAACCTGCCGATGGCACCGATCGGGCACGTGCTCACGCGCTATCAGATCACGCTCGACGTGAGCGACCAGCCGGGCGTGCTCGCGCGGCTTGCCGGGATCCTCAGCGACGGCGGCGTCTCGGTCGCCACCGTCGTGCAGTCCGCCCTCGACGAGGGGCGCGCGCGCCTGGTCATCGGCACCCATCGAGCCACCGAGCGAGCGCTCAGCGACACCGTCGCCCGCCTCGCCGAGAACGACGCCGTCGAGCGCGTGGGCAGCGTCCTGCGCGTGGAAGGAGAATGACATGGCCCACCTCTGGCGAGGAGTCCTGCGCGAATACGCCGACCGGCTCGGGGTCACCGAGACCTCGACGGTCGTCACGCTGGGCGAAGGGGGTACGCCGCTGCTTCCCGCCCCGGCGCTCTCGGCGCGCACGGGGGCGGATGTCTGGGTGAAGTTCGAGGGGATGAATCCCACCGGGTCCTTCAAGGACCGCGGGATGACGGTGGCGCTCTCGCGCGCCGTGGAGCACGGCGCGCAGGCGGTGATCTGCGCCTCGACGGGCAACACCTCGGCATCCGCCGCCGCCTACGCCGCTCACGCCGGGATCACGGCGGCAGTCCTCGTCCCCGAGGGCAAGATCGCGATGGGCAAGCTCAGTCAGGCGGTCGCGCACAACGGGCAGCTCATCCAGATCCGCGGCAACTTCGACGACTGTCTCGATATCGCCCGCGAGCTCGCCGAGCAGTACCCGGTGCACCTGGTCAACTCCGTCAACCCCGACCGCATCGAGGGGCAGAAGACCGCCGCCTACGAGGTCGTCGAGGTGCTCGGAGACGCCCCGGACTTCCACTTCATCCCGGTCGGCAACGCCGGCAACTACACCGCCTACGCGCGCGGCTACACCGAGGAGGCCGAGCGTGGCGTCGCGACCCGCGTACCGCGGATGTTCGGCTTCCAGGCCGAGGGATCGGCGCCCCTCGTACGGGGTGAGGTCGTGCGCGAACCCGACACGGTCGCCACGGCCATCCGCATCGGGAACCCCGCCTCCTGGGAGCTGGCCCTTCAGGCCCGGGATGCCACCGACGGCGCTTTCGGCGCGATCGACGACGCCCGCATCCTCGCCGCGCAGAAGCTGCTCGCGGGCGAGGTGGGGATCTTCGTCGAACCGGCCTCGGCGATCAGCGTCGCGGGGCTGCTGGACCGCGTCGAAGCGGGCGTCGTCCCGCGCGGCGCGCGCGTGGTGCTCACCGTCACCGGGCACGGCCTGAAGGACCCGCTGTGGGTGCTGCGCCAGCCGGACGGCTCAGAGGTGGCCCCCACCGTCGTCGACGCCGCCACGAGCGAGGTGGCGAGCGTCCTGGGGCTCGTGCCGAAGGGCGCCTCCGCGTGAGCGCAGCGGTCCCCGAGCCCGGTTCGCCGCTCCCTGATCCCGTCGAAGGGCGCACGGTTGAGGTGCGCGTTCCCGCCACCACGGCGAATCTCGGCCCCGGCTTCGACACCCTCGGTCTCGCGCTTAGCGTCTACGATGAGCTCGCCGTCACCGCACTTCACACCCCCGGGCTCGAGATCGAGGTCACCGGTGAGGGTGCCGACGAGATTCCGCGGGATGCCGGCAACCTCGTCGTGCGCACGATCGCCCACGTCTTCGCGGACGCCGGAAAGCCCCTGCCGGGCCTGCGGATCGTCGCGCGCAACGGCGTCCCGCATGGGCGCGGTCTCGGCTCCTCGGGTGCGGCGGTCGTAGCCGGCGTGCTCGCCGCCGCCGGGCTGCTCGAGGGTGAGTACAGCTTCGATGAGGATGCCCTGCTGCGCCTGGCCACCGAGATGGAGGGGCATCCTGACAACGTCGCCCCGGGCCTGTTCGGGGGCCTGACGATCGCGTGGATGGGCGAGCGGGGCCCGCAGCACAAGAAGCTGCTCGTGCACCGGGGCGTCTCGCCGCTCGTGCTCGTGCCCTCGTTCACGATGTCCACCGAGCTCGCGCGCAGCCTGCAACCGGCCCAGGTGCCGCGTGAGGACGCCGTCTTCAACGTCTCGCGCTCGGCACTGCTGATCGCGGCGCTGACCCAGAGTCCCGAGCTGCTGCTGGACGCGACCGCCGACCGGCTGCACCAGGACTACCGGGCGGGCGCGATGCCGGCCACCAGCGCCCTCGTGCGAGAACTGCGCGCGCGCGGCTTCGCCGCGGTCGTCTCGGGGGCCGGTCCCAGCGTCCTCGTGCTCGCCGACGGACCGGGAAAGCGCCAGGAAGCGGCAGCCGTCGCGGCCGCTGTGGGGGAGGGCGACTGGGAGCAGCTCATGCTCGCCGTCGACGTCCGAGGTGGTAGAGTGTCTTCTCGAGCGGAAGGCCTTCCATCACGATCGTGAATCCGGCCCCATCGCGTTCTGCGACATCCGCACGGTGAACCCCCAAGACTTCTGAGGTCCTGGTGCGCGCCCGCGCCGCCGTGCAGCACGCGCCGAGCACCCGCTGGCGCGTGAGCCGCTCATTCCCTGACAGAACTAAGGAAGTGCTCGTGGAGAATCTCTCCGAGACCCAGACCGACAACACCCCCGCCGCGGATTCCGCGGCCACCGAGACGGCCGAGGCGCCGCGCAAGCGCGCTCCGCGCCGCGCCACCTCGGCGAGCGTGGCAGCCACCGCGGAAGCCCCCGTCGTCGCGGACAAGGCACCCGCTGCCGACAAGGCCGCGGACGCGACTGCCGCCGATGAGGCCCCCGCGACCAAGCCCCGCGCCAGCCGCGCCAAGAAGGCGGCCCCGGCTGCAGAGTCCGCCGAGACGAAGGATGCCCCCGCCGCCGAAGACGCTCCCGAGGGCGAGCCGAAGAAGGCCCCCGCCCGCGGCCGCAAGACCGCGGCGGCGGCCTCCGAGACCGCGCCCGAGACCGCGAAGGCGGATGCCGCCGAGGCCCCCGCCGACGGCGAGGAGTCCTCTGGCGAGGGCTCGAGCCGCAATCGCAGCCGCAACCGCAATCGCAGCCGCGGCCGCGGCCAGGGCGGCACTCAGAACGGCCAGAATGGCCAGAACGGCCAGAACGGCGCGCAGGATGCCGGATCCGACGAGGACGGCAGTGCCCGCAGCCGCCAGCGCAACAAGCGCCGCGGCGGCACCGACGAGTTCGAGCCTGAGATCGACGAGGATGACGTGCTCATCCCGATCGCCGGCATCCTCGATGTGCTCGACAACTACGCCTTCGTGCGCACCACCGGCTACCTCGCCGGCCCGAGCGACGTCTACGTCTCGCTCGGCCAGGTCAAGAAGTACAACCTGCGCAAGGGCGACGCCGTCGTGGGTGCCATCAAGCAGCCCCGCGAGGGCGAGCAGTCCGGCCGCCAGAAGTACAACGCCCTGGTGAAGGTCGACGCCGTCAATGGCCTGTCCGTCGAGGATGCCGCCAACCGCGTCGACTTCAGCATGCTCACCCCGCTGTACCCGCAGGAGCGTCTGCGCCTGGAGACGGCGCCTGAGAGGCTGACCCAGCGCATCATCGACCTGGTCGCACCCATCGGCAAGGGCCAGCGCGGCCTCATCGTCGCGCCTCCGAAGGCCGGCAAGACCATCGTGCTGCAGCAGATCGCGAACGCGATCGCGCAGAACAACCCCGAGGTGCACCTCATGGTCGTGCTCGTGGACGAGCGCCCCGAAGAGGTCACCGACATGGAGCGCACGGTCAAGGGCGAGGTCATCGCCTCGACCTTCGACCGCCCCGCCGAGGACCACACCACGGTCGCCGAGCTCGCCATCGAGCGCGCCAAGCGCCTGGTCGAACTCGGCCGCGACGTCGTCGTGCTGCTGGACTCCATCACGCGCCTGGGCCGTGCCTACAACATCTCCGCCCCCACCTCGGGGCGCGTCCTCACCGGCGGCGTGGACGCCTCGGCGCTCTACCCGCCCAAGCGCTTCTTCGGCGCGGCGCGCAACATCGAGAACGGGG
>CAZHML010000032.1:0-28867 GCA_964533745.1 uncultured Microbacterium sp.
GAACCAGTGACCTCTTCCGTGTCAGGGAAGCGCGCTACCGCTGCGCCAATCGCCCAAGTTACTGCCTCCGGCCGGAGCCAGGAGTGGAGGTGGCGACGGGATTCGAACCCGTGTAAACGGCTTTGCAGGCCGGTGCCTAGCCGCTCGGCCACGCCACCGTGTGGATTGACCCCACGTGCCGTGAATCCCTGGCTGGGATTCCCTGCACTCGAGCGGATGACGAGACTCGAACTCGCGACCCTCACCTTGGCAAGGTGATGCGCTACCAACTGCGCTACATCCGCGTGCTCCGGCTGACCGGCGCGTGATCGACTTTAGCCGATACTCGCCCCCATGCAAAACCCATCACAGCCCTCGCGTGTCATCTTTCGCGGTTCGGGATGCCGCTCCCATCCGGTACTATCGAATCTCGACCGCTTGCGGTCATGGGCGATTGGCGCAGTTGGTAGCGCGCTTCCTTCACACGGAAGAGGTCATCAGTTCGAGTCTGGTATCGCCCACCCAAATATCCTTACGGGAACACACGATATCGAAAGATGTGGAGTGTTCCCGTTTGGTCTTCTTGCCTCCGGATGCCACGTTGATGATCGTTGCGAAGGGCTCTGCGAGGTGCGGTCGCAGCTGCTCTTCTTCGGTGATTTCCAGTCGCGTGTAGAACCCTTGGTTTGCGAGCCTTCTGTCGGCATCGCCAGATCGGGCGTAGGCGTGGTGCGCGTTCGTGAGAAGTCGGAGTGAGTCGTGGAGGAACGCCCGCCCTCCGGTGTGCTTCTCGTCGTGTTCGCTGAGCCGTTGCTCGATGTCTGCAAGGCCGGTGCGGATGCGGTCCTGGTGCCGTTTCAGCGTGGGTAGGTCGATCGCGTCGGCGAAATGCGCGGCGAGGAGCTTGTCGGACTCGGCTTCGAGCCTGGCCCGGTTCGCGGTCAGATCAGCGAGTTCCTGATCCCTGCCCGAACTCCGTTTGTCGAACGCCGAGTCGACCTCGGCGGCAAGGTGTCGGTAGTCAGCTTCGCTGATCGTGATGCTCGCGTAAGAGGCTTCAACCAGGCGCTCAGCAACTTGCACGGGCACTGCCCGCCGGGTGCAGTTTGTCTTCTTCGCTGCACGGCCCGAGCACACGAAGTACGCGTAGGTGGTGCCGCGCGGGTTGGTGGCGAAGTCGAGGAGCATCCTCGACCCGCAACTGCCGCAGTGCAGCAGCCCTTTCAGGTGGTGGGCGTGCGTGACGTGGCGCGTCATTTTCGCCGTACGCGCTTTCAGAAGCGATTGCACCTGGTCGAACAGGGTCGGTTCGATCAACGGTTCGTGCGCGCCGGGATGCAGTGCGCCTTTGTAGCGAATCACGCCTGCGTAGTACGGGTTCGTCAGTAACGAGTAGAACGTTGCCTTCCCCAGCGGCTTCGATGGTCGCTTCGGCGACGGCACAGTCAGCAACCCGCGCGCAGTGAGTTCACGCAAGAGCGCCGCAACCGAGGTCTCGCCGGTTGCGTAGCGTTCGAATGCGAACCGGATCAGCGGTGCACGTTCAGGATCAACCACCACCGTGCGCAATTCGCGACCTTGCTCATCTGTTTTGCGGACATTGAAATAACCAATGGGTGCGCGCATTGGGGTGCCGCCCTGGGCGAGCTTCTGTTGCATGCCCTTGGTGACTTCGGTGGCGAGGTTGCGACTGTAGAACTCCGCAATCGACGACATGATCCCGTGCACGAGCATCCCAGAAGGCGTTTGATCGATGCTCTCCGTCGCTGAAACGAGGGTGACACCAGCGCTGATGAGGGCTTCATGGATCTGCACGTCGTCGGCACGGTTGCGGGCGAGACGATCAAGCTTGTGCACGATGCAGAACTGCACACACGATGCTTTGATGAACGTCAACATCTCCTGAAGACCATCACGATCAGCGGACCGCGCGGACTCGCCGGCGTCCACAAACTCGCGCACCACTCGCGCCCCGAGTTCGTCAGCCTTTCGCGCGTTCGCTTCGCGCTGGGCAGGGATGGAGAACCCTTCGTCGGTGCCGCCGCGTTCAGCCTGCTCGCGTGTAGAGACACGAAGGTAGGACACCGCGAGCAGCACCAGCCTCTCCGCTCCGGTCTCGGGTGGCCGACTGGTCAGCCTAGCGATACTCATGGTGGGCCTCCTTGCCGAGGGTGTTGTTTCTCGTCGATCTTCTCGCGTGCCTCTGACAGAACGAACAGCTCTGGCCGTGCCGGTTCACCAGCAGATGCCAGTTCGTCGGGCAGTGGGAAACGGTAGGGGTCGGGTTCGCCGCGTTGCCAGGCTTGGTGGCGGGCCTCGGCGATGTTGAGCACCCACTCGATCAGCTTCCCCAGATCAGGGCGCTCACGCCGCGTCACTCTCAGCCGAAGATCCCGTTCACTTCTCTCCATACAGGTAGGTGCGCCACCTGTTTCACGGAATCAGAAGCACCCCGAAATCAGCTCCTCTCCGATCGCCACTTTTGAGTTGCCACGCATCTTGCAGATCGAGGACCGTACTAGTATGTATGTAATTGTTGTGAGGCCAGACTAGCGTGGTCCCGCCGAATCCGACAGCAACGCAATCCGGGGAAGACCCAAGAGGCCGCGTCCGAGCGCTGTAGCCAGCAGCTCGTCGGCGTGCGCGGTGAACTCGGGCGCGAGGAAGCGCGCGGCGGCGTCCGCAATCTCGGGGTCGTCGCCGGGCTGGTCGTCGCGGAGGGCGAGGATGATCGTGGCGCGGAGGTCGTCACACCAGTCCTGGATCGCCGCCGCCAGCGGCTTGAGCGCCCCCACCACCGGGTCGGCGAGCAGCCGGATCAGCGCCTGCCCTTCCTTGCGGGCAAGCAGTCGATCCAGCGCCAACGAAACGCCCGAGTGCACCGCTTCCGGATCGATGTCATCGGCTGATGGAGCGTGTTGAGCGTGGCCTTCAAGGAACGCGACCCCGTGACCGCGCATATGACTGATCGCATCGAGCGCGAGGTCTTCCTTGCCCCGGTAGTGGTGGTACATGCTTCCGTGCCCGATACCGGAGCGTTGCAGGATCATCGTCGGGCTGGTCGCCTCGAACCCCCGCTCGGCCAGCAGCGCGCACATCGCGGCGACGAGCTTCTGCTTGGAGTCATACGCCGGACGGCCTGAACCCCGCCGCTTCTCCACCATCACAACCCTCACTCGCGACACCGCCACCAATTCCATACAGACTAGTCCGGGTCCTCGTCTGAAAGACGTGTGACCGCTCGGATGAGGCGGTTCGGCGAAAGGGAAACTCGAGGCGCGCCGCCGGGAGGCTATGTCGAGGTCGCGTCTGATCTGGAGGACATGGCACCGTCAGATGCGATGAGGCCGCGTAAGGCGAGTTCCACGTGCCGGGTGACAGTGCCTGGGCTCGCGTCGGGAAGTAGTTGAGCGACGCGGGTCAGTCCCATCAGCTGGTAGGCGATGTCGCTGGCGGTGACATCGGCGGCGATGGTGTGATCGTGGCGCGCTCGGTCGATGACATCCTGGCCGACTCGGGTGAGGTGGGCGATGCACCGTTGCACGTCCTCGTCGGCCGGTGAGCCGCTCGTGAGGACATCGACCATCGCCCTGTTGTCGGCGAGCTGGGCGTTGGCGACGGTGAAGAACTCGCGCAGAGCGTCAGCCGCGGTCCCGTCCACGGGGAGACCGGCGTCGGCGAGGGTGGCGAGGTCAGTGCCGGTCACTGCATGCACGAGGTCGTCTCGTGTGGGGAAGTGTCGGTAGAGGGTGCCGATGCCGACGCCGGAGGCTGCGGCGATCTGGCGCATCTCTGCGCCCATCCCTTCCTGCCGCAAGACCTGTGCGGCGGCCTCGATAATCCGCGCGCGGTTGGCGACCGCATCGCGTCGTTGTCTGCGCTCCCCGGCCATGTGCTGATGATATCAAGACGGAACTGGTGTTCCTCTTAGGTGCTAGGGTGAAGCGGAACATTGGTTCCGTAAATGGAGTGGTCATGAGGACGATCGTCATCACTGGAGGCACGGACGGGATGGGAGGGGCGCTGGCACGCCACTTCCTGACAGCGGGAGACCGGGTGGCCGTCATCGGCCGCAGTCGCGCGAAGTTCGACGCGCTGCTCTCCGCGGTCGGCGACCCATCCGCTGCCGAACGTGCGGAGTTCATCGCCGCGGACCTGTCGCTCGTCGCCGACAGTCGCCGGGTCGTCGCACACCTGACCGCCCGCTACGAACAGATCGACGCCCTGGTGCTGACCGCCTCATTCATCCGCAGTCGCCGCCACATCACCACCGAAGGACACGAGGCGTCCTGGGCGCTGTTCTTCCTCTCCAAGTACGTCCTGGTCACCGGGCTCGCCAAGCAGCTTCGAGCGTCCGGGCGTCCGGGCATCGTCAACACCTCCGTGCCGGGAGCCAAGGCGGACGCGATCGACTTCGATGATCCCGAACTGACGCGGGGATTCACGTTCGGCAGATCCAACGCGCAGCAGCGGCGAGCCAACGAACTGCTCGGCATCCTCGCCACGCGAGACAACCCCGACCTCAGCTACGTGACCTGGGGGCCTGCCCGCCTGGTCCGTTCCAGCTTCGCAGGCGATGCCGGCGCCGGCATGAAGCTCGCCGCCACGATCCTGGCTCCGCTGATCGGCCAGCAGCCCGACGACGCCGTGCGCCCCCTCATCGACCTCATCGTCAACCCTGCGCCCGGCCGGGCCGCCTACCGCGGCCCCAAGCCCGTCCCGCTCGTCGTCGGCCCCACCGACGAGCAAGACGCCATCCGCCTCGACGACCTCGTGAGAACAGACGAGAGAGGGGCATAGGCGGGGCGAGATGGTGGCTGACGCCCGATCCACGCCGGTGCGGGAACGCCCAGGACCCCACCGTCGTGGCGGTCCATCGTCGTTCCCCCTCCTCGCGCGAACACAGACCTTCCGGCGCCCCGTTGCCAAGGCCGCCCCGACAATCCGGCAGCCGCCCCGCCGCGTCCGGCCGACTTCGCCACGGTTATCCCGCCCGACTATCAACCTCTCGTGGCACGTGAGAGCAACCGATCCATCCTCCTATTCTAGTACTAGAATAGGAGGATGGATCTGACGGTGGCGGAACTGACGGTGCTCGGTCTGCTGGTGGAGCAGCCCCGACATGGTTACGACCTGGAGCATGTGATCGAGCAGCGGGCTATCCGACGATGGACCGACATCGGGTTCTCATCGATCTACTACGTGTTGACGAAGCTGGAGAAGCGCAACCTCGTCGGCGCCGACGAGAACCGTGGGGGACCCAAGTCCCGGCGGGTGTTTCACGCCACCGCGGAGGGGCGACACGTCGCGTCAGAGCAGTCCCTCGCGTTCATCGCCGATCTTCGGCGTGTCCCGCATCCGGTCCTGGTCGGACTGGCCAATCTGTCACTCGTCGCCGCGCACGACTACGACGAGGCGTTGCGCAGCAGGCTCACTCAGCTTGAGTCCCGGATCGCGTCCGTTCAGGAGGCCGCGCGCTCGCAAGCTCCCCTCCCGCGACCTGCCGGTGAGGTCTTCTCCTACTCCCTCAGCCTTCTGGAGGCGGAAAGGTCGTGGCTCGCCGAACGAGTCCAGGTGGCCGATGAGTGACAAGACAATACGGAAGCCGCTCGATGAGACGGTCGTCGACGGAGTCTGCTCTGTCGGCGGCGCGCACTGCGAGACGACGGCGCTCGGTGTGCTGCTGAGACACGCGGGACTCCAGCTTTCCGAAGCGATGCTCTTCGGATTGGGACGCGGCCTCTCCTTCATCTACTGGGACTCGAAGCAACAGCAGTTGCCGTTCCTGGGCGGCAGGGTGAAACCGTTCGTGCTCACCCAGAACCTGACCACGCGCCTGGGACTGACACTGCACGTGCAGGAGACCACCTCCGCGCGAAAGGCGTGGGAGCAAGTGCGCGCCTCGATCGACCAAGGAGTACCCGTCGGTCTGCAACTCGACAGCCACGACCTGGAGTACTTCACATCCCGAGTGCATTTCGCCGGGCACGTGGTCGCCATGTACGGCTACGACGACACGAGCGCGTATCTCGTCGATACCGCGCAGCAAGGCGGTGCCGTGGTCACGAGCCTGGAGAGCCTGGCGAACGCGCGAGCCGCGCGCGGGCCGATGTCGGCCCGCCACCGGTCCTTCACCGTCGAGGTGCCGGCATCGGGTGCGACGTCCGAACACCTCGCAGAAGCGATCGTTCCCGCGATCGTCGCGTGCGCGGAGGAGTTCCTGGCTCCGCCGATCGCCAACGTGGGCGGTCGTGGCATCCGCACGGCCTCCCGGCGAGTGCAGTCGTGGTTCGATCGAGTCGAGGACCCCGGCCGCGATCTTGCTGTTATCGCCACGCTGATGGAACGCGCCGGCACCGGAGGCGCGCTGTTCCGCAACCTGTACCGAGACTTCCTGACCGAGTGCCTGGACCTCCTCGACGACACGACCACCGCCAGCCTCGTGCAGCGAGGAAGGGACCTCTTCGCCGAGTCCGCCCTGCTCTGGACGCGCACCGCCGACCTCATCGAGCTCGCGGGCACCTCGGAGAAGCCAGTGCATCTCTCCGAGGCAAGCCGACAGCTGGAGCACATCGCCGCGATCGAGACCAGCGCCATGACGGTGCTCCGCGCGCTGCGCGCTTCCGCACCCGGCATCGGCCGAGCCAGGTGACCGGGGGCGCAGTCGCGGCCCGCCTCTCGGCCGGCGTGCCCGAGGAGGAGTTTCGCCGACATTGGTCTCCCAGGAGCAGACGACTCTCGCAGGGGCAGACGACGAGTGGCCGGTCGCCGTTGATCTCAGCCGAGGACGCCGAGCTGCTGCATCATGCCGAGGGAGTCCATCTCTGCCCAGTGCTCCACGATCCTGCCGTCCTC
Organism: uncultured Microbacterium sp.; assembly: GCA_964533745.1. Taxonomy (GTDB): domain Bacteria; phylum Actinomycetota; class Actinomycetes; order Actinomycetales; family Microbacteriaceae; genus Microbacterium. Next base: position 6,835 of record CAZHML010000032.1, read on the forward strand.
GAACCGGACGATGGTGATCTCGTCGTAGGCGAAGGTCTTGCCTGTGGGCGGCATCCCGAGGAAGTCGCCGGTGTGGGTGCCGGTCACCACGAATCGAGCCACGACCCGGTCCCCTTCGGCGACGAGGTCCTGCAGGTCCGGAGACAGATCGGGGAACGCGCCACGCAGCACGCGGAACGCGGCCTTCAACCCCTCCCGTCCTGGCTCCTGCCCCGGCAGTGCGTCATGACTCAGGACGTTCTCGCCCACGAGCCGCTCGGCGACGTCCTCGTCCCCTCCGCGCATGAATCCGTCCGCGTACTGGCGGAAGAGGTCCTTGTTGGTCTCGCTCATGTCAATGCTCTCCTTCGATTCGATGCCCAAAACTAGCTGTGATCCATCGCGGTAGTCAAGTTTGGATAGCAACGCGGGGACGGATAGGATTTCACCCATGTCGGTGCGGTTGATGGTCCTCGGTGTGGTCGCGGCGAAGCCGGGGACGCACGGCTACGAGGTGCAGCGGGAGCTGAAGGCATGGCGGGCCGAGACCTGGTCGCAGGTGCGCTCGGGGTCGATTTACCACGCGCTGGGCCAGCTCGAGAAGGACGGCCATCTGCGGCGGAGCGATCCGGAGCCGAGCGAGAGCGGCCCGGCGAGGACGAGGTACACCGTGACGCCGCAGGGCGCGGAGGAGCTGCCGCGTTTCATCCGCCGTGCTCTCGTGTCTCTCGACCAGGAGGAGTTCACGGCCGGGATCGCGTTCATGAGTCGGCTCGGCCGCCCGGACGTGATCGGCCTCGTGGAACAGCGGCGAGATGAGCACGAGGAGATCGAGCGTTACCTCCAAGCCCTGCCCCGGGAGGCCGATCCGTCCACGCCGGCCACCCATCCCGAGATCATCGGCTCATGGGAGGCAGGGTTCCGTGCGACCAAGGAATGGCTGGACGGCTTCCTCACGCGGCTGCGATCCGGCGCATACCTCTTCGAGGGCGAATCACGCACAGACGACGATCCCCATCCTTCGCTTGACGGCAGAGACGCCGGTCGTGCGATCGTCCGTCGAGACGCTCGAGACGCTCCAGACGCTCCAGACGCTCCCGGTCCTGCTATGCCGTAGGCGGATTGGGCGCGCGTGTTGCGGCGCTGCCGTCGAGCACGATGCTGAGCCCACCCCACAACGCCCACCCCCACGGCAGTTCTGGAAGGAGATGCCACATGACCACGATCCGGCAGCGACTCCGCGAACTCTCACGCGAACAAGCCGTCCGGCTCGACGCACTCACAACCGTGACGATCATCCGCACACTGACCCCATCGTTCACCCGCAACACCGTCGCCCCCGTCGACCTGGCCGGATATCGCACGGTCATGTCCGCCGACGGCGTGGGTCGAACGTCGCTGCGTTGCACGCGACACCGGGCCATTTCGCCTTGGTCAGCGCTTTCCGTTGCGCGCGTTCGAGGTTTTCGCGCACCGTGGACCGGGACTTCCTGGTCGATCAGGAGTTCTGGCAGTCCCGCCACGGCATTCGCCGGCCCCTTCGACGCGCAACGTTTCGTTGAGAGAGTTCCCGGAGGCGGTACAGGCGCTCGCGCTCGGCATCCCGCCCACGCGCTACCGCGGCCGGGCCATCTGGGGTGTGATCGCCCGATTAGTTGGCGCCCACGCCGCGATCGTCCTCGCCAGCGTCGCCGTACTGGCGACGCCCGTACTTTTGCCTCGGCGGGAGTTTGACTCGTGACCGTTCAAACCGTCCGACAGCAGGCCCGCGGCCCCGATGCTCATGCTCCGTTGGTCGCGCGCACGAGGACGTCGCATCAACCTCTCGACCCGATTGCACATGACTGTGTGAAGCTCGCGATCGTGCGGTCAGGTTCAGCGATCTTGCTCAGCGAGTTCGGCCAGCAGCCGGTCAGGCTCGGCGACGTAATCCTGCTTGGGGCGAACACGCTCTGCCGAAGCGAGCCCGAGGGACACATCACCATCACGTTCATCTACGCCGACACGGACTATGTGATCGATCAGGTGTTCTGGCAGCACGTCGGGTTCCTGCAGGACCGGCTTCACGCTCAGGACTTCGCGGCAACGATCTATACCGAGCCGGCGCAGATTCTTCATCTCGGTGAAGACTTGGCCGGGAACCTGACGCCGTGGCTGGACGAGCTGACCGCGTTGAGCGTTGAGGGTCAGCCGGTGCAGAACTTCTATCGGATGCAGGCGCTGTGGTTCAGCGTCGCGGACGTCGTTGCGCCGTTCATCAAGGCTTCTTCGATCCGCACTTCTCCGACTCAACGTGCGACGACCTGGCCGACGTCTCCGCGTCATCGTCAGTTTGCTCCGTTGCGCGACGAAGCGCGTAGAGCGGCGGAGTTGCTGCGAGCAGAGCCGGAGCGCCGCTGGTCCGTGACAGACCTCGCCAATGAGGTCCATCTGTCGAAGTCTCAGGTTGGTCGCTTGTTCGTGGAAGCGTTCGGGAAGTCGCCCATCGCGTATCTGACGATGTTGCGCACAGAGCGCATGGCGGCGCTCCTGCGCACGTCAGACGCGCCGATTGCGGTGATCGCTCAGGAGGTGGGGTGGAGCGATCCTGACTTCGCTGCCCGCCAGTTCCGCCGTTGCGTGGGAGTCACCCCGAGCAACTACCGGGCGCTGAGCCGTGGGCGAGATACGCAAGCGACCAACCTGAGACTTCGACAGATGGACCTCATCAGCGTGGATGGAAGCCGCGCTGCTCGACCCCAACGGTGGCCGAGGATGGGTGATCTACGACGAAGCGTGGAGGCTCATGTCCCACCCGGCGCTGCTGCGACGGATGGACGCACACTGGCGGCTCGCCAGGCACTACGGACTGGCGAACCTGCTCGTGTTCCACAAACTCACCGATCTGGAGAACGTAGGCAACCTGGGCTCAGCGAACCGGGCGCTAGCTAGCGAACAGCCTCCTAGCGAATGCGGAGACCAGGATCGTGTACCGGCAGGAGACCGACCATCTGGGCCTCACCGCTGCCGCGCTCGGACTCACCGGCACCGAACAGCGCCTGCTGCCCGGACTCGGCACCGGGCAAGGACTCTGGTGGATTAAGGACCGTAGCTTCGTCGTGCAGCACCAGCTCCACCCCGCCGAGCTGGCCGCCTTCGACACCAATGCCCGGATGACATAAGAAGGTAACGGGAACCGTCACGTGACGGCACGACGGCGCCCGCCCGATGCCTCCGCTCGTCGTTTCCCCCTCGCCCGGATCGACGAGGCCTGGGTCTATCCGGGACCGGACCGCGCCGTCGTGATCCCTTGACGACGTCCACGAGGTGCGCGGGCAGGTCAGGTGATGACGCTGGAGAGGGTGCGGATGGCGGCGTCGAGTCGTGCCGGGTGGTGGGCGGCGTAGTTGATGATCAGTCCGGGCGTTCCGGGGCTGGTGCGGTGTCGGCTGAGCGGCTGGACGATGACGCCTGCGGCGCGGGCATCAGCGGCGATCTGCTCGTCGTTCAGGTCTTCTGGGAGGTGGAGGACGAGGTGCAGGCCCGCTGCGATACCACCGACGCGGAGATCGGGCAGATGCTCGCGGATGGCGGCCGTGGCCACGTCGCGCCGGGCGCGATGGCGGGTGCGCATCGTGCGCAGATGCCGTTCGAGGGCTCCGTCGCGCAGGAGATGTGCGAGGGTCAGTTGTGGGAGCACGGGAGAACCGAGGTCGGTCGCCCAGCGCAGTTCGACAAGCCGGGCATGCAGGCGCGCGGGTGGGACGATCCAGCCCAGTCGCAGGGCCGGGGCGAGGGTCTTGGACAGGCTCGAGGTGTAGGCGACCGCCTCGGGATCGAGCGGCTGGACGGCACGCACCGGGCGACGGTCATAGCGGTATTCGGCGTCGTAGTCATCCTCGATGATGAGGTGGTCGCCGCCCTGCGCCCAGGCGATCAGCTCGCGGCGTCGTTCGGGTGAGAGCACGACGCCGGTCGGATACTGGTGCGCGGGGGTGACGAGGGCCGCCCGGGCGTCCGAAGCGGCGAGGACGCCGACGTCGATCCCGTCGTGGTCGACGGGCACGGGCAGGGTGCGGGGCATCCAGTAGTTCAGGATGCGTCGGTTGCCCTCGGCGCTGGGGTCCTCGACGGCCACGGTGGTGTGGCCGTCAGCACACAGGGTCTGCGCCAGCAAGCTGAGCGCCCCGGTCACGCCGGCGGTGACGATGATGCGCTCCGGGTGCGCGAGGACGCCCCGCGAGCGGGACAGCCAGGCGCTGAGTTCTCGTCTGAGCTCCACGGTGCCCTCGGGTGGGGCATAGCCGAGCTGGCGTGAGGTCGCCGTCGCCAGCACCTCCTTCTCGGCCCGCAGCCAGGCCGCACGGGGGAAGGCCGTGAGGTCGGGCAGTCCGGCGGCCAGGTCGATCGCCTCCGGCCTCTCGGCCGCTCGGTTCGTGGTCGCGGTCTCCCCGCGATCCGGTGGGTCGTCCGGGGCGTGCGGCGCGGATGTAGGCGTGGAGACGACGACGGTGCCGGCTCCGGCGCTGCCGGCGATCATGCCCTCCTCGGTGAGTCGACGGTAGGCCTCGGCGACGGTGCCCCGCGAGAACCCCAGTTCCGCGGCCAGCACCCGCGTCGATGGCAGACGCGATCCGGTGGTGAGGCCACCCTCCTGGATGGCATCGCGGATGCGCGCGGTGATCCAGTCCGTGCGGGCACCCCGGCCCACGCTCTCGGGGACGAGATGCAGGAAGTCCGCAGCACCCATTGGACCAGTCTATCGGTCACCACTTGGCTCTATGGACTGTTCCATTCTGTCGACAGACTGGCCTGGTGCGGTTCCCCAATCCTCGCCTGCCAGCGCCTAGGCAAGGGCTGTGGTGGGGCGCGTGGCCGGGCCTGGCGGGGATGACGTTGCTGGGCAGCAGTGTTGCTGTCATCGCCGCGACCCAGGATCTTCCCGTGCTCGGCGTGCAGGCCGCGCGGTACGCGGTGGCGGCCCTGACCATCGTGGTCCTGGCGCGGGTCTTCGGCGTCCGGCTCGTGCTCCCTCGGCGCGGGGACATCGGCTGGGTGGTCGGCGGTGCGCTGTCGGGGCTGGTCGGTTTCAACCTCGCCACCATCCTGGGCACCCGCCACGCAGAGCCGGGCCTGCTCGGCGCGGCAGTGGCCTGCATCCCGATCGTCCTGGCGATCGCCGGGCCGCTTGCCCAGCGTCGACGACCCTCCCCGAAGGTCGTGGTCGGAGCCCTCGTCGTCAGCGTCGGCGCTGTCGCGGTCACCGGATGGGGACGCGGCGACGCGATCGGCATCCTGATGGCAGCCCTGCTGATCGTCTTCGAGGCAGGCTTCACCCTCCTGGGCGCTCGAGCACTGCCGAGGATGGGAGCGTGGAGCTACTCCGCCGCCACCTCGGTCGTCGCCGCGGTCATCTTCGCCGTGCTCTCCGCGCTGGTGGAGAGACCCGACCTCGCATCGTTCGTCCAGGCGCAGGCTCTCGCCGCGATCCTCTACCTCGGCGCGATCGCGACCGCACTGGCCTTCGTGCTCTGGTTCACCGGAGTACAACGTCTCGGCTCAGGCACCGTCGGGCTCTGCGCCGGCATCGCCGCGCCCGCGGCCGCGCTCATCGGGGCGCTTTTCGGCGCCCCGCTCCCGTCGCCGGGAGCTTGGCTGGGAATGGCCGTCATCGCCGTGGGCCTGGCCGTCGGCTTCCTGCCCGGGCGCGGCTCACCAGCGCATCGCACCGACAAAGACCACCCTGTCAAGACGGAATGATCAGCAGACGGCTCCGTCGTGCCCCGCCTCCGATATGTCTCGCGTCGGTCGTCCCATTGGTCTGCCGCAGCGACGACGATCGAAGGCGCTCACTGTTTGGGTGGCGCGGACTCGTGGTAGTGGATGACCGACCAGCGACCGGCGCGCTGCCGACACACGAAGGTGACCCGACCGTCTGCGCTGAATGATTCGCCGCCTCCGGCGCGCGCGCCGGAGAAGTGGAAGTTGCAGAAGGCCACCGCCACGTCGCCGTGCACGTCGATGCGCACATCGTCCACGCGCATCTCGGTCACCTCGTCGACCGGAATCACCGTGGGAAGAGCTGTGTAGTACGCCTCGATCGCGGGCCAGCCGTACATCGGCTCGGCACGCTCCTGGGCGACATAGATCAGTCCCTCGTGGTCTCGGTCCCAGATACCGATCAACCGTGCGGGATCGACCGCAGCGAATCCCGCACGGTACTCCTCGACAAGTCGCTGAACACTGCTCTCGGCATCGGTCATGACATCCATTCAACAACCTCGACCCGACTTCAGGTCATTGCCGTCCGTTTCTCGATCGCGCTGCACCGCTCGACGTACCGGCGGAGAACCTAGAGATCACGGCAGGAGTCAGCCGGGACGGTTTCGCCGGGTCTGATGAGGGGCAGGCGGGTTCTGGCTTACCTCTGGGCCATGAGGAAGCCCGAACTCGAATCCGTCCCGGTGTCCATCCCACTTGTCGTGCTTGACGTGCACGTGGACGGCACTGTCGCGGTCACCGTCGACGGGAAGCCGCTGGACCCGGAACCGTTCGCGGGACCGTGGCGGCGGTCCTCGTTCGGGCAGATCATCGACCACGCCACGAACGACCGGACGATGCCGGCGCGGGTCGAGGTCCGCGAGAGCGACGGCACGAGCTTCACCGACATCATCGCCCCCCGACGCCGCCGCGCCTCCCAGCCGAACCCGGAATCCGCGAAGCCGGCATCGCCGCCAACGTTCCACACGGTCGAGGGCGATGGCTTCGTACGGAGCCCTCGGCATCCTCGAAGTAGTCCTCCGCAGCGCCCTGAGCACACAGCCCGCCGCGCACCACGGCACCCTCGCCGGGCACTGGTACGACGACCCGCCTGGCGTGCTCTCTGACCTCGCACACCAAGACATCGCCGCCGCTAGACACAGGGTGCAGAAACTACGGCGTCCCGAGACGCTCGGCCGGGTGGTCGCGGAGTTGAGCTTCGGGTTCTGGAAGTTCCTGCTCGCCAAACGCTACGAAGCGACGCTATGGACCGGCCACCTACGTCACGCTTTCCCGAACCTCCAGCCGCAGAGCCGTGCGACGGTCTACCGAGCCTTGGACGAGCTGCACACGGTGCGGAACCGGATCGCCCATCACGAGCCGATCCACAGCCGCGACCTGACCGCCGACACTCTCACCATCTATCGACTGCTCGACTGGATCGACGCTGACGTCCGCGCCTGGGCGGTGTCGCTCTCACGCCTCCAGCCGATCATCGCGACTCGCCCGAACTGACGAGGGCGACCATCATGCCCGCCGGGTCTTCGCCCACACAGTCCCGCGATGAACACCGTACTGCCGAGCAAGCGCGGCTACACTGACGCCTTCCGCGCGGGCTGTTCGCATAGCGTCCACTTCCTCGTCGGTGAGCCGTGTTCGAGGTCGTCTCCTTGGTTCCGCCGAAGTGTCGATCAGCGGGTCATCGGGCTCGCCAGCGGCGACGGGACGCACGCCAGAGCTTCGATTCCACGCGGAAACAAGCCGCTCGACCCGCTGTCGCCTGTTCCCGTAGTGCTCGGTCAGGCCCACAGCGAAGATCCCTGGTCGGGCCGGGGTTTCTGCCTTTCTTGGAGACAGCGGTGTCGATCGGTGATCCAGAATCACTCCGAAATCACCCCAAGGCGCAGAAGGATTGCCCGCCCTCGTAGGCAGAGCTGCGGATTCGGCGAGAGCCGGTGGCTTCAGAACTCGACACCGAAGGCCGCGCGGTAGCGTTCGGGATCGACGGAGACGTAGAAGGAGTTCTCGTCGACGTATGACAGCTCGCCGTCGCGCACCCGGCCCCAGGCATCCCACTCCTCCTGTGCGACAAACGCAGCGGTCGACCGCGACTCGTCATCCCCGCACTCGAGGATGAACGCCTCCAGCAGCTCGCGGTGGGCATCGGCCCAGGCTTCGACCGAGACGGGCGAAGAGGTGCGCAGCTCCGTGACGAGTGCCGTGAGCTGCTCGGCGGCCTCCACGTGTTGCCTGCTGTGCTCGGCGGTCGTGGCCTCGTACTCGCGCCATTCCTCGTCAGTCGCGCCACGACTGCCCCACCGGCTCCACATATCCAAACCCAGAAGAGCACCGCTCGCATGGCGCATCGTGCGTAGCAGCGTCTCCAGTTGCGGGATCGCAGGGTCCACGCCTTCAGCATAGTAAGCGGCTCGGCCGCTACTCCTCTGCTGGCTCCTCGTCCTGCCTCGAACGCTTGCGGATGAGGAACGCGGTGCCATAGTGTGACGCCTATGCGCCGCCTCACCTCAGTCCTCGCCGTAACGTGCGTCGTGGCACTCCTCGCGACGGGCTGCACGGCGGACGGTGATGACGGCGTCAGCGCGAGAGAACGGCTCACCGCCGCCCAGAGCACCCTCGCGAACACGGATGCCGTCACGCTCGAACTCACCAGCAGCGATACGCCGAGCAACACCGATGGCGTGCAGTCGGCCAAAGGCACTGCCGTGATGCAGGGAACGCCCATCAAGTTCGCGGGCGAACTGCAGGGCAGGATCGGCGGCCTCACCGCCACCGTGGGGATCCTGGTGATCGGCGACGACGCCTACATGAAGCTGTTCACGCCCGACTACGAGCCGGTCGACCTTGCCGGGATCAGCGCGCCGAACCCGACCAACTTCTTCGCGCCTGATACCGGGATCGCGAGTCTCATGGCCGCGACGACGGACGTCGCGAGGGGCGATCAGGTGCGCGAAGGAACCGAGGTTCTCACCGAGATCACCGGCTCCCTCTCGGGCGACCGAGTCCTTGCCCTGCTGCATCTGGGCGCGGCAGATCGCACCTTCGCCGTCAACTACGCTCTCACCGACGACAACGAGTTGCGCCGGGTCACTCTTCGTGGCGAGTTCTGGACCGGCACCGAATCGGAATACTCCATGCTGCTCACCGACTACGGCAAGGTCATCGTGATCGAGGCACCCACTCCGCGCTCGTGACGCGAGACCTCACCCCGATGACTGCTCCCACGAGCCCCCGGGCGCGAACGATCCTCTCGATCGCCGCCGTCGGCGTGGCGCTGGCGGCAGCCGATACCTACGTCGTCGTGCTCGCGCTCACCGAGATGATGAACGGCGTCGGGATCCCGATCGACGCGTTGCAGAAGGCCACCCCGATCATCTCGGGCTTCCTGCTCGGCTATATCGCCGTGCTCCCCCTGGTCGGGCGCGTCGCCGACCTGGTGGCGCGCCAGCGCGTTCTGCAGCTCTGCCTCGCGGTGTTCATTCTCGGATCGGTGATCACGGCGCTCGCCACAGACCTCCCCGTCCTCGTCGGCGGCCGGGTCATGCAGGGTGCGGGCGGCGGCGGGCTTGTTCCTGCGACCCTGGCACTCGTCGCCGATCTCTGGCCCAAAGAGCGCCGGGGCGTGCCGCTCGGCGTCGTCGGCGCGGTGCAGGAGCTCGGCTCGGTCCTGGGGCCGGTTCTCGGTGCCGCCATCCTCCTTTTCGCTTCGTGGCGAGCGATCTTCTGGATCAATGCCCTCATCGGCGTTCTGTTGGCCGTCGCCCTGGCCATCGCGGCGCGGAAGAGCCGGGATGCTGCGGCACCGGCGAAACGCTCCCGAGCACCCGCGATCGTGCTGGCGGCAGGGCTGGGGATACTGTTTCTCGCGCTCTGGGCGCCGCCCGTTCTCACCCGGCACGTCGTGTGGGGCGTCCCCTTCATACCCTTCGGCGACTCTTCGGTCGCATTGGCGACCCCGATCGGCTCGCTGGGTCTTGCCGCCACCGCGGTGGGGTTGGCAGGTGCCCTGCGCGCGGCGTGGCCGGTCCTGCGGCACGCAGATGTGCCCGGTGCCTTGCTGCTCGGTGGCGCGCTCGGTTGCGTGATCCTCACCTTCGCCTCGGCGAACCCCGAGACCGAGGTCATCGGCCCGCTGGGGCTCGCACTCCTCCCGTTCGCGCTGCTGTTCGCGATTCTGTACCTCTGGCGGCACCGCCGTGCCGCCGAGCCCCTCATCCCCCGCGGGGTCGTGCGGGCGCGCGTGCCGTGGGCGCTCCTCGTCTCGTTCCTCGTGGGAGCTGCCCTCGTCGCGGTGATCGTCGCGATCCCACTGCTCAGTCGTCTCACGATCTCGGCGAGTGAGACCGATGCCGCGTTCGAACTGATCAAGTTCCTGGTCGCCGTGCCCGTCGGTGCCATCGCCGGCGGCTGGATGCTGCGTTGGCTCGGTGACGGCACCGTCGCGGGAGCGGGGCTGCTCCTGGCAGCAGTGACGCTCTGGTTCGCGAGCGACTGGGGGCGCGGATCGCTGGAGAGCGCGAGCGGCACGATCAGCCTGCTGCTGATCGGTCTCGGGGTCGGGCTGGCGCTCGCCCCGGTGAACAACGCCGCGCTCGCCGCCGCCCCGGTCGATGCGCACGGCACGGCTTCGGCCCTCGTCGTCGTCGCGCGCATGATGGGGATGGTCGTGGGGCTCGCGCTGCTGACCGCCATCGGCCTGAATCGCTACTACGCGGCCGTCGCGGACCTCACGGATCGCACCGATGTGACCGCGCTCGTGGATGCCGCCATCACCCAGGTGCAGACGATGCTGCTCGGAGCATCCATTGCAGCAGCCCTCGCGGCCGTTGCCTGCATCGCCCTCGATCTGCGCCGCCGCGGCCACCATGTGAGCCACCCGGCTGCCCTGCTCTGAGCGCCCCGCTCCCCCGCCGCAGCGCTGGATGACAGCGAGACGCACCGGCATCCGCACGACCCCGGGGTCGACGGAGAACAGCTTCTCAAGCCGTTGTCGCCTGTTCCTTCACGCTCGGTCGACAGGTCGATTGCACGCATTTCCCCGGACCTCGATCCTCCGGCTCCTGACCGCGCCGGCCCGTAGCCGTCGCACGGCGCATATGATGGGCACACCGGCAGCTGCCGGATCAGGGAAGACTTCTCGTTGAACGTCGGGTTCTCGCCCGACCACGATTCCGTCGCCTCCTCTGAACTACTCAGAGGACTGTCATGCTCTCGTCTCTTCCCGCTTCCGATCTCAATATCACCTCCCCGCCCTCCGGCAGCACGGCCGTCGTGTACTGCGAGGGTCAGTTCGGCGAGCAAGACGGCAAGACCGCCAATGGACTCGTGCGTCATTCCGAGAAGCATGTGATCCTGAGCGTCATCGACAGCACACGGGCCGGAGCCGACGCGGGGATGCTCCTCGACGGGATCCCGAACGGCATCCCCGTGCTCGCGAACCTGAGCGAAGCGATCGCCCACGCCGGGAACGTGCCCGACTATCTCATCTGCGGGATCGCGCCCGCCGACGGACTGCTCACCGCGGATCAGCGGGTGGTCCTGCTCGAAGGGATCGGTCGAGGCATGCACATCATCAACGGCCTTCACGAGTTCTTGAACGACGACATCGAGTTCGCCGCCGCGAGCCTGCGCGCCGATGTGACGATCACCGATGTGCGTCGCCCCAAGGCGAAGAAGGACCTCCATCAGTTCTCCGGCCGGATCTTCGACATCGCCTGCCCTCGGATCGCGATCCTCGGCACGGATGGCGCCATCGGCAAACGCACCACCGCCATCTTGCTGGTGCAGGCCCTGAACGCCAGGGGCGTGAAGGCTGTCATGGTCGGCACCGGCCAGACGTCGCTCATTCAGGGCGGCAAGTATGGGGTCGCCCTCGATGCCCTCGTCCCGCAGTTCTGCGCTGGCGAAGTGGAGAACCAGGTCGTCGCAGCCTACGAAGGCGAGCAGCCCGACATCATCGTGCTGGAGGGCCAGGGTGCGCTCAGCCACCCCGCCTACCTCACCTCCGCGTACATTCTGCGCGGAGGCAGGCCGAGCGGGGTCGTCGTGCAGCACGCTCCGAAACGCAAGACGCTGGGAGACTTCCCGATGATCGCGATGCCGACCTTGACCAGCGAGATCGCACTGATCGAGGCGTTCGCCGACACCAAGGTCATCGGTGTCACCATCAATCACGAGCACATGGACGACAACGAGATCAGCGAGGCCATCGCACGATACGAACTCGAGTTCGAGGTTCCCGCCACCGACCCGCTCACCCGCCCGCTCGACAGGCTGGCGGATATGGTCCTGCGTGCGTACCCGACGCTGGCTACGGCGGTCGTGTGATCATTCGAGACGCCGCTGATCTCGACTCGCGTCGGTCGCGACCGACGCCTACTCCCCCACCGCCCAGCCGTAGCGCTGGATGAGCGCCTTGGCGACGACGATGTAGCGCGCGCGATCGAGCGTGGCGGCCTCGCGGCGCGTGCCCTTCACGTGCACGCTGTAGAGCTGCTCGATGTCGACCCACGAGGGCCGCCCTTGCGAGTCCCAGGCACCCGGGCCGATCGGGATGTAGTCGCGGTCGCCGTCGTGCGCCTTGCTCGTCATCCGCACGGCGTAGACGCGGGTGGCGGACTGTCGTCCGATCACCAGCACCGGACGATCCTTGCCGCGTCCGTCGTTCTCCTCATACGGCACCCACGTCCAGATGACTTCGCCCGCGTCCGGGTCGCCGTTGCGGTTCGGCGCGTAGGCGACCCGGACGGACTTCAGCCGGTCCGGGTCGAGCTGAATCGTCTCGGAACCCGCCAGCCTGCCGGGTTCCATCGATTCGTCGTACGACGAAGGGGCGGATGTCGAGGACGTGCGCTTCTGCTGAGGCTTGGACTTCAGCTTCGGCGCGCCCGCGCCACCCGCCCCTGTGCCGGACCGGGACTTCTGACCGCCGAGAGCATCGGCAAGACCCCGGATCAGGCCGTTAATGATGTCGCTGAGCACACTCACTCAAGACACCCTAGCCGTCTTCAGACCCGTTCGAGCGCGTAGCCCTCTTCGCCGTGGACGACGAGGTCGACGCCGGCTACCTCGTCCTCGTTCTTGATCCGGAAGCCAATGGTCTTCTCGATCGCGAACCCGATCACGAAGGCCACCGTGAACGAGAAGACCATGATCGCGACAACCGAGATGGCCTGGACGATGAGCTGCTCGAAGCCGCCGCCGGTGAACAAGCCCGTGCCGGTGGCGAAGAAGCCGAGATAGAGGGTTCCGATGACGCCGGCGACCAGGTGGATCGCCACGACATCGAGAGAGTCGTCATAGCCGAGCTTGAACTTCAGCTCCACGGCTAGTGCCGAGACGACTCCGGCGATCGCACCGAGGAGCAGCGCCCACCCGGGGGTGAGGAACGCACAGGCGGGCGTGATCGCGACCAGCCCCGTCACGGCACCGGATGCCGCGCCCACCGAGGTGGGCTTGCCGTCCTTGATCTTCTCGACCACGAGCCAGGCGAGGACCGCCGCCGCCGTAGCGCCGATGGTGTTGATCACGATCACGCCGACACCGGCCATGTTGCTGGCGAACTCGGCACCGGCGTTGAAGCCGAACCAGCCGAACCACAGGATGGCCGCGCCCAGCATGACCAGCGGAACGTTGTGGGGCTGAAGGATCCCCTTCTGGAAGCCGACGCGTTTGCCGAGAACGATCGCAAGGGCGAGAGCCGCGGCACCCGCGTTGATGTGCACCGCCGTGCCGCCGGCATAGTCGAGCACCTCGACCCCGAGTCCCAGCGATTCGCCGAGGTTCTGGATCCAGCCGCCACCCCACACCCAGGCTGCGACCGGGAAGTACACGACCGTGGCCCAGATGCCCGCGAACAGCAGCCAGGGCGCGAACTTGGCGCGGTCGGCGATGGCACCCGAGATCAGGGCCGTGGTGATGATCGCGAAGGTGGCACCGAAAGCCGTGCTGATGAGTGCCTCATTGTCAGCCGCGATCCCGCTCAGAGCGAAGTCGGAGAAGGGGTTGCCTGAGAACGACCAGATCGAACTCCCCTCATCGATGGCGCTCATGTTCGCGCCGTAGAGGATCCACAGCACGCTGACGAGCCCGAGCGCACCGAAACTCATCATCATCATGCTGACGACGCTCTTGGCCTTGACCAGACCGCCGTAGAAGAAGGCAAGGCCCGGGGTCATCAGCAGCACGAGTGCTGTAGCTGTGACGGCCCAGGCGAGGGCTCCGTTATCCATCAGGTGTACCTCTCATCGCTCAGTGACAGGGGCCGTGCGGGCGACAGGGCTCGCGCGGTGCTTGTCAGTGTGACGACGCCCGGTTTCCGGCGATCGTGCGATGTGTTTCCCGCGCGTTACGCGGGCGGCCCCTGCGTAAACACTGTGTTACGCGGCGTGGGTGAGGGCGATCAGGCGGGAGATCGCGCGGAGGTACTTCTTGCGGTAGCCCCCGGCGAGCATCTCGTCGCCGAAGACACGGTCCAGTGCCACGCCGGTCGCGACGATCGGAATCTGCGCGTCGTAGGCGCGGTCGACGAACGCGACGAGCCGCAGCGCCTCGGACTGGTCGTCGAGAGTGCGCACGTCGCGGAGGCCAATAGTCCCGAGCTCGCCCAGCAGCCGGATGTAGCGCGAGGGATGCACGCGGGCCAGGTGCCGGACGAGGTCGTCGAAGGAGTCGTCCGATGCCGGAGCCGCTGCCGCGGCATCCGCGATCGCCGCGGCGTACTCCGCGTCCCCGCGCACGCGCGCGTGGCCGTCGAGGGCACGCTGGCGGAAGTCGACGCCGTCGATCCGGATCGTCTGGAAGCTCGCCGCCATCTGGTGGATCTCGCGCAGGAAGTCCTGTGCGGCGAAGCGCCCCTCGCCGAGGGCATTGGGTGGAGTGTTCGAGGTTGCCGCCAGGCGGGTTCCGGATGCCACGAGCTCGCCCAGCAGCCGCGTCATCACCATGGTGTCGCCGGGGTCGTCCAGCTCGAACTCGTCGATGCAGAGCAGGTCCGCACCCCGCAGCAGGTCGACGGTGTTCTTGTAACCGAGCGCACCGACCAGAGCGGTGTATTCGATGAAGGAGCCGAAGTACTTCCGCCGCGCGGGCATCGCGTGGTAGATCGCGGCCAGCAGGTGGGTCTTGCCGACGCCGAAGCCGCCGTCGAGGTAGACGCCGGGCTTGAGGGGCTCCTCCTTCTTGGCGCGCGAGAAGAGTCCCGCGCGTGCCGCCGCGACGCCCCCGCCCGCGAAACGCACGAGGGTCTGCTTCGCCTGCTCCTGCGAGGGGTAATCGGGATCCGCCTGGTAGCTCTCGAACGTCGCCGCAGCGAACTGCGGCGGCGGCACCAGACTCGCGAGGATCTCGGCCCCGGTCATCTGCGGCATCCGCTCGCTCAGCTGCACGATCCCCGTGCCGTCGGTGGGGTTGCTCATCCGGTTCCTGTGTCGAAGTCTTACGCGTTCCGCGCGCGCCGCACCCCGAACGCCTATCGTCGGAGGGGACGGATAAAAGCCTAGTGCCGTTCGCACCGACGCCCGCGCGACCCAGGAGCCTGAAATGACCATCGATCTGGACACCTCATCCCCGAAGTTCGCCGAGTACGCCGAGCCAGGCCGCCTCGTGACCACCCAGTGGCTGGCCGACAACCTCGGCACGCCGGGCCTGGTCGTCGTCGAGTCCGACGAGGACGTGCTGCTGTACGAGACCGGCCACATCCCGGGGGCGGTGAAGGTCGACTGGCACACCGAGCTCAACGACCCGGTCGTGCGCGACTACGTCGACGGCGAGGGGTTCGCGGCGCTGCTGCGCCGCAAGGGGATCCGCCGCGACGACACCGTCGTGATCTACGGCGACAAGAACAACTGGTGGGCCGCCTACGCCCTGTGGGTGTTCTCGCTGTTCGGGCACGAGGACGTGCGCCTGCTCGACGGCGGCCGCGATCGCTGGATCGCCGAGGGCCGCGAGATCACGACCGAGGTGCCTGCGCCCGAACCCAGCGACTACCCGGTGATCGAACGCGATGACACCGTGCTGCGTGCCTACAAGGACCAGGTGCTCGCCTTCCTCGGCTCGGGACCCCTGATCGACGTGCGCTCCCCCGAGGAGTACAGCGGCGAGCGCACCTCCGCCCCCGCCTATCCCGAGGAGGGTGCGCTGCGCGCCGGCCACATCCCCACTGCGCATTCGGTGCCCTGGGCGAAGGCGGTGGCCGAAGACGGCGGATTCAAGCCCCGCGCCGAGCTCGAGGCGATCTACCGTGACGGCGCGGGCCTGAAGGACGGCGACGACATCATCGCCTACTGCCGCATCGGCGAGCGCTCCAGCCACACCTGGTTCGTGCTCACGCACCTGCTGGGCTTCCCGAACGTGCGCAACTACGACGGATCCTGGACCGAATGGGGCAGCGCCGTGCGCGTGCCGATCGTGACGGGCGGCGAGCCCGGATCGTTCTGAGCGTGTGACAATGGCGGAGATGAACGCCATCCCGCTTCCGCCTGCTCTCGCCGGCATCCAGCAGGATTTCCTGACGCTCCCCGAGCCCGAGCGCCTGCAGCTGCTGCTGGAGTTCGCGGGCGAGCTTCCGGCGATCCCGGCAGGCCTCGCCAGGCATCCCGAGCTGCACGAGCGCGTCCTGGAGTGTCAGTCGCCCGTGTTCATCTTCGTCGAGGTCTCGGATGCCGGGATCGTCACCATGCACGCCACCGCCCCGCCCGAGGCTCCCACGACCCGGGGCTTCGCCAGCATCCTGGTGCAGGGGATCTCCGGGCTCACCGCCGATGAGGTGCTCGCCATCCCCGACGACTACCCCCTCTCGATCGGCCTGACCCGCGCGGTCTCGCCGCTGCGCATCGGCGGAATGACCGGGATGCTGCTGCGCGCGAAGCGGCAGGTGCGCGAGAAGACGACCTCCCGTCGTTGAGCGCCAATCGCTGAGCCTGTCGAAGCGTCCGGCGCGGGCAGTTCGGCCCTTCGACAGGCTCGGGGACCGACAGCCCCCGTTCGTTGAGCGGGCGCAGCGAGTCGAAACGTCGTCAGGCCCCTCGCGACGTTTCGTCTCGGTCGCCTGCGGCGTCCTCGCTCAACGACCAGGCGCCGCGAATCCGTTGCCGGCAAGCCAGTCGGTGATCGCTGCGGTCCAGCCCTGCTGGTCGTAGTTCCACAGCTTCGTGTGGCGGGCACCGCTGATCGAGGGCATCGTGACGATGTCGGGGCGCGCCTCGGCGAGCGCATGCGAGGCGTCCGCAGGCACCCAGCCGTCGTCGTCGCTGTGCAGCATCAGGATCGGCACGGCGATCTCTCCCGCCCGTGCGACCATATCGAGCCGGTCGAAGGGGATGGCGCCTTCGGCCCCCGAGAGCCGCGCCGTGAGATCGGAGGAGAGCGCCCCGATGGCGAGCGCGGGCAGCGGATCGCGCATCCCCGCGAGCTTCGCGTGGAAGTCGAGCACCGGCCGCCAGTCGACGACCGGCGAATCCAGCACCAGGCCCGCGATCGCCGCCCGGTGTGACGACAGGGTAAGAGTCTGCAGCACGATCGCACCGCCCATCGACCATCCCATCAGCAGCACCCGCTCGGCACCCTGCCGCCGGGCGTAGCCGATCGCGGCATCCACGTCCTGCCACTCGGTCGCGCCCAGGCTGTAAGCCCCGCCGCGACTGCGTGCGGCCTCGCCGTCGTTGCGATACGAGACCACGAGTACCGGAAGCCCCGCCGCGTGGAAAACCGGCACCGCGCGCAGGCACTCGGCGCGCATCGTGTTGCGGCCGTGCACCTGGATCACCCAGGTGGTGCCCTCGGCCGGGAAGAACCACGCCGGGCACGGGCCGTTGGCGGCCCCAATGATCACGGACTCGTAGGCAAGATGCAGTTCGCCCGGGGACGAGTAGTACCAGCCGCTGAAGGCCGCCTGCGGCTCGAGGCGCGCCTCCGATCCGATCTTGGTCAGGAGCTTGCGACGCACGCTCGACGGGGTCGTGCTCAGCACCGAGCCGACTTTCACGTAGTCGTGCGTACCCTGGGTGAAAAGTCCGTAGCGGCCGGGCAACTCGGTGTCGGCCGTGCGTGACAGCTCGATGGTCTGCGCGCCGAGGTCGATCCCGAGGATCTCTGTGTCGGGCATCCGGCGGGCCGGGGTCACGACCCGGTGCGCGATCCGGAACACGACAAAGGCGACGACCGAGCTCGCCGCGACCAGGGCCAGCAGAAAGGTGAGCACCGCGCGCGCGGCGTGCCTGAGACTGTTCATCGCTTCCTGACTCTAGCCTGTTCACGTGAGCGCACCGAGCCCGCCTATCGCATCCTTCGAGGAAGCGACCGCCGCGGTGCGCGAGATGGCCTTCCGTGCCGACATCAGCGTGCACGAGATCGCAGCTCCCACGGGTCTGGCACCCGAGGCCTTCGCCCTCGCCGCGCATGTGCGTCCGGATGCCGTCGGCGACTCGATCTACGGAACCGGTCGCCTGGTGCTGTTGCACGACCCCGCGGAGCCCCCCGCCTGGGGCGGCCCCTGGCGCATCGTCGCCTTCGCGCAGGCACCGCTCGAGCCCGAGATCGGGATGGACCCGCTGCTGGCAGATGTCGCCTGGTCATGGCTGATCGATGCCCTGGATTCCCGCGACGCGGTCTACCACGCGGCATCCGGCACGACCACGAAGACCCTCTCCAAGGGCTTCGGGGGGCTTGCCGACGAAGGCGAGGGAGCGCAGATCGAACTGCGCGCCTCCTGGTCGCCCTTCGGTCCCTTCCCCCGCCACGTCGAAGCGTGGGCGGAGCTCGTCGGGATGCTCGCGGGGCTGCCGCCCGGGTCAGAGGGGATCGCGGTGCTCAGCGCCCGGAAGGGCCAGCGTGCCTGAATACCGGCTCGTCGCCGACGCGGAGGCTCTGCGCGCGGCATCGGATCATCTTGCACTCGGCACCGGCCCGGCGGCGGTCGATGTCGAACGCGCCTCGGGCTTTCGCTACTCGCAGCGCGCCTATCTCATCCAGATCTTCCGGCGGGATGCGGCGACCTACCTCATCGACCCGACGACCATCGACGACTTCTCGCCCCTGCGCGCAGCGATCGGCGAACTCGAGTGGGTGCTGCACGCCGCGAGCCAGGACCTGCCGTCGCTGCGCGAGCTCGACCTGGTACCCGCCTCCCTGTTCGACACCGAGCTCGCCGCCCGCATGCTCGGCTACGAGAAGGTGGGACTCGGTGCCGTCGTCGAGCAGATTCTCGGGGTGACCCTGGCCAAGGAGCACTCGGCGGCCGACTGGTCGACCCGGCCACTGCCGAAAGAGTGGCTCGACTATGCCGCGCTCGATGTCATCCACCTCATCGATGTGCGCGACCACCTCGCAGCCCAGCTCGCCGAGCAGGGCAAAAGCCGATACGCCGCCCAGGAGTTCGAGGCGACGCGGGTGCGCGAGCCGAGGCCCGCGCGGGGTGAGCCCTGGCGACGCCTGAGCGGTCTGCACCAGATCCGCGGCCCTCGCGCCCTCGCCATCGCCCGCGAGTTCTGGCTCGCCCGCGAGGAACTCGCGCAGGCCAGCGACATCGCGCCGGGACGGCTCGTACCCGATCGCTCGATCGTCGCGGCGGTGCTGGCCGACCCGGCGAGCAAGGGGGCGCTCGCCGGAGTGAAGGCCTTTCACGGACGCGCCAGCCGCACCGAGCTGGACCGCTGGTGGGCCGCGATCGAACGCGGCCGAGTGGCCCCCGAGGTGCGGCGCGAGCGCCCCACCGGCGACGCCCTCCCGCCGCCGCGCGCCTGGGCGGACCGCAATCCCGAGGCCGATGCCCGGCTGAAGAAGGCGCGTCCGGTCGTGGAGGCGATCGCGACGGAACTCGGGATGCCGACCGAGAACCTGCTCACGCCGGAGTTCCTGCGGCGGGTGGCCTGGGAGCCGAGCGATGTGACCCCGGAGGCCGTTTCCGCCGACCTCGCCGCCCTCGGCGCGCGCGCCTGGCAGATTGAGCAGACCGCACAGAGGATCGCCGATGCCTTTGTAGAAGCGGCGCAAAACGATTCGGAGTCGGTCGCGGCCTCTTCGTAGGTTCGATCCAAGCGATTCACCCCCGCTCCGCCCCGGGCTCCTAGGCTGAAGAGACACAAGACTTTGGAGGCAGTGTGGCCGAGATCTCGGACGTCCACTTCGTCGACGGCGTACGCACCCCCTTCGGGCGCGCCGGCGAGAAGGGCATGTACTGGAACACCCGCTCCGACGACATGGTCGTGAAGGCCATGATCGGGCTCATGGAGCGCAACCCCGCCGTCCCCGGCGACCGGATCGAGGACGTCGCGATCGCAGCGACCTCGCAGACCGGCGACCAGGGGCTCACCCTCGGACGCAGCACGGCGATCCTCGCCGGGCTTCCCCAGTCGGTGCCCGGCTACGCCATCGACCGCATGTGCGCGGGTGCCATGACGAGCGTCACCACGATCGCCGGATCCATCGGCTTCGGGATGTACGACGTCGCCATCGCCGGCGGCGTCGAGCACATGGGCCGCCACCCGATCGGCGCCAACGCCGACCCGAACCCTCGCTTCGTCGCCGAGAAGATGGTGGATCCCGCAGCCCTCAACATGGGCGTGACCGCCGAGCGCATCCACGACCGCTTTCCGCACCTGACCAAGGAACGCGCCGACCGGTTCGGGATGCTCAGTCAGCACAAGGCGCAGGCTGCCTACGACGCCGGCAAGATCCAGCCCGACCTCATCCCCGTGGCGATCAAGGGTGACGACGGTGCCTGGGGTCTGGCGACCGAAGACGAGGGACGCCGCCCCCAGACCACGATGGAGGATCTCGCGGGCCTCAAGACCCCGTTCCGTCCGCACGGACGCGTGACGGCAGGCACCGCATCCCCCCTCACCGACGGGGCGACCGTGAGCCTGCTCGCGTCCGGCAGCGCGGTCAAGGAGCTGGGGCTTGCCCCCAAGATGCGTCTGGTCTCGTACGCCTTCGCGGGCGTGCAGCCCGAGATCATGGGCATCGGCCCGATCCCCTCCACCGAGAAGGCGCTGCGCAAAGCCGGCCTGACGATCAACGACATCGGCCTGTTCGAGCTGAACGAGGCCTTTGCCATCCAGGTGATCTCACTGCTGGATCACTTCGGGATCGCCGATGACGACCCGCGCGTGAACCAGTGGGGCGGTGCGATCGCCCTCGGGCACCCGCTCGCGGCATCCGGCGTGCGCCTGATGATCCAGCTCGCCGCGCAGTTCGCCGAGCACCCCGAGGTGCGCTATGGCCTCACCGCCATGTGCGTGGGCCTCGGCCAGGGCGGCTCGGTCGTCTGGGAGAACCCCCACTACAACGGGAAGAAGAAGTGAGCATGGCGAAGAACACGGACATCGACTTCTCCCCCCTGCTGGAACTGGCCGCCGACGAGGTCGTCACGCACTCCCCCGTGCGCGACGTGCGGCTGCCGTCGGGCCGTACCCTCGCACTGATCACGCTCGACAACGGCCGCGACCACAATCGTCCGAACACGCTGGGTCCCAAGACCCTGCTCGAACTCGGCGAGCGGCTCGATGAGCTGAAGGTGCGCGCGGCTGCCGGCGAGATCGATGCCGTCGGCATCACGGGCAAGCAGTACATCCTCGCCGCCGGTGCCGACCTGAGCGATATCACCCTGGTGGGCTCGAAAGACAACGCACGGCGGATCGCGCAGCTCGGGCACCACGTCTTCGGCAAGCTCACAGAGCTTGGCGTCCCCTCCTTCGCCTTCGTGAACGGTCTCGCCCTCGGCGGCGGCCTGGAGGTGGCGCTGAACTCCACCTACCGCACCGTCGATGCGTCAGCGGCGGCCATCGCCCTGCCCGAGGTGTTCCTCGGGATCATTCCGGGCTGGGGCGGCGCGTACCTGCTGCCGAACCTGATCGGCATCGAGAACGCCCTCGAGGTCGTGATCTCCAATCCCCTCAAGCAGAACCGGATGCTCAAGCCCGACCAGGCGTTCAAGCTGGGCATCATGGATGCCATCTTCCCGGCGGCGGCGTTTCTGGAGGACTCGCTGCGCTGGGCCGACGGTGTGCTCGGCGGCTCGGTCAAGGTCGTCCGCAAGAACGAGCCGGGCAAGGTCGAGCGGCTGACGAAGTGGCCGATCGCGATCAAGATGGCCCGCGGGATGCTGGAATCCAAGATCGGCACGGTCCCCCGCTCCCCCTACGTCGCCCTCGATCTGCTCGATAAAGCCAAGAGCGGCACGAAGGCCGCGGGGTTCGCCCGAGAAGACGAGGCGCTCGCCGACCTCGTCGTGGGCGATCAGTTCGCGGCATCCATGTACGCCTTCGACCTCGTGCAGAAGCGCGCCAAGCGTCCCGTCGGG
>CAZHML010000033.1:0-28578 GCA_964533745.1 uncultured Microbacterium sp.
ATCCTCGACATCTTCAGCCAGCACGCCAAGAGCCGCGAGGGCAAGGCGCAGGTCGAACTCGCCCAGCTGGAGTACCTGCTGCCGCGCCTGCGCGGCTGGGGTGAATCGATGAGCCGTCAGGCCGGTGGTCAGGTCGGTGCCGGTGGCGCGGGCATGGGCTCACGCGGACCGGGTGAGACGAAGATCGAGCTGGATCGCCGTCGCATCCGCACGCGCATGGCGCAGCTGCGCCGCCAGATCCGCGGTTTCGGACCCGCCCGGGATGCCAAGCGCGCCGAGCGCAAGCGTCACACCATCCCCTCGGTCGCGATCGCGGGATACACCAACGCGGGCAAGTCGAGCCTGCTCAATGCCCTGACCGGTGCCGGGGTGCTCGTCGAGAACGCGCTGTTCGCGACCCTGGACGCGACAGTGCGCCGCACCGAGACCGGCGACGGGCGCGTCTTCACGCTCACCGACACGGTCGGCTTCGTGCGCAACCTTCCGCACCAGCTCGTCGAGGCGTTCCGCTCGACTCTGGAGGAGGTGGCAGATGCGGATGTGATCGTGCACGTCGTGGACGGAGCGCATCCGGACCCTGCCGGTCAGCTGCAGACGGTGCGCGATGTGATGGGCGATGTGGGTGCCCGCGACATCCGTGAGATCGTCGCCTTCAACAAGGCCGATCTCGTCGGCGAGGATGAGCGCCTCGTGCTGCGAGGGCTCGAGCCGGGTGCCTTCTTCGTGTCCTCGCGCACGGGGGAGGGGATGGCAGAGCTCCGCCTCGCGATCGAGGAGGCGCTGCCGCGCCCGGCGGTCGAGGTGCGCGCGGTGGTGCCCTACGACAGGGGTGCGCTCATCTCGGCGATCCACGAGACGGGATTGCTGCACTCGGCCGAGCACGGCCAGGAGGGCACCGAGATCCACGCCCACGTCTCGGAGCGGCTCGCGGCCGAACTCGCGCCCTTCGCGGTCAGCTAGCGACGAATCGCGCCTCGACCGTGGCCGAGATGACGATGTCCTCAGGCTGGTAGGTCATCCCGACCGAGCCCGCGGAGTCGGCGGCGAAGGCCATGGCGCGCATCATGGGACCGGCGCTCTCCTTCGTCTGCAGAAGCCCCTGATCGGCGAGCGAGACCGGGGTCACCCCGCCGAGCCCGAGAGCCGCGGCGTAGGCCTCGGCGCGCAGCACAGCGACACGGATCGCCTCGGCGGCGACGCCCTGCTCGACCGTGGCGCGGGCGTCGGGGGTGAGGTGCCAGTCGACGTGGCCGACCTCGACCGCCTCGCGTCCGGAGACCTCGGTGACCCAGAGCGACAGCTCCGAGAAGTCCTCGAAGGTCGCGGTGAAGTCGATGCTGGCGTGGTAGACGGGCGCGAGCCGCTTGCCCTCGTGGTTCCAGGGACGCTCGGCATGCACCGTGAGCCGCGTGCTCGACCACTCGACCAGAGTCGCGGCATCCGCCCTCGCGACCAGGCTCTCGCGCACCGGATCTGCGGCGCGCCCGGCGGCGTCGAGCACCTTGGCGCGATCTGCCCCCTCCGTCCGCACGGTGATGTGCACGCGCGCCCGCTCGGGCGCAACGCGCGTCTCACTCTCTCCACGGACCGTGATCGTCACATCGCTCATGCTGCGATCGTACGCCACGGATGCTGATCAATGGCTCGCAATCGCCTCTTCGTAGACGCCCACCAACCCGTCCGCCGTGCCAAAGACGCTTTCGTGCGCGGCTACGGCCGCCGCGCTCGCGCGGGTCAGGCTCTCGGGGTCGGCAAGGATGTCCCGAACCACTCGCGCGACGCCGGCGGCGTCGGGCGTGGGCGCGAGAAAGCCCGCGCCGGGCGGGAGCAGCTCGGTCAGATCCGGGTCGCAGTACACCACGGGCAACCCGGTACCGATCGCTTCGAGTATCGCCATCGGCTGGTTGTCGAAATCGTGCGACGTCGAGACGAAGAGGTGCGCGCGACGCATCGCATCCAGGACCTCGGCTTGCGGGACAGCGCCGTGCAGATGCACCGGTGCCCCGATCCGCTCCACCGAGGCGCGGGCGAAGCCTTCGCCGTAGACGTGGGACTCGGTGCGGGCGGCACCGGCCGGTGCTTCTGTTTCGAGCAGACGGATCGCCTGGGCGAAGATCACGGGCCGCTTCTCGGGCGAGAGCCGGCCGACCCACAGCATCCGCAATGACTCGCCCGGAGCGAGCGATCGCGTCTCGGGCCTCGCGATTCGCAGCCGTAGGCTCTCCTCCAAGCTGTTCGAGAGCACGGTCGCCGGAGTCTGCAGCCCTTGCGCGGTGAGCTTGGCGAGCACGTGCGCCGAGGGGACGATGACATGGTCGCTTGCCCGCGCCTGCGCGAGCATCAGTCGCCACATCGCCCGCGCCGCGCGGGTGCGCGTGTAGGCGGTCCCGCGCGGCACGGTGATCCCGCGATGCGACACGCGCCTGCGGTGCAGCAGCGCGAGCAGGTGCGTCGTCACCGAGGGAAGCGGAAGCACGTTCGCCGTGTAGACGTCGATACGCCCGTGCACCGTGTACACCAGCGGGATGCCCAGGCTCTGGGCCGCACGGATCCCGCCCAGCGCCGCGAACATCTCGGAGTGGGTGTGCACGACCTCGATCCCGCGTTCGGCGAACTCGCGCGTCAGGGACCGCTCGACTCGACGCGGGGTCCAGGCGAAAGGGTAGCCATCCGGCCGGAACACGCCAGAGACCGGCAGCTCGACGACCTCCGGGTCGGTGCTGGGCTCGGCGAGGGGACAGAACACGGTCACCTCATGCCCCGCGGCGCGCAGCATCTCAGCCTGCGCCTTCACCGCCGTCTGCACGCCCCCGAGCGTCGGCAGATAGTAGTCCGTCACCAGGGCGATTCGCATATCCGAGATACTAGGTCGGCCTGCATATAATGCCGAAATGACATCGACGGCGCTGGTCACCGGCGCGAGCGGTTTTCTCGGGCGGCGCGTCACGGAGGTGTTTCTCGAGCACGGCCACCGCGTGATCGCCGCCGGGCGCCGCGCCGAAGCTCTTCCTGCGGGGGCAGATCACTTCGTGGGAAGTCTCGATGATCTCGCCGCAGCCAGCCTCGGCTTCGACACGGTGGTTCACTGTGCCGCGCTGTCGTCGAACTGGGGTCCCTGGCGCGACTTCGAAGCCGCCAATGTCCGAGGGACGCGCCAGGTACTGCATGCCGCGCGACGTGCGGGGGCCGGGCGAATGGTGCACGTCTCATCCCCTTCGATCTACGCAGCACCGAGGGACCGGCTGGGGATCACCGAGGACGACGTGGATGAGAGCAATCGACTCAACGACTACATTCGCTCGAAGATCGCGGCAGAGAGGCTGCTTCGCGAGGAGCGTCAGCCAGGAGATCCCGAGGTCGTCGTACTGCGCCCTCGTGGGATCATCGGGGCGGGGGATCCGAGCCTTGTCCCGCGCCTGATGCGTGCCTATTCCCGCATCGGCATACCGCTGTTTCGCGAGGGAACGATTCCGACCGACCTCACCCCGGTGCGAAACGTCGCGGACGCCGCCTATCTGGCCGCCACCGTTCCCGGCATCGACGGCGGTGTCTTCAACATCACCAATGACGATCCGAGACCCTTCCGCGAGCTTGCGGACGGCCTCTTGCGCGTCAAGGGGCTCCCGCCGCGCTATCGTGATCTCTCACCAGGAGCCGCGTACCGCATCGGTGCCGCATGGGAACGCCTCAACCGGGCGATACCCGGTCGGCCCGAACCCCTGCTGACCCGATACACCGTGACCACGATCGGCTGGGCGCAGACGCTCGACGTGTCCCGCGCCCGCGCGGTTCTCGGCTACACGCCGACGGTGTCCGTCGACGAAGCGCTAGAGGAGTACCAGGATGCCTGAGGCCACCGCCCCGCGGCTGTACGCTTTCGCGTGCGGCACGACGGTGCACGACACGGCGGCGCTCTTGCGCGGCGGGCAGAAGGCCCTGCGCAGCTACCCGGCAGGGGTCTTCCTCTACGAGGGAGGCGGCCGGCGCATCCTGTTCGACACCGGCTACGCTCCGGCCCCCTGGAAGACGGGACTCATCGGCGCTCTGTATCGCCGGCTCCTGCCCCCTTCGCTGGGACCGGGGGAGAGCATCGCCGAGCAGCTCGATCCGGCCAGCGTCACCCATGTCGTGCTCTCGCATCTGCATCCGGATCACATCGGCGGGATGCAGTACTTCCCGCACGCGAGATTCGTTCTCTCGCCGGGCATGGTCCGAACGCTCCGTCGCGCGCGACTGAAGGAGATGATGCTGCGCGGGCTGGTGCCGGACTGGTTCGATCCGGACGCGGCTATCGTCGTCGAGGATTTCGATGAGGGGCCTTTCGGCCTTTCGGTGGCGGATGTCTTCGGCGACCCCGGGTACCTCCTGGTCGATCTTCCCGGTCACGCGCGCGGCCATCTCGGTGCGCTGGTCGGGGGCCGCGTTCTGCTCGCCGGTGACGCGGCGTGGGGGCGGGATCTGCTCGGGCAGGAGCATCGCATCCGCGCCCTGCCGCGGTGGGGTTCGCACGACTTCGCCGTGCTGACGCAGACAGGTCGAACGCTGCTGGCTGCCGAGGCGAGCGGGCTGCGGTTGCTGTTCAGTCATGATCCGCATCCCACCGGAGAGAACCTCCTGTGAGCAGAGTGCGCGTCCTCGCCGCCTTCGCCGCTGCACGCTGGCGACCGGGTCCGCGCGGCCGCGGCGCGCTCGAGCGTCATCAGCGTCGGCGGCTCGCCGCGCATCTGAGGTTCCTTCGGGCATCGTCGCCGCTGTTCCGCGACAGGTTCGAGGCTCTCGGCATCGATCGGCGCGGGATCGCGCGCGATCCTCGCGCCGTACTGGCGCGCATGCCGCTGAGCGACAAGCGGAGCATGATGGCCGATTTCGACCGGCTGAACACGGCGGATCTGCGCCTGGCGGACGTCGAGGCCGTCGCGCTCGATGCCGAGCGCAGTCGTGACTTCGGCGTCACTCTCGGGGGGATCGCGGTCGGGCTCTCGAGCGGGACCAGCGGTCACCGGGGCGTGTTCGTCACGTCGCCGGCGGAGCGCGACCAGTGGGCGGGAACGGTGCTCGCCCTGACGCTCCCGCGCCGGCGACGCTTGCGGGGACACCGGGTGGCGCTGTTCCTGCGTGCAGACAACGAGCTCTACCAGACGGTCCGATCGAAGGCCGTCGACTTCCGCTTCTACGACACGCACGGCGACCTTGCCGCCGCTGCGGCCGACCTTGTCGTCTACCGACCCACCATTCTCGCCGCTCCCCCCTCGGTGCTCGACCTCGTCGCGCAGCACATGACAGGCTCCGAGGGGAGGGGAGCGGTGCGACCCGAGAAGGTGTACTCGATCGCCGAGGTCCTGACCGACTCCGATGCGCGACGGCTGGCTGCGAGCTTCGGACAGGAGCGCCTGCACCAGCTCTACCAGTGCACCGAGGGGCTTCTGGCGAGCACCTGCGAGCGGGGTACGATCCACCTCAACGAACGGGTCGTGATGTTCGAGAGGGAACCGATCGATGCCCGCCGCTTCGTCCCGATCGTGACGGATCTGCGTCGCCGCACGCAGCCCATCGTCCGCTACCGGCTGAACGACATCCTCGTCGAGCGGGCAGAGCCTTGCTCGTGCGGCGAGAGCACGACTGCCCTCGAACGGATCGAGGGCAGAGAGGATGACACGCTGATCCTTGCGGGCGTCCCGGTCTTCGCCGACACCGTCACGCGCGCGATCCTGCGTGCGGAGGGATTCACGCAGTATCGGGTACGCCAGCTGCCGGGGGAGCGGGATCGCCTCGAGATCGCCCTCGACGACCTGTCTGCGAGTGCCGGGGTGGCCGCCGCGCTCCGGGCCTTGTGGCAGCGGCTGGGGATCCCGCCACCGCACCTGGAGTTCATCGCGTACACCCACGACGTCTCGAACAAGCTTCGCCGCGTCCAGCGCCTGACAGAGAAGGACACACCATGAGGTCGTGTCGCATTGCCGGATGGGGCAGCTATCTGCCGCCCCAGGTCGTCCGTTTCGGAAAGCACACCCGCTACCGCGTGGGCGATGACGTGTCGCACCTGGACATGCTCGCCGCGGCTGCCGAGCGCGCCCTCGCGAGTGCCGGGATCGCTCCCGAGGACCTCGACTGCGTGATCTCGGCGTGTGCCGCCGGAGTTCAGCCGATCCCGTGCACGGCGGCGCTGGTGATGGAGAGGATCGCGCCGACCGCGGCCGCTGCGGCCCTCGACGTCAACACCACATGCACGAGCTTCATCACGGCTCTGGATCTCGCTTCGCGCTACATCCGGGACGGACAGTACCGCTGCGTGCTGATCGTGTCCGGCGACGTCGGCACGCGCTTTCTCAACCCGGAGCAGACCGAGAGCTTCGAGCTGTTCTCGGATGCCGCGGCCGCCTTCGTCGTCACGGCGGTGGATGCCGCATCCGGCGCGGGAGAGGGTCCGGGCGTCATCGCGAGCCTGCAGCGCACCTGGCCGGCCCATGCGCACGACACAGAGCTGCGCGGCGGGCTGTCTCTGCATCCGGCGCAGGACTACGCGCAGGGCGACCCTGCCGATTACCTGTTCGACATGAACGGTCGTCGCGCGCTGATGAGCATGCTGGGGGTCCTCCCGGGATTCTTCGCCGACTTCTTCGCAGCCTCGGGCATGACGTTCCGGGACTTCTCTCTGGTCATCCCGCACCAGGCGAGCGCCGCGCTCAACCTGGCGATGCGCCGGCTGGGCGTGCCGCGGGATCTGTATGTCGACCGGGTGTCCGAATACGGGAATATGGTTTCGGCGTCGGTTCCCTACACCTTGGCGCAGTGCCTCGACGAGGGGCGCGCGCGTGCGGGCGACACGGTGCTGCTGTGCGGTACGGCGGCCGGGCTCACCGCGAACGCTCTCGCCCTGCGAGTGTGAGTGCGTTCGGCGCATCACCGTGAGGGAATGGCGTGGGCGCGGCATCCGTTGTATCCTGTAACGCTCGGATGTTTCGCATCCGCTGACAATTCCACAGTGTGACAACGGTTCTCTTCGCAAGAAGACCACGGGGCTGATCGGTTTCGACAGCGCTTGTGAATCCACGAGAAGCGGGCCAAGGATGCAGGGTTATCTTGTGAACGCTCCCTGCAAAACAATAGTTGCCGATGCAAAGCGCAACGACTTCGCCCTCGCCGCTTGAGGCAGGCCGATAGTCCGTCGGACCGCACGTGATCCCCGTGCGAACTCCGGCGTCATTTCGGGATCTGGCCGCGTGACGGGGCCTCGACGTCACGCGGGACTCTTCTGAGGCTGGGCTTGTCGACTTAGGTGTCTGTGACAAAGGTCGGAGCCGAGCAGAACGCATCCACAGACTGCGCCCGGAGAAGGCGTGGAGACTCAGCGTTGGACGGGGGTTCGATTCCCCCCAGCTCCACAGATGATTGAGCCGAGGAACGAGAGCGTGCTCTCGATTCCGAGGCGATCGAATCTGTCGCACGGCGAGCGTCAGCTCGTCATGGGACGATCCGTTGTCATAGGAGGAAGGCCCCGGCGGCCGCGGTCTCACGCGAATGTCGGGGCCTTTGTCTTGCGCAGGAGGTACTGCTCAGCCGTCGTGCAGAAGCTCCAGGAATGCCTCGTGCATCACGCCGTTGGTGGCCAGGGCCGATCCGGCCGCGATCGTGGCCTCGCCGTCGAAGGAAGTCATCCTGCCGCCCGCCTCCTCGACGATGGGCACGACGGCGGCGATGTCGTACTCCTTCACGCCGAACTCGGCGACCATCTCCAGCCGCCCCTCGGCGAGCAGCATGTACGAGTACACATCGCCGTAGGCGCGGTCGCGCCACACGCGCGAGGCGAGCCGCAGCGGCTGCGCCTGCGGCGCAGGCTCTGTGGTACCGGGGATTCACCTCGGAGTCGCCTGCGGCGTGAACGGGTGAGACCGCGCGGCGGATGGGCACCGGTGCGCTGCGCCCAGGGAGTCTCGGAGCCCCCGCCGGCGATCCGGCGGAGGCTCAAGAGGATCAGACGACCCGGCGACGGGAGTACAGGAGTACGGATCCCGCCGAGAGGAGGAGCACTGCCGCTGCCAAGGCCACCAGCGGCGGGCCGTCGCCCGTCGGCGGCAGCTCATCGTCGTCGGCCGACGACTGAAGCGGAAGCACGCTGAACTGGACCAGCCGGATGATGCCTGAGGTCTGCCCCTGGAGGAGCAGATAGTGGGGTCCGGGGGCGAGGTGGCTCAGATCCAGATTGCTGACGACGACGTTTCCATCGACGATCGGGTGGACGCCGAGGTGGACCGCCGCCGAGTACGAGTAGACGTCGACGAAGGCGTCGGTCGGATCCTCCCAGTCCTCATAGATTCCGTTGAGGGGAAGCGAGCCGTCTATCGCCGTGAGGTCGGTGTTCTCCGATCCGGTCGTCACGAACTGGCCCGTCTGCGCGGCCAGGTCGATGGCCTCGTCGGCGATGAGCTCCTCCAACTCCTCGGTGTCCGCGGCGGGCGGAGCCACCGGCGTCGCAGGCGTCGGTGCCGGGCCGAAGGAGTACGAGTTCTCGCCGAAGCGGAGGTTCAGCAGCCAGGCGGGGTCGTGCGGATCCCCGCCCGAACCCGCCGAGTTGCCGATGGAGACGCCCACCGCGTACACCTCGTAGTCGGACATCTCGGCGAGCATCTGATCGAGCGTGACGAGGGACTTGGAGGCGTACTGGCCGACCCTCGCTGTATTCCACCAGCCGGGGTTGCTCGCGCCGTTGTAGGGAGCCTGCTTGTCGCCCAGGGTGATGGTCGTGTAGGCACCGTCGCTGGTCTGGCCGGTCTCGAACTTCAGGATCGTGAAGCACATCCCGGGGCGGACCACGCTGTTGTCGGTGGCCTGCGTGCAGGTGGATCCCACCGTTCCGGTGCCGGGAGGCCCGTAGGTGCTGTCGGCGGGGGTGTAGAACACGCCGAGCTGGAAGTTCACGTTGAAGCCGGTGTAGCTGTAGCTGGCGTTCTCCAGGAGGGAGGGGATGTCTGTCGGCCGCACGCCCTGTCCGAAGCTGCGGAAGAGGTTCGACACCGAGTTCACGTTGGGCAGCTCGAGCTTGAAGGCAGGGCGCGAGTCGAACGGCACGGCGTCGATCGATCCGGTGCCGCCGTTGCTTCCATCCTTGAGCCAGACGGTCTCGCCGGCACCGGCGTAGGTGCTCCCGATCTCAGCGCCGGACACCGTGACATCGGTGAGCGCATGAGCCGGCGCGACAAGGCCCAGGACTCCGCCGGCGATCAGGGCGGTGACGGCGGTGAGGGCGAGTGCTCGGTTAACGGGTTTGCGGGAGGGAAAGGGGGTACTGCTGGTCATGTATGAGTCTCCCTGGCAAGATCGTTCCCGTACTGGCGCAAGCATGGGCTCGCAAGAGCCCATTCCACCACTCTCCCAGACGGGAGCGGGAGGACGCAACCGGGAAATCCGATTGCCGGGGCGAACCGTCCTGGGTTTGGTTCCGTCTTGACGTGTACTGAACTCGGACGCCCCCAGCTCCACAGATCGCTGTCACAGGGGAAACCCCGCGAAACCTTGTCAGGGTCGCGGGGTTTCTTTGTATCTATGCGGTGTCTTCGATCCCGTGCAGCCGCGCGTGCAGCGCACGGACCTCCGCGCTGAGAGCGGGATCCGGGCCGGCGACCACGACCGACGGCGCGACCACCTTCACCGGCAGCGCCGCCACGGGGCCCGGGGGGATCCCCCACTCGCGGTGCCAGCTGACCAGCTGCGCGCTGCTGCTGGCGTAGACGATCCGGCCCAGGCCCACCCAGGCGTGGGCGGCGGCGCACATCGGGCAGTGCTCGCCGGAGGTGTAGACGGTGGCCGCGGCGCGCTCCGCGGGGATGAGGTGCTCGGCGGACCACCGGGCGATCTCGAACTCCGGATGCCGGGTGTGATCGCCGCCCGCGACCCGGTTGCGATCCGCGAACCGCTCCCGGCCTTCGGCATCCACCAGGATCGATCCGAAGGGCTCGTCGCCGGCAGCCAGACCCTCGGCTGCCAGTTCGACGCAGCGACGCAGATGCCGGTGGTCTTCTTCGGTGAGCGCGGGGGAGTCAGGCATACTGCCACTCAACCACACGTGTCAGCCGTCGTGCAGAAGCTCCAGGAATGCCTCGTGCATCACGCCGTTGGTGGCCAGGGCCGATCCGGCCGCGATCGTGGCCTCGCCGTCGAAGGAAGTCATCCTGCCGCCCGCCTCCTCGACGATGGGCACGACGGCGGCGATGTCGTACTCCTTCACGCCGAACTCGGCGACCATCTCCAGCCGCCCCTCGGCGAGCAGCATGTACGAGTACACATCGCCGTAGGCGCGGTCGCGCCACACGCGCGAGGCGAGCCGCAGCAGCTCCTCGCGCTTTCCGGCATCCTCCCACTGCGCGATGCTCTGGAAGCTCACGGCCGCCTCGTCGAGAGCCGTGATGGGGGATGTCGCGAGCCGGCGCTTACCGGCATCGGTCGCCGTCCATGCGCCGAGCCCTCGCGCCGCCCACCAGCGCCTGCCGAGCGCCGGCATGCTGACGACACCCACCTGCGGGACGCCGTCGGTGGCCAGGCAGATCAGCGTGCCCCAGATCGGCACGCCGCGCAGGAAGTTCGCGGTGCCGTCGATCGGGTCGATGATCCATTGACGAGTCGTCGGACCCGCGGTTCCATACTCCTCGCCGAGGATGCCGTCGCCCGGGCGCTCGGCCAGGAGCACCTCGCGGATGGCACGCTCGGTCGCCAGATCGGCGTCGGTGACGTGCGAGGAGTCCGCCTTCATCCGCACGTCGAGGTCGGCGGCATCGAACCGGGGAAGGGAGGCGGCATCGGCCGCATCGGCCAGACGCAGGGCGAGGTCGAGGTCGGCGCGGAGGGTGTTGTCGAGAGGGGATTCGGGCACGGAACCAGGATAGCCGGGCGATTTCGCCGCGGCCTGGCGCAGGTGATAACGTAGACCCTTGGTCGGCTCGCTCCGGCCTTGCGCCTCTAGCTCAATCGGCAGAGCAACTGACTCTTAATCAGTGGGTTCAGGGTTCAAGTCCCTGGGGGCGCACAGCACTCGGTTTGCCGACTCACCCCGCCCCGGCCTGGCCGAGGATCTGCGCTTTCAGCGCTTCGAACTGCTCGGCGTCGACAATGCCGGCATCCCGCAGTTTCGTGAGTTTCTCGAGCCGCGCGACCGGGTCGGCGTCAGCGTTGCCGGCGACGACGTTGTAGACGGTTCCGGATGCTGCGGGGATGCCCGAGAGCACCTGAGCGAGATCGAGACCCTGCTCGCTGCCGACCGAGATCGTGGCACCGGGCAGCATCTGCTGTAGCTGATCCACCAACCCTTCTGCCATCGCCGCATGTCCTGCCGCAGACGCGCCGAGGCTCGCACCCACGCCCCCACCGGCCTCGGCGAGGAACTGCGCAGCGACCGCGTCTGCGCGATCCACCCCGCTCTCGGCCTCGTCCCAGATCACTTCCCATTTGGCGGGTCTGCTCGGATCGATGAGCACCGGCAGGACCTGGCCGGTCTGCGGCCAGCGATAGGACTTGATCGTGAATCGCCGCTGATCGTCGAAGGCGGCGATCCCCGGCCCCTGCACGATCGCACGCAGCAGCAACGACTGCGTGACGGTCTCGGGTCTGCGAACATTCGTCGAGACGACCTTCGCCGTGCCCCGGACCCAGTCGTTCTTGCCTCCGAAGATGCCCATCGCGTCGCTCCTTCGCGGATCCGATACGTGCCCGAAGGCACGCGCGTGGGTTCACTCTAGCCGCCGCCGGGTATCGGTTCGGCAACAGTCGGCGGATGAATTTGACACCCGGCGGCGCTCTGCTTACAGTTCACATAACCTGAATCAGGTTTCAGGTATTTCCTTCCATCGTTGAAAGGCACGCACATGCGGGTTTCAAAGAAGTTGCTCCTGGGCTCCGTGGTCGCCACGGCCGCCCTTGTTCTGACGGCCTGCGCGCCGTCCGCACAGACCCCTGACCCGAGCGAGACCCCTGCCGAGGTCATCGAGGTCACCGTCGGCGTCATCACGAGCGAGACGGGCGGACTCAGCGGCTACGGTGCCCAGTACCTCGAGGGCTTCAAGGCCGGCCTCGCCTATGTCACCGGCGGCACGGGCATCGTCGACAACATCAAGATCAACGTCGAGTACCGGGATGACAAGGGCGACGCCGACACTGCCGTCACCGCCGCCAAGGAGCTCATCGGCAATGGCGTGAAGGTGCTCATGGGCAGCGCCTCCTCTGGCGTCGCCGGGCAGGTGGCTGCGCAGGCCGAGCAGAACAAGATCCTGTTCATCTCGGGTCCGGCGGCAGCCGACGCCCTCACCGGCATCAACAAGTACACCTTCCGCTCCGGACGCCAGTCCGCGCAGGACGTCGCGACCGCCGGAACCTTCCTCGACGACATCTCCGGCAAGAAGGTCCTGGTCTTCGCTCAGAACACCGCCTTCGGTCAGGGCAACGTCGCCGCCGTCACCAACATCCTGGGTGCCAAGGGCGCTGTCGTCGAGGAGCTGCTCGTGGCCGAGGATGTCACCGAGTTCGCGCCCTTCGCGAACCAGGCGCTGGCCGCATCCCCCGACCTGATCTTCGTGGCCTGGGCCGGAGCGACCAGCGGTGCCATGTGGCAGGCCATGACCCAGCAGGGCGTCTTCGCCCAGGTACCGGTCGTGACCGGTCTGGGTGACTCGCCGACCTTCGGTGCTTTCGGGGCTGCCTCGGAGCAGATCAGCTTCCTGAACCACTACTTCCCGGGTGCGCCGAACAACGCCGTCAACGACGCGATGGTCAAGGCCGTCACGGATGCTGGCGGGACGCCTGACCTATTCACGCCGGACGGCTTCAACGCCGCCATCATGCTCGTTCAGGCCCTCAAGGCCTCGACGACGGATGTCGACGCGATGATCGCGGCGCTGGAGGGCTTCAGCTTCGACGGACCCAAGGGCAAGACCACGGTTCGCGCCGCGGACCACGCTCTGCTCCAGGAGATGTACCAGGTGCGTCTGGTGAAGCAGGGCGATGGTAGCTTCGTCCCGGAGCTCGTCGCCACCTCGCCGGCGGACGCGGTCGCTCCGTAAGCCGAAGGACATCACCTGAGATGAACGTCCCTGTCCCGTCCGCCTCGCCGGCGGAGCCCCCGGGTGCGGCGCTGCGCGTCGAGAACCTCGGGCTCCGCATCGGCGGTGCCACCATCCTGAAAGATGTCGATCTCGACATCGCCCCCGGATCGCTCGTCGGAGTGATCGGGCCCAACGGAGCCGGAAAGACCACGCTGTTCAACGTGATCTCCGGCATCCTGAAGCCCACCGAAGGGCGCATCCTGATGGATGGTCACGACATCGCGAAGATGTCGGTGCCGCAGCGAGCGCGGGCGGGACTGGGGCGCACCTTCCAGACCTCGAGCCTGTTTCCCCGGCTGAGCGTGCTGGAGAACCTGCGCCTGGCCGCGCAGGTCGACCTCGGCGGCAACTACTCCCTGCTGCGGATGCCGCGGCGGGACGACGAGGCCACGCGCATCGCCATCGAGAAGCTGGAACAGGTGGGGCTCGGTCACAAGCTGCACACCCCGGCGGGCGACATCAGCCACGGCGACAAGCGCAAGCTCGAGATCGCCGTGATGCTCGCCACGCACTCGCGGCTCGTGCTGCTGGACGAGCCGATGGCCGGCGTCGCCTCGGGCGACGTCGCGGGCCTGGTCGAGAACATCCGTCAGATGCAGGCCGCCAGCGGATGCACCGTGCTGATGGTCGAGCACCACATCGAGGTGCTCATGGGCCTGGTGGACCTCGTCGCCGTGATGTACTTCGGCACGATCATCGCCCTGGACACGCCCCAGAATGTGATGGCAGACCCGACCGTGCAGTCGGCCTACCTCGGGACGGGGGCCGGGGCATGAGCGAGCCCATCCTGACCGTGAAGAGCATGCGCGTCTCGATCGCGGGCCAGCAGGTCGTCGAGGACGTCTCGTTCGAGGTTCCGGCGACGGGGATCACCGCGGTCCTGGGTCGCAACGGCGTCGGCAAGACCTCGACCCTGCGCGGGATCCTCGGCCTCATCGCGCGCAAGGGCGAGATCACCCTGGCCGGTGAGCGGATCGACCAGATGCCCACGCACCGGATCGTGCAGCGCGGCGTCGGCTACGTGCCCGAGGACCGCGAGGTCTTCGCAAGCCTGAGCGTCGCGGAGAATCTGGCCCTGGCGGAGCGGCAGCGGAACCCGCGACACGAGTTCGTCGCCGAGCTCTTTCCCGATCTCGTCGAGCGCCGCGAGCAG
Source organism: uncultured Microbacterium sp. (assembly GCA_964533745.1). GTDB lineage: Bacteria > Actinomycetota > Actinomycetes > Actinomycetales > Microbacteriaceae > Microbacterium. The sequence continues at coordinate 14,239 of CAZHML010000033.1, forward strand.
CGCGCCGGGACGCTTTCGGGCGGCCAGCAGCAGATGGTGTCGGTGGCCCGCGCCCTGCTCAACGACAACCGTCTCCTGCTCGTGGACGAACCCACCAAGGGCCTCGCCCCCAAGATCGTCACCTCCGTGGCGCACGCGCTGCGAGAGGCGTCCAAGACCGTGCCGATCCTGCTCGTCGAGCAGAACCTCGAGGTCGTGCGCACCCTCGCACAGGGAGCCATCGTGATCGTGGGCGGGCGGGTCGTGCACACCGGGGACGCGAGCGAGATCCTCGATGACGAGAGCCTCACCCGCCGTCTTCTCGGCGTGAGCGCGGAGGCCCACGCATGAGCACCCTCATCCTGACCCTGGTCATCGGCGTCGGCCTCGGCGCCCTCTACTTCCTCGTCGCGAGCGGCCTCAGTCTCATCTACGGCCTCATGCACGTGCTGAACTTCGCGCACGGTGCCTTCCTCACCCTCAGCGCCTTCATCGGCTGGAACGTCGCGCAGGCGATGGGGGCGACCACCTGGCCCGCATTCCTCGTCTCGGTCCTCGTCGGCGGACTCGTCGGCGCGGTCTTCGCCACCGCGACCGAGCTCGTGCTGATCCGCCCGCTGTATGAGCGCCATATCGAGCAGGTACTGGTCACGGTCGGCCTGTCCTTCGCATCCATCGCCCTGTTCGAGGGGATCTGGGGCGCAGACATCATCAACATCGCAGGTCCCGCCTGGCTCATCGAGACCACGGACGTGCTGGGCGCGAGCATCCCGAACAAGTACTGGGTGCTGATCCTGGCCGCAGCCCTCGTGCTCGCGGGGCTCGTGCTGTTCCTGCGCAAGACCCGCTACGGCATGATCATCCGTGCGGGGGTCGAGAACCGCTCGATGGTGACCGCGCTCGGGATCGACGTGCGCCGCGCCTTCACCCTGGTCTTCGCGATCGGTGGTGCCGCAGCTGGCATCGGCGGGGTCCTTGCCATGCACTATTCGACCTATGTCTCGGCGCACCTGGGATCGACACTGCTCATCTTCGCGTTCATCGTGACCGTGGTGGGCGGTCTCGGGTCGCTCACCGGAGCGGCGCTGGCATCCGTTCTCGTGGCCGTGCTGCAGCAGATCGCGAACACCTATCTCAACGGCACCGGCGACTTCATCGTCGTCATCCTGCTGGCAGTCGTGCTGCTCGTGCGACCCCAGGGACTCATGGGGAGGAGGGCATGACCATGACGGCGACCTCTCGCGGATGGACCGCCTACGCGCCGGCCGGCGTCGGCCTCGCGCTCGTCGTGCTCATGGCGGTGCTGCCGCTGCTGTCCATCGAGATCCCCTTCGTCCTGCCCGGCGCGACCTATACGCCAGGCACCCTCGCGCTGCTCTCGCTGTGCCTGGTCTACGCGGCCCTCGCGCTGTCGTACAACCTGCTGCTCGGAACGGCCGGAATGCTGTCGTTCGGCCATGCGCTGTACTTCGGCGCGGGCGCCTACGGGCTCGGGATCGTGCTGCGCGCCGCCGAGCTCCCGCTGTGGCCCGGCATCCTCGTGGCGCTCCTCGGCGGGCTCGTGATCGCCGTCGTCACGGGAGCGGTGGCGATGCGCGTCTCCGGGATCCCCTTCGCGATGGTGACGCTCGCCTTTGCCCAGGCGGGCTCGGTGCTCGTGCGGCGCAACCAGCAGATCACCGGCGGCGAGGAGGGCCTGCCGCTGAACACCTCCCAGGTGCCGGACTGGCTCGTCGGGGTCGTGAATGCCCGCTACCTGTACTGGCTCGTGCTGGCGATCCTCGTCGTGGTGTACCTCGTGGTGCTGTGGGTGGATCGCTCGCGGCTCGGGCACCTGGCCGCCGCGACCCGCGAGAACGAGCTGCGCGTGCGCGTGCTGGGCCTGCGTCCGGTGTACGCCCGGCTGATCGTCTTCGTCGTGGCGGCCCTGTGCGCGAGTCTCGCGGGCATCGGCTACCTGCTGCTGCAGTCCGGCACCCAGCCGCGCGCGGTCAGCGCGGACCTGACCATCACGGTGCTCGTGATGGTGGTGCTGGGCGGTGTGGGATTCCGCTGGGGTGCGATCGTCGGCGGCGTGCTGTTCACGCTGCTCGATCAGCGGCTGACGGTTCTCGCACGGGCACCCGAGCTGCATGCGCTCCCCGACTTCCTGCGCATCCCGCTCACCGAGCCGCTGTTCCTGCTGGGCGTGCTGTTCATCCTCGTGGTGATGTTCCTGCCCGGCGGCATCGCCGGCACCGTCGACAGCTGGCTGCGCAGGCGTCGCGGCAGCGCGCACGCCGAGGCGAGTCTCGAACAGCTCGACCAGTCCGGTTTCGCCGATGCTGGCACGGGTGGGAGCGCCGTGCGATGATGCCAGGCGTGCACAGAAGCGCGGACGAGCCCCACACGATCGGCCGCTGGCTGCGCGATCGTGCGGCATCCGTGCCCGCGCGCATCGCGATCGATGACCGTGGCGTCGTCCTCGACTACGCGACCCTGCATGCTCGCGCTGAGCGCATGGCCAGGACGCTGACGGATGCCGGATACGGCCCGGGCCAGCGGGTCGCGACGCTCTCGGGCAACTCCGCCGACCATGTCGTCGCCTTCTTCGCCTGCGCCTTCCTCGGCATCGCCCTGGTGCCGCTGTCGTGGCGGTTGACCCCTGCAGAGCTCGTCGATCTGCTGCGCCGCAGCGATCCCGCGATCCTGCTCGTGGAGGAGGAGTACTCCGCGCTCGCCGGTGAGGCTCTGCGGGTGCTCGCCGGCGGTGCGCCCGCGCACGCGGTGCTCGGCGAGACGGGGGCGGAGGCGTCCGTACCCGAGGCCGCCGAGCCCGCGGCATCCCGTCCCGTGCGCGACGAGGACCCTCTGCTGGTGATCTTCACCTCTGGGAGCGAGGCGGCACCCAAGGGCGTGGTGCTCACGCACGCGAACTGCTTCTGGAACAACCTCGCCCTCTCGCGTGCCATGCCGATCACGCCCGACGACGTGGTGCTCGCGATCCTGCCGCAATATCATGTGGCCGGCTGGAACATCCAGCCGCTGCTGGCCTGGTGGACCGGTGCCACCGTGGTGCTGGAGCGATCCTTCCAGCCCGGGCGCGTGCTTCAGCTCATCCAGGAGCGCCGCGTCACGACGATGATGGGCGTGCCGACGCAGTACCGGATGCTGCGCGAGGCCCCGGAGTGGCAGACCACCGATCTGTCCTCGCTGCGCACGGCGCTCGTGGGCGGCGCGACGATTCCCGAGGGGCTCGCCGCGCGCCTGGAGCCACGCGGCGTGCGGCTCACACAGGGCTATGGCCTCACCGAGGCCGGTCCCAATGTCTTCTGCCTCCCCGCCGCCGAGCTGCACGCCCACCCGGGCTCGGTGGGGCGTCCCTATGCGACGGTCGAAGTGTGCGTGGTCGATCCCGGGACCGGGCTCGAGCTGAACGGTGCCGCAACGGGCGAGCTGTGGGTGCGCGGTCCCAGCGTCTTTGCCGGGTATCTCGGCGATCCGGATGCCACGGCCCGCGCCAGAGCGGGGGACTGGCTGCGCACCGGCGACCTGGTCAGCCGCGACGCGCACGGCGTCTACCGGATCGTCGACCGGCTGAAGGACATCTACGTCTCGGGTGGCGAGAACGTCGCCCCCGCCGAGGTCGAGGCAGCGCTGGTCTCGCATCCCCTCGTCTCGGCCGTCGCCGTCGTGGCGGTCCCCGATCTGGTCTGGGGGGAGCGGGGCGTCGCCTTCGTCACCGCGCTGGCCCCGCTCTCGCAGGACGAACTGCTCAGCCACGCGCGCGAGCGCCTGGCCGCCTTCAAGGTTCCGGTGCGCGTGTTCTTCGTCCGGGAGCTGCCGCGCACGACCATCGAGAAGGTGGCGCGTCGCGAGCTGCGCGAGATCGCGCGCGATCTGATGCACGATCGAAACGAGGAGGATGCCCGTGTCGACCGCGGCTGAGATCGAACCGGCACCGGTGTCATCGGCGACCGGCCGCCCGCTCACCAAGCGCGGCGCGGCAACCCGCCGCCGCATCCTCGAGGCTGCCGAGGCCGTGTTCGCCGAACTCGGCTATCACGAGGCATCCATCGTCAAGATCACCGAGCGGGCAGGGGTGGCCCTGGGCACCTTCTACCTCTACTTCGACAGCAAGCAGACCGTCTTCGAGGCGCTCGTGCTGGACCTCAACAGCCGCGTGCGCCACTCGATGACCGAGGCGATGCAGGGGGCTCGGGATCGCATCGAGGCCGAGCGACGCGGCTTCGAGGGCTTCTTCCGCTTCACCGCCGAGCACCCGGCGCTGTACCGGGTCGTCCGCGAGGCCGAGATCGTCTCGCCGCGCATGATGCACCTGCACTACGAGCGCATCGTCGAGGGCTACATCGCGGGCCTCCGTGTGGCGCAGCGGGACGGCGATGTCGACGAGGCCCTCGACGTCGAGGTCACGGCCTGGGCGCTCATGGGCATCGGAGAGATGATCGGGATGCGGTATCTGCTCTGGGAGCGGTATGCCGCAGGCACTCCGCCGACCGAGATCGAACCCGGCGTCGTCGATGCCCTCATGCTGATCATCCGCAACGCGCTCGCCCCGCGGATGCCCGAGGAGAAGGACACGCAGCCATGACCGACAGAGATCTCGCCGGACGCCGGGCGATCGTCACGGGAGGCGCGAGCGGCATCGGTCTCGCCTGCGCCGAGGAGTTCGCCGCACGCGGCGCGCGCGTGGTGATCGCCGACCTGAACGCCGAGGCGGCGAACGCGGTCGCGGAGCGGCTCGGCGGCGAGGCCTGGGTGGTCGACCTCTCCGACACCCGGGCGCTCGATGACGCGGCGGTGAGCGCCGACATCCTGGTCAACAACGCCGGCATCCAGCGGGTGAGCCCGCTGCCGGAGTTCGACCCCGAGGCGTTCCGGCTCATCCAGCGGATCATGCTCGAAGCACCCTTTCTGCTCATCCGGGCCGTGCTGCCGGGGATGTACGAGCGCGGCTGGGGGCGGGTCGTCAACATCTCCAGCGTCCATGGCCTGCGCGCGAGCGCCTACAAGTCGGCCTATGTCGCCGCCAAGCACGGGCTCGAGGGCCTCAGCAAGGTCACGGCGCTCGAGGGCGGACCGCACGGGGTGACCAGCAACTGCATCAACCCCGGATATGTGCGCACGCCCCTGGTCGAGAAGCAGATCGCCGACCAGGCACGGGTCCACGGCATCGACGAGTCCGAGGTCGTCGAGAAGATCATGCTCACCGAGAGCGCGATCAAGCGGCTCGTGGAGCCTGCTGAGGTCGCCTCGCTCGCCGGGTGGCTCGTCTCGGACGCTGCGGCGATGGTCACCGGCGCCTCGTACACGATGGACGGCGGGTGGACGTCACGATGACGACGCACGAGTACCGCACGCTCGACGTGGCCGTCGCCGGTGGCGACATGCGGGTTGCCGTCTGGGAACCCGCGAATGCCACATCGGCCACGCCCGCGATCCTTGCGATTCATGGCGTGAGCAGTTCGCACCTGGCATGGTCGCTGCTCACGCCGCATCTGCCCGGAGTGCGTGTCATCGCACCCGATCTGCGCGGACGCGGACGCAGCAACGAGCTCGCAGGGCCGGCGGGAATGAGTGCGCACGCCGCCGACATGGTGGCCGTGCTGGACGCGGTCGGCGTCGACGCGGTGCCCGTGGTCGGGCACTCGATGGGGGCTTTCGTCGCGGTCGTGCTGGCTCACCAGCATCCGGATCGGGTGAGCCGGCTCGTCCTCCTGGACGGCGGCCTGCCGCTCGCGGTTCCCGCGGGGCTCGATGCCGAGACGCTCGTCGCGGCGATCCTCGGGCCGACGGCTGAGCGGCTGTCGCGGCGTTACGCCGAGGTCGAGGACTATGTCGAGGACTTCTGGCGCCACCACCCGGCGTTCACGGGCGCGTGGAGCGAAGAGCTCGATCAGTACATCGCCTACGACCTGGTACCCGAGGGCGAGCTGCTACGCCCGGCGACCAGCTACCAGACCACGGTCGAAGACACTGTCGATATGACCACCGGCACGGCGCTGCCCGAGGCACTCGCCGAGATCGCGCATCCCACCCTGTTCGTCAGCGTGCCTCGGGGACTGCAGAACGAGGAGCCGGGCCTGTACCCCGCCGACCATCTGGTGGACCTGCTCGCGGCGCTGCCGCGCGTGCGCCACGTGCGCCTGGATGGCCTCAACCACTACACGATCGTGCTGAGCGAGCGGGGGGCGGATGCCGCGGGCGCGCTCGTACGCGAGGAGCTGGGTCTGCCCGGTCGTTGAGCGAGGGTCTGCCCGGTCGCTGAGCGAGGGCCTGCCGGATCGCTGAGCGAGGGCCTGCCGGATCGTTGAGCGAGGGTCTGCCCGGTCGTTGAGCGAGGGCCTCGGATCGTTAGGCGTTCCCTCGGGTCGCTGAGCGTCCTCGCTCCTTCCCGCACACACGATTGCACGACTCCAACACGAATGCACGAGAAATTCGGCCCTCGGGTCGTGCATCTGTGTTCCGGTCGTGCATTCGTGTCGGTGCGGTGCGGGGGAGCTGAAGACCCCCGGTCGTTGAGCGGAGCGCCGTAGGCGCGGAGTCGAAACGTGGCAGGGGTCTCGTTTCGTCCCGCTGCGCTCGCTCAACGACCGGCTGGCGTCCTACCGCCGCGCGCTGGCGATCCGGGACGAGAGCTCGTGGGCGTGGGCCATCAGGGTGCGCCCGAGCGCGGCGATCCGATCCGGTCCGAAGCGGAACTCCACGCCGGTCAGGCTCAGCGCCCACTCCGGACGCCCCGATCGGTCGAAGACCGCGGCACCCAGCCCCCAGCTTCCCTCGACGATGAGCCCGGGGTTGACCGCATAGCCGCGCTCCTTAGTCTCGGCCAGGCGGGTCCGCAGCGGAGCCTCGGCGTGCGGGCGACCCCAGTCCGCAGCGATCTCGGGGTGACGGCCGATGTAGGCATCCACATCGTGGTCGGGCAGGAACGACAGGATCGCCAGGCCGGCACTGGCGACGCCGAGCGGAAATCGCACGCCCTCGCTCAGCACGAAGGAGCGGATCGGGAAGGATCCCTCCTCGCGCAGCAGGCACACCGTCTCGTCGGCGCGGCGCACCGAGAGGAAGGCGCTCTCCTCCGTCTTGACGGCCAGCGAGCGCACGATGTCGCGGGCGAGCGCCGTCACGTCGTAGCGGGCCGCGGCCACGGAGCCCATGAGGAACAGCTCCGGTCCGGGCATCCAGCGGGCGCTCGTCTCGTCGCGGTCGACGAGTCCCTCGGCGCGCAGGGCCGACAGCAGCCGGTGGGCGGTGGAGCGGGTGAGGTCGGCGCGCGCGGCGAGCTCGTGCAGAGCCGCACCCGCCTCGCCCGCGGCCGTGACCAGGCGCAGCAGGTGGGCGGCGCGGCCGATGGCCTGTGCGCCGGGGATCGAACGGGATGAGGATTCCACAATGTGGACGCTACTCTCCGTCCTGACCACATCGCAAGCAGGCGCTTGCCCCGCCCGCGCACACGCGCGGAAACTGGAGACCACGAATGACCGCGAAGGAGCGAACCCGTGATCGACAAGCAGTGGAGTTCCGCGGCAGAGGCCGTGGCGGACATCCCCGATGGCGCCTCGCTCGCCGTCGGCGGATTCGGGCTCTCGGGCAATCCCATCGCCCTCATCGAGGCGCTCCTGGCGCAGGGCACGAAGGACCTCAGCATCGTCAGCAACAACTGCGGAGTGGACGACTGGGGCCTCGGTATCCTCCTGAACGCCAAGCGCATCCGCAAGATGACCTCGTCGTACGTCGGCGAGAACAAGGAGTTCGAGCGGCAGTTCCTCAGCGGCGAACTCGAGCTCGAACTGACCCCGCAGGGCACCCTCGCCGAGAAGCTGCGCGCCGGGGGCTCGGGGATCGCCGCCTTCTTCACGCAGACCGGGGTCGGTACCCAGGTCGCCGAGGGCGGGCTGCCCCGGGTCTACGGGCCGGGCGGCGAGATCGCCGTGGCATCCCCGGTCAAGGAGACCCGGATGTTCGAGGTCCGGGGGCAGGAGCGCGAGTTCGTGCTCGAAGACGCGATCACCACCGACTTCTCACTGGTGCACGCGGCCGTAGGCGACCGCCACGGCAACCTCGTCTTCAACAAGGCGGCGCGCAACTTCAACCCGCTGGCGGCCATGGCCGGGCGCGTGTGCATCGCCCAGGTCGAGCGCCTGGTCGACCCCGGCGCGCTCGACCCCGACGCGATCCACTTGCCGGGCATCTTCGTGCACCGGATCGTCGAGGTCGGCACCGGCATCGAGAAGCGCATCGAACGGCGCACGGTCGCCGGGGAAGGAGCCTGATCATGGCACTGGATCGCAATCAGATGGCGGCCCGTGCCGCGCAGGAGCTCACCGACGGCTCGTACGTCAACCTCGGCATCGGCCTGCCGACGCTCGTGCCGAACTACGTCCCCGAGGGCTTCACGGTCGTCCTGCAGTCCGAGAACGGGATCCTCGGCGTCGGCCCCTACCCGACCGAGGACCGGGTCGATCCCGACCTCATCAACGCCGGCAAGGAGACCGTGACGACCCTTCCGGGCGCGGCCTTCTTCGACTCGGCCACGAGCTTCGGGATGATCCGCGGCGGCAAGATCGACGCGGCGATCCTCGGCGCGATGCAGGTCTCGGCCACCGGCGACCTCGCCAACTGGATGATCCCCGGCAAGATGGTCAAGGGGCCTGGCGGCGCGATGGATCTCGTCCACGGCGCGGGCAAGGTCGTCGTGCTCATGGAGCACGTCGCACGCGACGGCTCGGCGAAGATCGTGAACGAGTGCTCGCTGCCGCTGACCGGCCGCGGCGTCGTCGATCGCATCATCACCGATCTCGCCGTCATCGATGTCACGGACGACGGGCTGGTGCTGGTGGAGACCGCCCCGGGCGTGAGCGTGGATGAGATCATCGCGGCGACGGAGCCCGCGCTGACCGTCGCCGATCACCTGAAGGAGTCAGCATGAGCACCACGGATGTCGTCATCGTCGCTGCCGCGCGCACCGCGCAGGGCCGGCTGAAGGGGCAGCTGGCCTCGTTCACCGCGCCGCAGCTGGGTGCGTTCGCCATCAAGGGCGCTCTGGAGCAGGGCGGGATCGCCCCGGATGCCGTCGATGCGGTCATCGTCGGCCAGGTGCTCGCCGCCGGCTCCGGCCAGAACGCCGCCCGCCAGGCGGCCGTCGGCGCGGGCATCGGCTGGAACGTCCCCGCGCACTCGGTGAACAAGGTCTGCCTCTCGGGGCTCACCGCCGTCATCGACGCCAAGCGCATGATCGAGTCGGGCGACGCGACCACCGTCGTCGCGGCGGGCATGGAGTCGATGACGCGCGCGCCGCACCTGCTGATGGGCTCGCGCGACGGCTGGGCCTACGGCAGCGTCGAGGTGCTCGACCACATGGCCTTCGACGGACTCACCGACGCCTACGACAAGGAGAGCATGGGCGTCTCGACCGAACGTCACAACCCGCGCTTCGAGCTCACCCGCGAGGACCAGGACCGTGTCGCGGCGCTGTCGCACCAGCGTGCGGCGGCGGCACAGGAGGCGGGCGTGTTCGACGCCGAGATCGTCCCCGTCGAGGTGCCGCAGCGTCGCGGTGAGCCGATCGTCGTGGTCAAGGACGAGGGTGTGCGCCCGGAGACGACCGTCGAGTCGCTCGCAGGGCTGCGTCCCGCCTTCGCGAAGAACGGCACGATCACGGCCGGCAACTCCTCGCAGATCTCCGACGGAGCCTCCGCGGTGGTCGTCACAACCCGTGGGAACGCCGAGGCGCAGGGCTGGACCGTGCTCGCCGCCATCGGGGCCAACGGCCAGGTCGCCGGCCCCGACAACTCCCTGCAGGCCCAGCCCGCGCAGGCGATCGCCCGGGCGCTGCAGAAGCAGCGGATCGCGGCATCCGACCTCGACCTCGTGGAGATCAACGAGGCCTTCGGCGCCGTCGTGGCCCGCTCGGTGCGCGATCTCGGCGTGTCGGAGGACATCGTGAACATCCACGGCGGCGGCATCGCGATCGGTCACCCGATCGGCGCCTCCGGCGCGCGCCTCGTCGTCCACCTCGCCCACGAGCTCGCCCGCCGCGGTTCGGGCACCGCGGCCGTGGGCCTCTGCGGCGGCGGCGGCCAGGGCGAGGCGCTCATCCTCACCCGCTGACGTCGCGGCATCCGCTCTGTCGCGAGTGGTCCCACGGATTCACCTTTCGCCGCGCGAAAACGTGAGTCTGTGGGACCATTCGGCATGACAGGGTGGTGGCTGAGTCCTGCCTGTTCACGCCTCAGCCGTCGCGACGCCTGAGCTGCTTCTCGGCGCGCTTGAGCTGCTGCCGGGTCTCCTTGTTCAGCGGTTCCGCCTCAGCGGTGGGGACGCCGCGGCGCTCGCGATTGAGATCGACCATCGCGCCGATGGCCAGGGCGAGGGTGATGCCCCAGCTGAGCCAGGCGAGGGCCAGACGCCAGGTCCACTGCTGCTCGCGCGACCCGCGCAGGAGCGACATTCCCGCCGTGATCGCACCGATGATGCCGGTTCCGAAGAGGTAGCCCATGGATCCACGGTACCCGAGGTCGCTACACTCTGAGGTGGCGCCGGTGCGATCCGGTCGCCCATCTCGACTGTGTATCTACCGGCCGCCGGCATTCCGGCGGAAAGCGGCGGCACCCTGACCCCGCATTCGCGGAGGTGCACCCTATGACTGGTTCCGACTCGTCCTCGACCCCGGAACGGAGCCTGCTGCAGCTGGCAGGACTCCCTTACTTCATCATCGCCTTCATCGCACGGCTGCCGTTCGCGATGATGGTCGTCGGCGTGCTGACGATCGTCGTCTCGGCGCGCGGCTCGCTCTCCCTCGGCGGCCTCACCTCCGCCGCCGTCGGCTTCGGCACGGCCGTGTTCGGCCCGCTCCTGGGAGCGGCGGCCGATCGCTACGGGCAACGCCTCGTCCTCGTGATCCTCGCGATCGCGAACGGCGCCCTGCTCGCGGTCTTCGCCGTCATCGTCTACAGCGACGCGGCCGATGCGTTCGTGCTGCTCGCGGCGTGCGGCATCGGCATGACCGCGCCGCAGGTGGCACCCATGTCGCGTTCGCGGCTGGTCACGATGATCAGCGAGCGGATGCCGGAGGCGCGCCGGGCGCGCACGGTCTCGGGCACGATGGCCTATGAGTCCGCCGCCGACGAGATGGTGTTCGTGTTCGGGCCGTTCTTCGTCGGGCTCCTGGCGTCCCTGATCACTCCCTGGGCACCGCTGGCGGCGGCTTCCGCGCTCACGGTGATCTTCGTGGGCGCGTTCGCGCTGCATCCGAGCGGGAGCCACATCTCGCTCGAGCGCGGCGAGGACGGCAGGGCGCCGTCGTCGGTGTCCGAGCTGTTCCGCCCGGCGCTTCTCACCGTGATCGTGGGCATCTTCGGGGTCGGTGTGTTCTTCGGCGCGATGCTCACCTCGCTCACGGCCTTCATGGACGAACGCGGCGCACCCGAGCAGGCCGGTCTGCTGTACGGGGTCATGGGGATCGGATCGGCGCTGCTCGCCCTCGGGGTCGCCTGGTTCCCGCCGCGCTTCACCCTGCGCGCGCGCTGGCTGGTGTTCGCCGTCGTGCTGCTGCTCGGCACGCTCCTTCTTCCTTTCGTCGACAGCATCGGAGGGATGATGTTCGCGCTCGCCGTGATCGGCATCGGCATCGGGCCCACCCTCGTGACCCAGTACAGCTTCGGGGCGGCGCGCAGCCCCGCCGGACGCTCGGCGACGGTGATGACCATGCTCGGCTCGGGGATCGTCGTCGGCCAGTCGGTCGCCGCGGCGTCCACGGGCGTGCTGGCCGAGAACGCCGGCGCCGCGGCAGCCCTCTGGCTCCCCGTGGTCGCCGCCGTGATCGTGGTCGTGATGGCCGTCGTGAACTGGCCGCTGAGCGCCGTCCGCCGCGCGGCTCCGGAACCTCGCTAGCCTGGAGGGGCATCCACCACCACGTGAGGAGCCCTCGTGCCCGCTGCAGAGCTAGTCGTCGTCGCGAATCGTCTGCCGGTCGACCGGGTCATCACCTCCGACGGTGAGGAGTCCTGGCGCCCCTCGCCGGGAGGCCTTGTCGCCGCGGTCGAACCGGTCATGAAGCAGGCCCGGGGCGCCTGGGTCGGTTGGGCGGGCCAGCCCGATCTCGATGTCGCCCCCTTCACCTTCGACGGTGTCAGGCTCATCCCCATCGCGCTCAGCGCGAAGGAGGTCGCCGAGTACTACGAAGGCTTCTCCAACGACACGATCTGGCCGCTGTACCACGACGTGATCGCGCCTCCGCAGTTCCATCGGGAGTGGTGGGACGCCTATGTGCGGGTGAATCGGCGCTTCGCCGAGGCCGCGGCGGCCGCCGTCGCCGAGGGCGGCACCGTCTGGGTGCACGACTACCAGCTCCAGCTCGTGCCGCAGATGATCCGCGAGCTGCGTCCGGACGTCACGATCGGCTACTTCCACCACATCCCCTTCCCGGCGCACGGTCTCTACGCACAGCTGCCCTGGCGGGATCAGGTGCTGGAGGGACTGCTCGGCGCCGATGTCATCGGGTTCCAGCGCGCTCAGGATGCGACCTACTTCCTCACGGCGGTCCGGCGCCGGCTGCGCCACGAGGTGAAGTCGTCCACGGTGGCGCTGCCCGACGGCCGCACGCCGCTGGTCAAGGCCTTCCCGATCTCCATCGACACCGTGCCCTACCGCGAGCTCGCCCAGCGCCCCGACATCATCGCCCGCGCGGTCGAGATCCGCGAGGAGCTCGGAAACCCGAAGAAGATCCTGCTCGGCGTGGACCGCCTCGACTACACCAAGGGCATCCGTCACCGGATCAAGGCCTATGGCGAGCTCCTGGCCCAGGGCCGGGTGTCCCTCGAGGACGTCACCTTCGTGCAGGTGGCCAGTCCCAGTCGTGAGCGCGTGGAGGCCTACATGCAGCTGCGCGACGAGATCGAGCTGGCGGTGGCGCGCATCAACGGCGACTACGACACGACCGGGCACACTGCGATCCGGTACCTGCACCAGGGCTACCCCCGCGAGGAGATGATCGCGCTGTATCTCGCCGCCGACGTCATGCTCGTCACCGCCCTCCGCGACGGCATGAACCTCGTCGCCAAGGAGTACGTCGCCACGCGCGCCGACAATCGGGGAGTCCTCGTGCTGAGCGAGTTCACCGGTGCCGCCGATGAGCTGCGCCAGGCGGTGCGCGTGAACCCGCACGACATCGAAGGGCTCAAGGACGCGATGATCACGGCGATCGAGATGCCGCCGAGAGAGCAGGGCAGGCGCATGCGGTCCCTGCGCAAGCGCGTGCTGGAGAACGATGTGACCGCCTGGTCGAGCTCGTTCCTGGCGGCGCTCGCCGATGCGAGGAAGGATGGCGCGCGATGACGCGGGACTGGGCGCCGGATGCCGCCGATCCCGCGCTCGCCGCGCTCGCCGCGACGCCGCGGCTGGTCGTCGCGCTCGACTTCGACGGCACGGCGTCGCCGCTGGTCGACGAGCCGATGTCCGCCCGCGCACTCCCCGCCGTCCGCGAGCAGGTCCAGCGGCTCGCGGAGCTCCCCGACACCACCGTCGCCTATGTCTCCGGTCGCAGCCTGCACGATCTCCGCGTGATCGCCGAGCACGGAGACGACTCGCGGGTCGTGCTGGCCGGTTCTCACGGAGCCCAGTACTGGTATCCGGGCATCGGCCAGGAGCAGATCGCGGATGCGGCATCCGCACTCCGCGACGAGCTCGAAGGAGTCGTGCGCGCGCTGCTGGACGGCCACGCCGGAGCGCACTTCGAGCCGAAGGCGCTGGGCTTCGGCGTGCACACGCGCCTGGCCGCCCCCGAGGTCGAGGAAGCGGTCTTCGCCGCCGTCGACGAGCTCATGGCCGAGCGTGCACCTCACTGGCGGCGCCGGCAGGGCCACAACATCCTGGAGTTCTCCTCGAGCACGACCGGAAAGGATGCCGCGATCGGCATACTCCGCGAGCGCTTCGACGCGACCGGCATCCTCTTCGCCGGCGACGACGTGACCGACGAGGACGCGATGCGCGTCCTCGGGGCCGGCGACCTCGGCGTGCGCGTCGGGGCGGGGGAGACCGTGGCCACGCTGCGTGTGGAGAGTCCACAACAGATCGCCTCGCTGTTGAGCGTGCTGTCGGACGAGCGGGCCGCCGGAGCGGAATAGACTGCGAGTATGTCCTCTGCAGCCTCCGCCCCCTCCGAGCCCATCGACATCAAGCCTCGCAGCCGCGTCGTCACCGACGGCATCGAGGCCACGACCTCCCGCGGCATGCTCCGCGGCGTCGGCATGGGCGATGCCGACTGGGACAAGCCGCAGATCGGCATCGCGTCGAGCTGGAACGAGATCACGCCCTCCTTCGCACCCTGGGCCAGGCGGTCCAGGCTCAGGTTGCAGGGCG
>CAZHML010000034.1:0-12282 GCA_964533745.1 uncultured Microbacterium sp.
GCACGGTGCCGACATCGTCGTGCACTCGCTGACGAAGTTCCTGGGCGGCCACGGCACCACCATCGGCGGCGTGATCATCGACGGCGGCACCTTCGCCTGGTCGGAGAACGTCGAGAGGTTCCCGAGCCTGACCGAGCCCGACCCCTCGTACCACGGCGCCAGCTACACGACGGCCGTCGGCGACGCGCTCGCCTACATCATCAAGGCGCGCGTGCAGCTGCTGCGCGACCTCGGCTCGGCGATCTCGCCGCAGAGCGCCTGGAACCTCATCCAGGGCGTGGAGACCCTGTCGCTGCGCATCGAGCGCCATGTGCAGAACGCGCAGGAGATCGCCGAGTGGCTGGAAGGCCTCGCGGATGTCGCCTCGGTGAACTACTCCGGACTCCCCTCTTCCCCCTGGCACGCCGCCGCGAACCAGTACGCCCCGAAGGGCGTCGGTGCGGTGCTGTCGTTCGAGCTCAAGGGCGGCGTCGAGGCGGGGCGCGCCTTCGTCAACGCTCTGGAGCTGTTCAGCCACCTCGCCAACATCGGCGATGTGCGCTCCCTGGTGATCCACCCCGCTTCCACGACGCACTCGCAGCTCACGCCCGAGCAGCAGCTCTCCGCCGGTGTCACCCCGGGCCTGGTGCGGCTGTCGGTGGGTCTGGAGAACGTCGAAGACCTCAAGGCCGACCTGGCGCAGGCGCTCGCCGCCGCCCGCGCCTGAACTGAACCTCCCCGGATGCCCCGGTGCCTTCGCGGCCCGGGGCATCCGTGTGTCCGCGGGCCAGGTGCGACGCTCGCGCGTTGGTCGCCCGCGTGAGGTCCGGTGCTCTCAGCCGCCGTCCCACCAGCGCAGCACGCGCGAGGCGCGCAGCGTGATCCAGCGACTCGGATCCCCCTCGGAGTGGCTCACATCGATGAGCTGCGGCCCCTCATGGTGAAGCTCCCGCACCCAGCGCCCGTCCGGGCGGCGCTTCGCCCGCAGCAGCTCGATCGCCGGCTCCAGGCGCTCGTCACGCCGATCCGCGAGCCGGAAGTGCTCGAGCGCACGCAGCACGTCTCCAGACCCGCGACGAGTGAGACCGCAGGACGAGCGGAGGGTGCCGCCCACCCGCCACGCATAGGATGGCGGCTATGACCGCAGACGCGCTGAGCGCCAAGGTCGCCGCCTACTACGACGACTTCGCCCGCAACTGGGCGCGGGGCACCTCTCCGCTGTACCAGGACTGGGCCGCCGGCATCGCACAGGATCCGGAGATCATCGACAGGATCGCGGCGCTGCCGCCCCGGATGCGACAGGCGAACCTGATCTTCGCCGCCGCCCGCTGGAACGGGGCGCCCCTCGTCGCCTATGCCCTCTTGCGGGAGTGGCTGATTGCGCACTGGGATGCGGTCATCCAGACGGCGACGACGAGGTCCACGCAGACCAACGAACCCGGCCGTTGCGCGACCCTCCTGCCCCGGCTGTCGCGCATCGACGGACCCGTCGCCCTGCTGGAGGTCGGCGCGGCCGCGGGTCTGTGCCTCCTTCCCGACCGCTACGGCTATGACTACCAGACCCCCTCCGGACCGCGGCGTCTCGACCCCGCCACGGGCAGATCGCCCGTCGATCTCGCCTGCCGACTCGACGACGACGTCTCGATGCCCGCGAGGATGCCCGAGGTCGTCTGGCGGCGCGGCATCGACCTGGATCCCATCGACATCCGGGATACCGAAGCCCTCGGCTGGCTCGCCACGCTCGTCTGGCCCGGTCCCGACCACGATTCTCGGGTGGCGCGCCTGCGGGCCGCGGCGGTGGTCGCGGCATCCGATCCGCCGCCGATCGTCCGGGGCGATCTGCTCACCGTCACGGCGGATGTCGCCGCCGAGGCCCCGGCGGATGCCACCCTCGTGATCTTCCACAGCGCCGTCCTGCTGTATCTCGACCTGGCCGGACGCGAGCGCTTCAGCGAGATCGCCACCGGGCTCTCTGCCCTGCTCGGTCGCCCGGTCGTCTGGCTGTCGAACGAGGGGCTCGGCGCGCTGCCCTCCGTCGACGCCCAGGCGCCGGCCGGGATCGACGCCTCCCAGCGCTTCGTCCAGTCGGTGAACGGCCGTCCCGTGGCCCTGGCCGGCCAGCACGGCGCTGTCTACGAGACCCTTCGCTTCGGGACGTAACCTGCGCCGCGCGAGGGCGGCGGCGGGCGAGAATGGATGCATGGACTGGCAGACGACCTCGGCCGACACCGTGCCCTCGGCATTCGTGTCGGACGCCGATGTGCTGCTGCTGCGCGGCCGCCCGCCGGTCACCGGTGCCTGGCGTGACGGTGACCCCGAAGGGGCCCGGCGCTTCACCGACCTCGGGGGCTTCCGCACCGAGGGGGGCGCGGCCCTGCCCGCCATCCGGCTCGCCTGGGAGTCCTGGGGCACCCTGAACGAGGCGCGCGACAACGCGGTGCTCATCTGCCACGCGCTCACCGGTGACAGCCACGTGCACGGCGAGGCAGGTCCCGGTCATCCCACCGACGGCTGGTGGGGGGAGGTCGTGGGTCCCGGCGGCGCGATCGACACCGAGCGCTGGTTCGTCGTCGTGCCGAACATCCTCGGCGGATGCCAGGGCTCCACAGGTCCGGCGAGCATCGCCCCGGACGGCTACGAATGGGCATCCCGCTTCCCCTATCTCACGATCCGGGATCAGGTCGAGGCAGAGGTGCGCCTCGCCGATGCCCTCGGGATCGAGCGCTGGGCGGGGGTCGTCGGCGGCTCGATGGGCGGGATGCACGCCCTGGAGTGGGCGGTCGCGCACCCCGAGCGCGTCGAACGCCTGGGGGTGCTGGCCGCTCCCCCGCTCACGACGGCCGACCAGGTGGCGCTGAACACCGTGCAGCTCGAGACCATCCGCATCGACCCGGGCTTCCAGGGCGGCGACTACTACGACGCGGCCGAGGGTCAGGGTCCGCACCGCAGTCTCGCCCTCGCCCGGCGCCTGGCCCTGCTGAACTACCGCAGCGCGAACGAGCTGAACCAGCGCTTCGGACGCGCCTGGCAGTCGGGCCGCTCGCCCCTCGGCGAGGGCGGCCGCTTCGCGATGGAGAGCTACCTCGACTTCCACGGCAACAAGTTCACCCGCCGCTTCGACGCCAACAGCTACATCACCCTCGTCGAGGCCATGAACTCGCACGACGTCGGCCGCGACCGCGGCGGCGTCGAGGAGGCCCTGCGGCTCGTGACCGCGACGACCCTCGTGCTGGGCGTCGACAGCGACCGCCTGTTTCCGCTGGACGGGCAGGAGCGGATCGCGCGCGGCATCCGGAACACCCTCGACGGGGATGAGCCGGTCGTCATCGCGAGCGATTTCGGCCACGACGGCTTCCTCATCGAGACGGATGCCGTGGGCGGGCATCTGCGGCGGCTGCTGGAGGGCTGAGCGTCGGGGTCACAAATGCCCCTTGTCATGGGGTCCATGCGGCGTGTCTTGACCCCGCCGGGAGCGTGCGTCAGACCGAGCGCGTGTAGATCCAGGGCAAGGCCCCGATCTCGAGGCGGTGGCGGGCGTTCCCGGTGCCGCCGGGGCTGTATTCGGCATCCTCATCCCACAGCAGCATCGAACCGGCGGCCGCGGGATGAAAGCGCGTCTCGAAGCGCCGGGTGCCGGCGAGCCGCACCTCGGCCAGGACCGTGCCCGCGTCGGCCTGGTCCGACACCCCGAACAGCGTCACCCAGGTCGGCGGATACAGGTGCAGCTCGCCGCGACCGTGGCGGCGCAGCGCCTCGCCCGGAGAGACCCACAGATGTTCCTCGACTTCGCCGGGCTGGGCCACGATCTCGCCCGCGGGGGCAGGAGCGGCGAAGAACCAGGTGCGGATGCGCGGCGCTGCGTGCGCGGGCGGGATCCAGCACGAGACGGTGATGAGGTCCGCGGGCGCGAGGATCAGCCCCGTCTCTTCTGCGGTCTCACGCACGCCCGCAAGGCGCGCGACCTGCTCCTCGGCGGCACCCGGTGTCGGCGCGTCGGCATCCTCGATCCTCCCGCCGGGGAACACCCAGGCCCCGGCGAACGAGCCCCGATCGGGGCGGCGCAGCAGGAGCACCTCTGGCCCCTCCGCCGCGTCGCGCACGAGCACGACGGTCGCGGCGACCGGCAGGTCGTGATCGGTCACTCCCCCAGCGCCTTCTCGAGACGTTCGAGCTTGCCATCGAGCTCACCGGTGTATCCCGGGCGGATGTCGGCCTTCAGCACGAGCGAGACGCGCGAGCCGAAGGGCATGACCGCCTCGGTCGCGCGCCGCACGACGTCGAAGACCTCGTTCCAGTCGCCTTCGATCTCGGTGAACATGCTGGAGGTGCGGTGCGGCAGCCCCGACTCGCGCACGATCTTGACTGCGGCGGCGACGGCGTCGTGCACGGAGCCGTCGGCGCGGCCGGTTCCGCTCGGGGCGACGGAGAAGGCGATGAGCATGGGGATCCTTTCGGTCAGGAGAGCAGCCCGCCGATCGCGGCGGGCAGGGCTTGTGCGACATCGAGTGCGACGATGGGATGCCCCTTCCCGCCGTCGATGGTGCCGGAGGCGATCCGCGCGGCCTCGCCGTGCAGGAAGGCGCCGGCTGCGGCGACCTCGCCGAGGGGCGCGCCGGGGTTGGCGGCGATCAGGGCACCGAGGATGCCGGCGAGCACGTCGCCCGTGCCGGCGGTGGCGAGCCACGTGGGGGCCTCCGCGACCGCGTGCACTGGTCCCTCGGGCGAGGCGACGAAAGTGGTCGCCCCTTTGAGCAGGATGACGGCGTTCAGCACGCGGGCGGTCTCGGCTGCCGCCTCGGCGGCGCGTTCCGCGGCGACGACCGGCCCGAGGCCGAGGCGCTCGCGCAGTCGTGCGAACTCGCGGGCGTGCGGGGTGAGCACGCGCGGAGCAGTGGCGCCCGCCGCGAGGCCGAGGGCGCCCGCGTCCACGACGACGGTGGCGGTGGCGGTCAGGATGCCGGTGAGCGCCTCCTCCTCCGCTGGAGTGCGCGCTGCGGAATCCGTCCCCGAGCCGATCACCCAGGCGCCCGTGCGGGCGGCTTCGCCGCCGATCACCGTCTCGGGCCGGCGGGCGAGCACGGCCGCGGCCACCGCGGCATCCCCGAGAAAGCGGACGAACCCGGCGCCAGCGCGCCAGGCGCCTTCGACGCCGAGCACCGCCGCGCCGGGGTAGGCGGGCGAGCCCGTGCGCAGCGTCACCACCCCGCGCGAGTACTTGTCGTCATCCGCCGTCGGAACGCGTACGAAGCGCGCCGTATCCGCGCGCCCCCACTCCCGCACCTCGACCATGCCTCCACGCTACCCCCGGGGCATCGTGCGGATCGAAGACTGGTCGATAGTGGCGTCCCGTTTCCGAACCCCTGTCTGAACATCCGGCCATGACGATGTCTGCGTCATTCACACGAGAAACCGCTGAAGTCCTGGCGGCCTGCCGCGGGACGCCGTAGCGCACGACACCATCCGCAACCCGCTACGGTCGAAGGGTGAGCATCCTCTTCTCCCCGCTGACCGTCCGCGACCTCGCCTTCCGCAACCGGCTGTGGGTCTCGCCCATGTGCATGTACAGCGCGATCGACGGCGTGCCCCAGGAGTGGCACCACACGCATCTCGCGCAGTTCGCCTCGGGCGGTGCCGGGCTCGTCGTCGCCGAGGCGACCGGCGTGCTGCCCGAGGGGCGCATCTCGCCGCGCGACACCGGACTGTGGAACGACGCCCAGCGCGACGCCTGGGCTCCCATCGTCGATGCGGTTCACGCGCGCGGGGCGCACGCCGGGATCCAGCTCGCCCACGCGGGCCGCAAGGCCTCGACCTGGTGGCCCTGGGCGGGACACGGACACGGCACCGTCCCGGCTGAGGAGGGCGGATGGAGCACGCATGCCCCCTCGGCCATCGCCTTCGAGGGCCTCGCCGAGCCGGCGGCCCTGGATGCCGCGGGCATCGAGCGCGTGGTGACGGCCTTCCGCGACGCCGCCGTGCGGGCGCTCGACGCGGGCTTCGACGTGCTCGACATCCACGCCGCTCACGGCTACCTGCTGCACGAGTTCCTCTCGCCGCTGTCCAACCAGCGCGACGACGAGTACGGCGGCGCGCTGGAGAACCGCGCCCGGCTGCTGCTGCGCATTGTCGATGAGGTGCGCGCGGTGGCGGGGAACGCCCCCGTCTTCGTGCGGATCTCGGCCACCGACCACGCCGAGGGCGGCTTCACGCTCGAGGAGGCGAGGGCCGTGAGCGCCTGGGCGATCGCGCGCGGTGCCGACCTGATCGACGTCTCCAGCGGCGGGCTCGTCGCCCACCAGCAGATCGCGATCGGCCCGGGCTACCAGGTGCCGCTGGCCGCCGGCATCCGCGACGGCGGGGCTCTTCGCACCACCGCCGTCGGTATGATCACCACCGGCGCGCAGGCCGAGCAGGTGCTGGCCGACAGCGCGGCGGATGCGATCTTCGCAGGACGCGAGTGGTTGCGCGACCCGCACTTCGCGCTGCGCGCCGCGCATGAGCTCGGCGTGGACCTGGACTACTGGCAGCCGCAGTACCTGCGGGCGCGGTGGCGCTGAGCCGGCAGCCCGGCCCGCTCACCGCCCGTGCCGGCGCCGAGTGGCATCCTGCACCTCTCCGACGAGTTCCTCGAGGATGTCCTCGAGGAACAGCACTGCCGTGGTCAACCCGTTCGCGTCGCGCACGCGGGCGAGGTGCCGCCCTGCGCGCCGCATGAGGGCGAGCACATCCTCGAGGTCGGTGTCCTCCTGCACGGGAACCATGTGGTGGATGCGCTTGAGCGGCACCGCCGCCGACCCACCGGCATCCCCCAGCTCCTGCAGGATGTCTTTGAGGTGCACATAGCCGACTGGAACGCCCTCCTCGTCAACGATCACGTACCGCGAGAAGCCGTAGCGGGCGACCGCCTTCTCGATGTCCGCGGGCGTCGTGTTCTCGGGCATGGTGACGAGTTCTGCCAGAGGCACCGCGACATCCCGCGCCTTCTTGTCGGTGAACTCCACAGCCGCCGCAACCGTGCCCGAGGAGTCCGCCAGCACGCCCTCGCGCCGCGAATGATTCACGATCGTCGCGACCTCGTCGATCGTGAAGGTCGATACGGCCTCGTTCTTGGGCTGCACCCGGAACAGACGGAGGATGCCGTTGGCCGCGGCGTTGAGCACCCAGATCACCGGCATGAACAGCTTCGAGATCCACACCAGCGGCGTCGCGAGGATGAGCACGGCCCGATCAGGCACCGAGAAGGCCAGGTTCTTCGGAACCATCTCGCCGAAGACGACGTGCAGGAACGAGACGATGGCGAGGGCGATCACGAAGGAGGTGATGACCACCGCCGTCTCGGACCAGCCGAGGGCGTGCATCGGGATCTCGAGCAGGTGGTGGATGGCGGGCTCGGAGACGTTCAGGATGAGCAGCGAGCAGATCGTGATGCCCAGCTGGCTCGTCGCCAGCATCAGTGTGGCGTGCTCCATGGCATAAAGGGCCGTGCGCGCGGCGCGCGAGCCGCGCTCGGCGCGCGGTTCGATCTGCGAGCGGCGAGCCGAGATCACCGCGAACTCGGCGGCCACGAAGAAGGCGTTGGCCAGCAGCAGCACCGCAAGCCAGACCAAGCCCGCCCAGTCGCTCATCGGGTCACCTCCCCGGCACTTGAGGCGTCGGCATCCGGCGGGTCGACCGGATCAGGCCGGTAGCGCACCCGATCCACGCGGCGCCCGTCCATGCGCACGACCTCGAGCTCGCCGGTGTGCAGTGGTACGCGGTCACCCACCGCGGGCACGCGCTCGAGCACGCTCATCACGTAGCCGCCGACGGTGTCGTAGACATCCCCCTCGGGAACCTCGATGCCGGTGCGGCCGTGCAGTTCATCGGGACGCAGCTTGCCGGGAAAGGTCACCGAATCGCGGGCACGCACGATCCCCGCCCGGGCGCGGTCGTGCTCGTCGGCGACCTCGCCCACGATCTCCTCGACGAGGTCCTCGAGGGTCACCAGGCCCGCCGTGCCGCCGTACTCGTCCACCACGACGGCGAGCTGGTACCCGCTGGAGCGCAACTCTGCCAGCAGCACGTCCAGATGCGCCGTCTCAGGGACCCGCAGCGGCTCGGTCGACAACGCACCCACCGGGACCTCGGCACGCCGCTCGCGGGGAACCGCGACGGCGGCCTTCAGGTGCACGACACCGGTGATGTCGTCGAGGTCCTCGTCGTAGACCGGGAAGCGGCTGTGCCCAGTGCGACGGGCCAGCTGCAGCACCTCATCCGCGCTGTCGCCCACGGCCAGGGCGTGCATGCTCGGGCGGGCGGTCATGACATCCGCCGCCGTGAGACGGGCGAAGCCCAGGGTGCGATCCAGGAGCGTCGCAGTGTCCTCCTCGAGCATCCCGGCACTGGCCGAGCGTCTCACGAGTGACGAGAGCTCCTCGGCGGTGCGCGCGCCTGAGATCTCCTCCTTCGGCTCGATCCCCATGCCGCGCAGCACCGCGTTGGCGCTGCCGTTGAGCACGACGATCGCCGGGCGGAACACCGCGGTGAAAGCGGTCTGGAAGGGGATCACGACCTTCGCGGTCTGACGCGGCAGAGCCAGGGCGAAGTTCTTCGGCACGAGTTCGCCGAGGATCATCGACAGGATCGTCGCGATCGAGATGGCGGTGACGACCGCGATGGGAGACACGGCGGACTCCGCGATCCCCCAGCCGAGCAGCACCGGCCGCAGCAGATTCGAGAGCGCCGGCTCCATCGTGTATCCGGTGAGCAGGGTCGTCAGGGTGATGCCGAGCTGGGCGCTGGAGAGATGAGTGGAGGTGATCTTCAGCGCGCTGATGGTCAGCGACAGCCGGGTCTCGCCCCGCGCGCGGCGCGCCTCGAGCTCGGCGCGATCGAGGTTCACGAGCGCGAACTCGCTCGCCACGAACAGGCCGGTGCCGATGATGAGCAGGAGCCCCACGCCCAGCATCACGTAGTCCATGACGCGCTCCCCCCTGTTGACACGGAGGGCAGGCTGTGGGGCGTGGTACTACAACTGGGAGGGTCGTCCATTGTGCGACGATTCTACAGAATCCGGCTGGATCCGCGGGCGATCCCGCTACCAGCTGACCGGCAGGGCCTTGCCTTCCTCGTAGCCGGCGGCGGACTGCACGCCGACCCGCGCGCGCTCGTGGAACTCGGCGATCGTGGTCGCGCCCGCGTAGGTCATCGAGGAGCGCAGACCTGCGATGATCATGTCGAGCAGATCCTCGACGCCCGGCCGCAGCGGATCGAGGTAGATCCGCGACGAGGAGATACCCTCGGCGAACAGCTCCTTGCGCGCCCGCTCGTACGGATCCAGTCGCTCGAAGCGCGCGTGCACGGCCTTGGTGGATGCCATCCCCCACGATTCCTTGTAGATACGGCCCTGGGCATCCGCCTGCAGCTCGCCCGGCGCCTCGATGGTGCCTGCGAACCACGAGCCGATCATGACGGATGCCGCGCCCGCCGCGAGCGCGAGCGCCACGTCGCGCGGGTAGCGCACCCCGCCGTCCGCCCAGACGTGCGCACCATGGCCTCGCGCCGCCTCGGCCGTCTCGAGCACCGCCGAGAACTGCGGGCGGCCGACGGCCGTCATCATCCGCGTCGTGCACATCGCGCCGGG
Source organism: uncultured Microbacterium sp. (assembly GCA_964533745.1). Taxonomy (GTDB): domain Bacteria; phylum Actinomycetota; class Actinomycetes; order Actinomycetales; family Microbacteriaceae; genus Microbacterium. The sequence continues at coordinate 9,599 of CAZHML010000034.1, forward strand.
CCCTACCCCGACCTTGAGGATCGAGGCCCCCGCCTCGACGAGGTCGTCCACGCCCTCAGCGGTGACGACGTTGCCCGCGACGAGAGGCAGGCCGAGCCTGAGGCCGGCGACCGAGCGCAGCGCGCGCAGCATCCCCTCCTGGTGCCCGTGCGCGGTGTCGATGACGAGCACGTCCACGCCCGCCGTGGCGAGCGCCCGCGCCTTGGCGGCGACATCGCCATTGATGCCCACCGCGGCGGCCACGACCAGGCGGCCGGCGGCGTCCAGGGCTGGTCGGTACAAGGCCGAGCGCAGAGCACTGCGCGCACTCAGGGTGCCGACCAAGTGCCCGTGCTCGACCACGCAGACCAGTTCGGCACCGCTCGCGGTGATCACGTCGAAGGCCTCCCGGCCGGATGCCACATCCTCCGCCTCGAGGAAGGGCGACGCCGTGTGCACGAGGTCGCCGAGTTGCGCGTCGGGCAGTGCGGTCGCCAGCCGCTCGGCAGACAGCACGCCGCGGATGCCGGCGGCATCCCCGGACTCGTCGGCGACGACCACGCCGTGACCGGGCAGGGGCGGCAGCAGCCGCAGCGCATCGGAGACCCGCGCCTCGGGCGCGAGCACGAGCGGGGTGTCCCAGAGCACCGGCTGACGCTTGACCCAGCGGATCGCCTCGTCGAGCTGCTGCAGGGGAAGGTCCTGCGGCAGCACCCCGAGACCGCCCCGACGAGCGAGGGTCGCGGCCATCCGGTGACCGGTCACCGAGTTCATGTTCGACGACACCAGCGGCAGCGTCGCCGTGGTCCCGTCGCGCGGCGCGAGGTCCACGTCGAGGCGGCTGGCCACCGCCGAGCGCCGGGGCACCAGGAACACGTCCGAGTAGGTCAGATCGGATGCGGGCCGCTCGCCGAGGAACTCCATGTCTCCACGCTACCGACTCGTGCCGGCCACCGCTGCGCCCGAGGGCGCGAACGAGAGGGTTTACCGTTAGGCTTAACCCTCGGGTGCGAACGACAATCGGGGTGCGTCGTTTTGCACCGGACCAGATCTTCCGGCGATGAAAGAGGCGATCCAGAGTGTCGAGTCCGGTGACCGGCGACGGGGCTGTCAGCGACGAAGGTTTCGGCGCGAACTCCTGGCTCGTCGATGAGCTCTACGAGCAGTTCAAGGCGGACCGCAACTCCGTCGACAAGGCCTGGTGGCCGGTCCTGGAGAACTACACGCCCTCCGCGGCGGCCTCGGCATCACCTGCGACATCCGCGCAGGTCCCGCCCGCCGCGACCACCGAACCGGCCGCTGCCGGCGCAGAACCGGCCCCGGTGACCGCCCCGATCCCCGTCATCGGCGCACAGCCCGTGGCGCGCACCACGGCAAAGCCCGCAGCAAGCGCCCCCATCCCGGCGCAGGCCCCGGCCGCGAAGGCACCGGATGCCACTCCCGTCGACAGCGAGGAAGACACCGTGACCCCCCTGCGGGGTCTGCCGAAGACCCTCGCGGCGAACATGGACGAGTCGCTCACCGTTCCCACGGCTACGAGCGTGCGCACGATCCCGGCCAAGCTGATGATCGACAACCGCATCGTCATCAACAACCACATGGCACGCACGCGCGGCGGCAAGATCAGCTTCACTCACCTCATCGGCTGGGCGATCGTGCAGACGCTCAAGGAGTTCCCGAGCCAGAACGTCTTCTACGCCGAGGTCGACGGCAAGCCCTCGGCGGTCGCCCCCGCGCACGTGAACCTCGGCATCGCGATCGACATCCCCAAGCCCGACGGCACCCGGGCCCTGCTCGTGCCGAGCATCAAGCGCGCTGACACGATGAGCTTCACCGAGTACCTGGCCGCCTACGAGGATCTGGTCGGCCGCGCACGCGCGAACGAGCTCACCGCCGCGGACTTCCAGGGCACCACGATCTCGCTGACCAACCCGGGCGGCATCGGCACCGTGCACTCGGTGCCCCGCCTGATGCGCGGGCAGGGCTCGATCATCGGCGCCGGTGCCCTGGAGTACCCCGCCGAGTTCCAGGGGTCCAGCGAGAAGACGCTCGCGGCCCTCGGGATCGGCAAGACGATCACGCTCACCAGCACCTACGACCACCGTGTCATCCAGGGAGCCGGGTCCGGGGAGTTCCTGAAGAAGATGCACGAGCTGCTGATCGGGCAGCGCGGCTTCTACGAGTCGATCTTCGCGGCCCTGCGCATCCCCTACGCCCCGATCCGCTGGGCAGGCGACATCGCGGTCGACGTCGCCGAGGCGGTCGACAAGACCGCCCGCGTGCAGGAACTCATCAACGCCTTCCGGGTGCGCGGGCACCTGATGGCCGACATCGATCCGCTCGAGTATGTGCAGCGTTCGCACCCGGACCTGGAGATCGAGAGCCACGGCCTGACCTTCTGGGACCTGGACCGCGAGTTCGTCACGAACGGCTTCGGCGGGCGGCGCGTGATGAAGCTGCGCGAGATCCTCGGGGTCCTGCGCGACTCGTACTGCCGCACGCTCGGCATCGAGTACATGCACATCCAGGATCCCGAGCAGCGGCGCTGGTTCCAGGAGAAGCTCGAGGTCAAGTACCAGAAGCCCGGCCACGACGAGCAGTTGCGGATCCTGCGCAAGCTCAACGAGGCCGAGGCCTTCGAGACGTTCCTGCAGACGAAGTTCGTCGGCCAGAAGCGCTTCTCGCTCGAGGGCGGCGAGTCGCTC
>CAZHML010000034.1:12292-28253 GCA_964533745.1 uncultured Microbacterium sp.
CTGGAGCGCTGCATGCTCGGCGAGCCGCTGTCCGACGAGGAGCGCCGCAACCTGCTCATGCAGCTCACCGCCGCCGAGGGCATCGAGCGCTACTTCCACACCCGCTATGTCGGCCAGAAGCGCTTCTCGCTCGAGGGCGGCGAGTCGCTCATCCCGCTGCTGGATGCGATCCTCAGCGGCGCGGCCGACGCCGACCTCGACGGTGCCGCGATCGGCATGGCCCACCGCGGGCGGCTGAACGTGCTCACCAACACCGCGGGCAAGACCTACGGGCAGGTGTTCCGCGAGTTCGAGGGATCCACGACTCCGGGCAACAAGAGCGGTTCGGGGGATGTCAAATACCACCTCGGCACCGAGGGCACCTTCGTCTCGGACTCCGAGCACTCCCTGCCGGTGTACCTGGCGGCCAACCCTTCGCACCTGGAGACCGTGGACGGCGTGCTCGAGGGCATCGTGCGCGCCAAGCAGGACCGCAAGCCTATCGGCACCTTCACGTGGCTGCCGATCCTGGTGCACGGCGATGCCGCCTTCGCGGGCCAGGGCGTGGTCGTCGAGACCCTTCAGATGGCGCAGCTGCGCGGCTACCGCACCGGCGGCACCATCCACATCGTGGTCAACAACCAGGTCGGCTTCACCACGATGCCGACCGACTCGCGCACCTCGGTGTACGCCACGGATGTCGCAAAGACCATCCAGGCGCCGATCTTCCATGTCAACGGCGACGACCCCGAGTCAGTCGTGCACGTCGGCCAGCTCGCCTTCGAGTACCGCCAGCGCTTCCACCACGACGTCGTGATCGACCTCGTCTGCTACCGCCGTCGCGGCCACAACGAGGGCGATGACCCCTCGATGACCCAGCCGCTGATGACGGACCTCATCGAGGCGAAGCGCTCGGTGCGGCGTCTCTACACCGAGTCCCTCGTCGGACGCGGCGACATCACCGAAGAGGAGTACGAGCTCGCCAAGCGCGATTTCCAGGATCGCCTCGAGATCGCCTTCGCCGAGACGCACGCGGCAGAGACGGGGGCAACGCCGATCCTGACCGAGGACGCCCCGGCGCAAGAGCCCGAGGGCGAGCCCGAGAGCACCGCGATCACGACCGCCGTGGTGCATCTGATCGGCGACGCCTTCGTGAACAAGCCCGAGGGTTTCACCGTGCACCCGAAGATCCAGCAACTGCTGGACAAGCGCCTGGACATGAGCCGCAACGGCGGGGTCGACTGGGGCTTCGGCGAGCTGCTCGCCTTCGGCTCGCTCCTGGTCGAGGGCACCAAGGTGCGCCTTGCCGGTCAGGACTCGCGACGTGGCACCTTCGTGCAGCGCCACGCGGTGCTGCACGACCGCGCGAACGGTCAGGAATGGCTGCCGCTGGCGAACCTCTCGGCGAACCAGGCCCGCTTCTTCGTCTACGACTCGCTGCTGAGCGAGTACGCGGCGATGGCCTACGAGTACGGCTACTCGGTGGAGGAGCCGCACGCGCTCGTGCTGTGGGAGGCCCAGTTCGGCGACTTCGCCAACGGCGCGCAGTCCGTGATCGACGAGTACGTCTCCTCGGCGGAGCAGAAGTGGGGCCAGGAGTCCAGCGTGACGCTCCTGCTTCCGCACGGCTACGAGGGTCAGGGCCCGGATCACTCCTCCGCGCGCATCGAGCGCTTCCTGCAGTTGTGCGCGCAGGACAACATGATCGTCGCGCGCCCCTCGACGCCGGCATCCTATTTCCATCTGCTGCGCCGACAGGCCTACGCACGCCCGCGCCGCCCGCTCATCGTCTTCACGCCGAAGGCGATGCTGCGCCTGCGCGGGGCGACCAGCAGCGTCGAGGACTTCACGAGCGGCCGTTTCGAGCCGGTGATCGACGACGACCGGAGCCCCGATCGCGCCGCGGTGAGGCGCGTGCTCGTGCACTCCGGCAAGATCCACTGGGATCTGTTCGCCGAGCTCGAGAAGAACCCCGACCCGCGTATCGCGCTGGTGCGGCTCGAGCAGTTCTACCCGACGCCGATCGACGCGCTCAAGGCCATCACCGACTCCTACCCTGCTGCCGAGCTCGTCTGGGTGCAGGAGGAGCCGGAGAACCAGGGTGCCTGGCCCTTCCTCGCACTCGCCTTCGAGGACGTGCCGGGCGACCGCCGGTTCCGGGCGGTGTCCCGCCCCTCGGCTGCGGCCCCCGCAACCGGGTCGGCGAAGGTGCACGCGGTGCAGCAGGCAGAGCTCCTGCGCGCGGCGCTGACGCTGGACTGAGGATGTGACGACCGCGCACGAGGGAGTGCGGGGGGAGAGGTCGCGGATGAGACTGGGCATCGTCGCCAACCCGACCGCGCGCGGCGGCACCGCGCTTCGTGCGGCCGAGCGCGCCATCGCACGCCTGCGCGATCGGGCGGACGAGGTCGAACTGCATTTCGGTCCCGATCCGGATGCCGCCGTGGCGGCGCTGTCGCGGATGCGCGATGAGCGCCCGGACGCGGTGGTCGTGGTCGGCGGCGACGGCACCGTGCACATGGCGGTGAACGAGCTGGCCGGCACGGGCATACCGCTCGCGGTGATCCCGGCCGGCACCGGCAACGACTTCGCCGCGGCCGCCGGCATCCCGAAGGATCCGCAGGCGGCAGCCGACCTCGTCTTCGACGGCACGACCGACAGCATCGACCTGGCAGAGGCGACGCGCGCGGACGACACGGTCCGCCGCTTCGTCACGGTGCTCGCCAGCGGCTTCGATTCGAAGGTCAACGACCTCGCGAACCGGATCGGCTGGGCGCGCGGGCGCACGCGCTACAACCTCGCCATCGCGGTGGAGTTCGCGCGCCTGGCTCCGGTCCCCCTCGCGGTGACCTGGATCGACGAGCACGGAGCCGAGGGGTCGGTCGCCGGTCCCCTCATGCTCGCCGCCGTCGGCAACACCCCGAACTACGGCGGCGGCATCCCGATCTGCGCCGGGGCCGACCCGCGCGACGGGCTGCTGAACCTCACTCTCGTGCATCCGGCCGGGCGGGCGAAGCTGATACGGGTACTGGCGGCGGCCTTCAAGGGCACCCACGGCTCCTTCGAGGAGGTCTCGATGCTGCGCGTGCGCGAGGTGACGCTGGACTCCCCCGCGCTCACGGCCTACTCCGACGGGGATGCGGTGGGGTCGCTGCCGCTGCGCGTGCGTGCGCTGCCCGGCGCGCTGGCGCTGCGCGTGCCGCGCCCCGTCGACCCTTAGTGCGCCGCGGCCTGCGCCTCGCGCAGGCGGGCGAGCACCTGGTCGCGCAGCTCCTCCGGGGCAGTCTCGCGGCAGGCCCGCGCAACCACCTCGGTCAGGGTCCTGGCCACGAGCACCTCGTCGCTGCAGGCGGGGCAGTTCTCCAGGTGCGCGCGGATGTCGGCGTGCTCGGTCTTGCACACCTCATTGCGGAGGTATTCCTCCAGGTCGCGCCGCGCCTTCGCGCAGCCGCAGTCGTTCGCGTCGTTCACATCGTGCTCCCTGTGTCTTGTGCCGCGACGATCCCTCGTTCAGCGGCGTAGTCGCGCAGCATCTCGCGAAGCATCCGCCTGCCACGGTGCAGGCGGCTCATCACGGTGCCGATCGGCGTCTTCATGATGTCGGCGATCTCCTGGTAGGCGAAGCCCTCGACGTCGGCGAGGTACACCGCCAGCCGGAAGTCCTCCGGGATCTGCTGCAGCGCATCCTTGACGACCGAGGCCGGCATCCGGTCGATCGCCTCGGCCTCGGCCGAGCGGGTGCGCGTCGCGGTCACGGCCTCCGCGCCGCCCAGCTGCCAGTCCTCGAGGTCGTCGATCGTGCCCTGGTAGGGCTCGCGCTGCTTCTTGCGGTAGATGTTGATGTAGGTGTTGGTGAGGATCCGGTAGAGCCACGCCTTCAGGTTCGTGCCCTGGGTGAAGCTCGCCCACGCCGCGAAGGCCTTGACGAAGGTCTCCTGCACGAGGTCGGCGGCGTCGGCGGGATTGCGCGTCATCCGCATCGCGGCAGCGTAGAGCTGATCCATGAAGGGGATCGCCTGCTCTTCGAAGGAGCGCTGAGGGCTCTGGGGATCGGACTCGTCCATCACCGGCCAGTCTAAGGCGCGGGCGAGCGGATCGATGTCGGCGAACGTTGTCGTCATCGGCGTCCCTCTCCGTCCTCAGCGCGGTTCACTAAGGTAGGAACCGATGACCACGGATCGCTATTCCCCCTCCCTCGCCCAGGGAGCCTACCTCGCGCCCACCGCCGCGGAGCCCGTCCGCGCGACGCTGACGATCCCGGGGTCGAAATCCCTGACCAGCCGCGAGCTGATCCTCGCCGCAATCGCAGACGGGCCGGGCACGCTCATCGCGCCGTTGCACTCCGACGATTCGCGCCGCATGATCGAGGCGCTCCGGATGCTGGGGGTCAGGATCGAGGAGACCCCGGGCGAGAGCCCCTTCGGCTCCGACCTGCGGGTGAACCCGGCTGCCCTGACCGGCGGCGTCACGATCGACTGCGGCCAGGCCGGCACCGTGATGCGCTTCATCGCGCCGCTGGCGGGCCTGGCATCCGAGGACGTCGTGATCACCGCGCACGAGACCGCGCTGCACCGGCCGATGGGGGCGACGATCGCGGCCCTGCGCGACCTCGGTGTCGATGTCGACGACGGCGGCACCTGGGCGATGCCCTTCACGGTGCGCGGGCACGGCCACATCCGCGGCGGGCGCATCGAGATCGACGCCTCGGCGTCCAGCCAGTTCATCTCGGGGCTGCTGCTGGCAGCCCCCCGTTTCGACGTCGGCCTGCATCTGGTGCACACCGGCGAGAGGCTGCCGAGCCTGCCGCACATCGACATGACGATCGAGTCGCTGAGCAAGCGCGGCATCCACGTCGAGCGACCCGCCCCCGGCGAGTGGCTCGTCGAGGCGGGCGTACCGCGCGCGAAGGACATCGCGATCGAGCCCGACCTGTCCAACGCCGCGCCGTTCCTGGCTGCGGCCATGGTCACCGGCGGTGAGGTCACGATCGGCGGGTGGCCGGCGCACTCCACTCAGCCGGGCGCTCTGCTGCCCGGGATTCTGCAGGCGATGGGCGCGAACGTCTCGCGGCGGGGCGGTGCGCTGACGGTGCGGGCCGGCGAGAGCATCCGCGCGGTGGACCTCGACCTGTCCGCTGCGGGCGAGCTCGCGCCGACCCTCGCGGGACTTGCCGCCTTCGCCGACGGCCCGATGTCGCTGCTCGGGATCGGGCATATCCGCGGCCACGAGACCGACCGGATCGCCGCTCTGGTGGCAGGGCTCATCCGGCTCGGCGGAGAGGCAGAAGAGCTGCCCGAAGGCATCCGGATCACGCCCCAGCCACTCACCGGCGGTCCGTGGCCCGCGCTGCACGACCACCGGATGGCGACGACCGGTGCCCTGATCGGGCTGCGGGCGCCGGGCGTCGAGATCGACGACATCGGCGCGACCGCCAAGACCCTTCCCGAGTTCGCCGCGCTGTGGGAGCGGATGCTGCGGGAGCCTGCCGCGTGAGCTGGCTGGCGGATGACGACGACCTCGACGATGAGTTCGAGGAATTCGACGAGAGCCTGATCCGCTCCCGGCCCAACCCCAAGGCCAACCGCCCGCGCACCAAGCGCCGCCCGGCGCACGAGAATGCCGAGATCGGCCGGGTGCTGGGCGTGGATCGCGGCCGCTACAGCGTCATGCTCGACGAAGGCGACCCCGACGAGCGCACGATCACCTGCACCCGCGCGCGGGAGCTGCGACGCACCCCCATCGTGACCGGTGACCTCGCCCGCATCGTCGGCGACACCAGCGGCGCAGAGGGGTCCCTCGCCCGCATCGTCGGGATCCTCGAGCGGCGCTCGCTGCTGCGGCGCAGCGCCGATGACACCGATCAGGTCGAGCGGGTGATCGTGGCCAACGCCGACCAGATGCTCATCGTCGTGGCCGCCGCCGATCCCGAGCCCCGGCCGCGGCTGGTGGACCGGTATCTCATCGCGGCGCTGGATGCCGGCATCCGGCCCCTGCTCGTGGTCACCAAGACCGACCTGCAGGATCCCGCCGCCTTTCTCGCGCACTTCGAAGGGCTCGATCTCGAGGTGTTCACGAGCGCGCAGGACCGGATGCCGCTCGACGAGATCGGGAGGGCGCTGGTCGGGCACAGCACGGTCTTCGTCGGGCACTCCGGGGTCGGCAAGTCCACGCTCGTGAACGCGCTCGTGCCCACCGCCGGGCGGGCCACCGGCCGGGTCAACGAGGTCACCGGCCGCGGGCGGCATACGTCGTCGTCGACCGTGTCGCTGCGCTATCGGGGGCCGGGCGGCACCGGCTGGGTGATCGACACCCCCGGTGTGCGCTCCTTCGGCCTCGGCCACGTCGACCCCGACAGCATCCTGGCGGCCTTCACCGGACTCGCCGAGCTCGCCGCCGACTGCCCCCGCGGCTGCACGCATCTGCCGGATGCCGAGGACTGCCGCATGAACGAGGCGGATGCCGAAGGCGAGCTCAGCCCGGCACTGCACGCCCGCCTGGAGTCGCTGCAGCGGCTGCTGACCACCTTCGCGGCGTCCTGAGCGGCGACCGGGCAGACACCCCGGGCCGATAGGCTGAAGCAGTGACTGCATTGCGCCTGGAACCCGGAACCGCCGCCCCCGATTTCACTCTCATCGACCAGGACGACTCCCCGCTCCGGCTCTCGGAGCTGCGCGGCAGGAAGGTCATCCTGTACTTCTATCCGGCGGCGCTCACCCCCGCCTGCACCACCCAGGCCTGCGACTTCCGCGACAGCATCGGATCCCTTCAGGCAGCCGGGTACACGGTGCTCGGCATCTCGCGCGACGAGCCAGAGAAGCTGCGCCGCTTCCGCGAGCGCGACCAGGTGAGCTTCACGCTGCTGAGCGACCCCGACCACGCGGTGCACTCCGCCTATGGCGTCTGGGGCGACAAGATGAACTACGGCAAGATCATTCAGGGCGTGATCCGCTCGACCTTCGTGCTCGACGAGAAGGGGATCATCACCCACGCGCTCTACAACGTGCGGGCCGCCGGCCACGTCGCGCGCTTGCGGGCTCTCCTCGGCATCGGCCGCTGAGGCGGCGGATCAGTCCTTCGGGCCGTTTTGATGGCGGGATGTGGCATCCCTGTCACTGGCGGGCCCGGCCGCGCCTTCGGCCCGCGCGCTGGCGAGGAGCAGCACGAGTCCGACGACGCCCGGGATGCCGAGGGTCGCGGCGAGCGCGGATGCCGGCGGCGGCACGGCGAGCACGCTGAACGCGGTGAGGATCGCCAGGACGTGCAGGACCACGCCCCCCGAACGCGCCCAGGAGCGGCCGCGGGCCACGTTCACCGAGAGCAGCACGAGCACGACGGCGGCCAACGCGGTCAGTGCAATGAGCGCCCCACCCGTCGTCGGCGAGGTCGCCCCCCCTGTCGCGAACTGCATCGACTCGATGGCGACGACCACGAGGAGCCCCACGGCTTCGAGCATCAGAACGGCGGCGGCGAGCAGTGCCAGTCGCGGCGAGCGCATGAGAACCTCCTGTGAATCCGGCGGGACCGTGAAAAACCCTTGATCTTACACGGCCGCTGCGGGACAATAGTGGACAGCTATGTGCTCCCACAGCGGCGTGGGTCGAGAAGTCCCGAAGACTTCCACAAGGGTAACCGACCCGAGTACTCTTGCCCCACAGATCCGCGCACGGCGCGGATCAAGATCAATCCCCTGAGGAGCTAACCATGGACTGGCGCGACAAGGCCGCCTGCCTCACGGTCGACCCCGAGCTGTTCTTCCCCGTGGGGAACACCGGCCCGGCGATCGACCAGATCGAGAAGGCCAAGGCTGTCTGCGCGCGGTGCACCGTCACCGAGGTGTGCCTGCAGTACGCGATGGAGAGCAACCAGGACTCCGGCGTGTGGGGCGGCCTGTCTGAAGACGAGCGCCGCGCGCTCAAGCGCCGCGCCGCGCGCGCGCGTCGCGCTTCCTAATACCTCCGGCGTGCCCCGGGGTCAGTAAACGCCGCATCAGCGCACCCGAACCAGGCACTTCTTGACCCCTGCGCAGAGATGAGGTACGCACCTCAGCGCCCGGCCCCGATCCAGCGCAGCGGGATGTTGATCTCGACCTCGGTGCCGCGCTCGGTGGCCGCGTGCCAGTCGATCGTTCCGCCGAGCTCGCCCTGGATCAGCGTGCGCACGATCTGCGTCCCGAGTCCCTGACCGACCCGCCCCTCGGGCAACCCGGTTCCGGTATCGCGCACGCTGACCGTGAGGAGTTCGTCGGTGCGCACGGCGTCGATGGTCACCTCGCCCTCTTGTTCGGCGAGCCCGTGCTCGACGGCGTTCGTGACGAGCTCGGTGAGGGCCAGCGCCAGGGGGGTGGCATAGGCGCTCGGCAGCACGCCGAAGTGCCCCGTGGACTTCGTCCGCGCGCGCGTGTTGGGGGAGGCCGCCACCTCGGCGACGAGTTTGAGCACGCGGGCGAAGACCTCGTCGAAGTCGACCTGCTGGGTGAGCCCCTCCGAGAGGGTGTCGTGCACCACCGCGATCGCCGCCACCCGCCGCATGGCTTGGCTGAGCGCCTCGCGCGCCTCGTCGGAGTGGGTGCGCCTCGCCTGGATCCGCAGCAGCGACGCGACCGTCTGCAGGTTGTTCTTGACACGGTGGTGGATCTCACGGATCGTGGCATCCTTCGTGATGAGCTCCTGCTCCTGGTGACGCAGCTCCGACACATCGCGACTGAGCAGGATCGCGCCGATCCGCGTGCCGTGATCCTTCAAGGGCACCGTCCGCAGCGACACCGTCACCCCGCGCGCCTCGATGTCGGTGCGCCAGGGTGCGCGCCCCGCCACGACCACGGGCAGCGCTTCGTCGACCTGCATCGACGCGGGCAGGATCTGGGTCGTCACCTCGGCCAGCGACTCCCCCTCCAGCTCGTCGTCGAAGCCCATCCGGTTGAACGCAGACAGCGCGTTGGGGCTGGCGAAGGTGACGATGCCGTCGACGTCCAGACGGATCAGACCATCCGAGGCACGCGGCGCTCCCCGGCGGGGTGAGGTCGGGGCATCCAGGTCGGGAAACTCCCCTGTCGAGATCATCCGGAACAGATCGCTCGCGCACTCGTCGAAGGCGATCTGCTGACGCGAAGGCGTACGCGCCTCGCCGAGATTGGTGTGCCGGGTGAGAACCCCGATGACCCGGCGCTCGGTCATCCCGCGGACCACCGGCACCGCGCGCAGGCGCGTCGGGGTCTCTTCGAACCAGTCCGGCGATGCCGAGTCCACGATCTGCACCGAGTCGAAGGACTCCTGCACCTGTGTGCGCCACTGCGGCCGCACGCGCTCGCCGACGATGTCGCGGTAGAACAGGGTCGCCGCACCGCTCGGGCGGGTATGCGCGATCACCACGAAGGAGTCATCGGCGGTGCGCGCCCACACCACGATGTCTGCCGAGGCGAGGTCGGCCAGCAACTGCCCGTCGCCGGTCAGGCGGTGCAGCCACTCGACATCCTCATCGCCGAGCATGCCCTGGGCGTGCACCAGATCGCTGAGGGTCGACATCCCTCTAGCCTACGGTCACAGGACCGCGAGCGATGTCGCGCGCCAGCGGCCGTCCAGCCCCTCCAGCCGCATCGCGACCGCGCGCGAACGGGAGGCGCCGGCGACCACGACGACCGCCTCGAGGATCCCGTCGGCGGGCGAGGAGTGCCGCACGCTGAGGATCTCGAACACCGGCCGGGAAGGGGTGGCCCGGCGGGCGCTGCGCGCTCGGGCAGACAGATTCGCCCGGATCACCAGACGCCGAAAGGCATCTTCGGCGATCCATCTGGCGAGCTGATCGACGTCCCGGATGCCGGCGAGGACCTCGAGCACTCCGCGGGTGAGGCCCTCTATCAGCGGGACCGGATCGGGGAGGGAATCCGTCGCGGTCTGCTGGGGGGCGAAGTACTCGTGAAGCAACATCCAGCGTCCTCCTCACAGCTCGTGGCTGTCGTCGTTCAGCTTGTGGCTGCAGTCAGTAGATCACGCCAGGCACCCAGAAGCGAGGGTTCGTCGAAGAATGTGGATAACTCCGAACCCTCGTCCGCCGGCACGGCTAGGCTCCCAGGGTGCACTGGGAGCATCTGTTCGAAGACCTCGAAGGCCAGCTCGTCTCTGAGTGGGAGGCCGATCGGGCGGCGCTGGATGCCGAATCCGAGCGGCTCCGGATCGCGCGCACCGCGCTGGCCGACCGCCTGCGCGCCCTGGCCGGGCGCGGGCGTCAGCTACGGGTGGGGCTCGCGTCGGGCGAGACGCTGACGGGAACCCTGCGCGAGACGGGTGCCGACTGGCTTGCCCTCGAGGGGGCGGGGCGGTTGACGATCGTCCCGCTCGCGGCCGTGCGCACGATCGGAGCCGACCTCGGGGTACTGGTCGAGAGTCTGGGCGGGGATGCCGCAGGCCCGGGCGCGCGCGCCCGGATGACCCTGGGCTTCGTGCTGCGCGATCTCGCGCGACGCCGGATGCCTGTGCACCTGGGTGTCTGCGGCGCGGGAACCCTGCACGGCACGGTGGATCGGGCGGGTGCCGATCACCTGGACCTGGCCCTGCACGAGGCCGGCCAACCGCGCCGCGCCGACGAGGTGCGCGGCTTTCGCATCATTCCCCAGGACGCGGTGTCGTGGGTGTCGATGGACCGCGGCGCCTACGACACGGGCGAGGCGTAGGGCGGGCGTACCCCGCTCACCGTCCGGACGAGTAGCTCTGCGATCCCCACACCTCGGGGAAGCTCGCGGCCTGCGACTGGTGCCACAGCGCCATCCGGCGTGCGACCTCGGACTGCTCGTCCAGATATTCGTCGAGGCTCGCCGCCTCGACCCGCCAGCGTGCGGGTGAGCCGAGCTGAGATCCTCGAAGTCTTCCTTCGAGCACGAGTGCGATCACCTCGTCGATCTCGATACTGAGCAACTCGGCGACTTGAGAGGGTGCGAGAAACCGCACCGCGGGTGAGGCGGATTCGGGCATGTCTTCATTCTGCTCCCCCGCGGGCGGCCCCGCACCCTCTCTCACGAAGTTGTGGATAACTTTCGTGGCCCGCACTCAGAATCTGTGACCATGAGGGACATGAACACGCCATCGCGCACAAGACGCGCCTTCTGGAGCGACACGCGCTTTCTCATCGGCATCCTGCTGGTCGCCTCATCCATCGCCGGAGTGTGGTTCGTCGTCACCTCTTCGCGCGAGACGACCGCCGTGCTGCAGACGAGCAGGACGATCGTGCGCGGAGAGGTCGTCACCTCGGCGGATTTCCGCGCGGTCGAGGTCGGGCTCGGTGCCGCGGAGCCCGGCTACCTCACGCCCGAGCTGCTCGTGCCGGGCTCGGTGGCCGCGCGCACCATCACCGCCGGGGAACTCGTGCCCGCATCGGCCCTCATCCCGAGCGGTGCGGCCCGCACCACGGTTGTCGTGATCTCGAGCGCGGTCGGGGTACCCGACTCCCTCGCGCGGGGTGCGACCGTAGAACTGTGGGCGGCCGCACCCCTCGCCGAGACGCGCGGCTTCGAGCCGCCGCGACTGCTGCTGCGCACGGCGACCGTTGCCGCCGTGTCCGGTCCGCAGGGGTTGATCGCCTCCAGCGGCGCGACTCTCGAACTGGTCATCGACCGGATCGATGTCCCCGTGGTGCTTGCGGCGCTCAGCGACGGATCGATCCTCTCGGTCATTCCGCTCGGGGGCGGCTGGTGACCTCGGTCGTGGTGGCGCTGGACTCCCCGCACGCCGCCGCCCTCGCTGAAGACCTGCGCGACGAGGGTCTGCGGGTCGTGGCGATCTGCGCACCCGAGGACATCGACGCAGCGCTGCTCGAAGACGCCGACGCGGTGCTGCTGCCGGCGACGCGGGATGCACTCAGCCGTCGGCTGCTCGCTGCCTGCGACCGCGCGCGCGTTCGGGTTGTGCCCGTGGGCGGCGACGAGCGGCGACTGCTCGCCCGAATGGGGCTGCCCGAGACCCTGCCCGCCTCGGCCTCGGCGCGCGAGATCGTCGAGGTCCTGGGGCAAGCACCCGCGGTCGCCCAGGCACTCACCACCGACGAGCGCCGCGTGATCGCGGTGTGGGGTGCGCACGGCGCGCCCGGGCGCTCGACCGTGGCGATCCAGCTCGCGGTGGAGCTCGCCGGGCGCGGGCGTCAGGTGTGCCTCGTGGACGCCGACACCCATGCCCCCGCCCTGGCGCTGCTGCTCGGCCTCGGCGACGAGGCGCCGGGGATCGCGGCTGCCTGCCGCCGCGCCGAGACGGGCGACCTCGACGAGACCGAGCTCGCGCGGCTGTCGTCATCCGTGTCCGCGGGCGGCCGGCGGATCGACGTGCTCGCGGGCCTGAACCGCCCTTCGCGCTGGCCCGAGCTCTCGGCCCACCGCCTACGGGCGGCGCTCATGGTGTGCCGATCCTGGGCCGACGACACCGTCGTCGACATCGCCGCCGCGACCGAGAGCGACGAGGAGCTCAGCTTCGATCTGACCGCTCCGCGTCGCAACGCCGCCACCATCGCCGCCCTCACCGAGGCGGATGCGATCGTCGCCGTGGCCGCCGCCGATCCCCTCGGCATCGCCCGCTTTCTGCAGGCGAGCCCGGAGGTGCGCGCGATCGCCGGTGCCACCCCTCTTCTGGTCGCCGTGAACCGCGTGCGTCCTGGGCCGCTGGGGGTCGATGCCCGCGGGCAGATCCGGCGCACGCTCGACCGCTTCGCCGGCATCCGGGAGGTGCACTTTCTTCCCGATGACGCGCGCACCGCCGACGCGGCGCTGCTGCATGCGCGCCCGATGGCAGAGGTGAGCAGGCGCACGCCGATGATCGCGGCCGTGCGGCGGCTGGCGGCGGCGCTGCCCGCTACTGCCGGTAGCTCGCCAGAAAGTTCCCCAGCCGCTCGATCGCCTCGGCGATGACGCGAGGCTCCGGCAGCGTCACCACGCGCAGGTGGTCCGGGGTCGGCCAGTTGAAGCCCGTTCCCTGCACCAGCAGGATGTGCTCGGCCACGAGCAGGTCGTAGACGAGCCGGGCGTCGTCGTGAATCTCGTGCACCTCGGGATCCAGGCGCGGGAAGGCGTACAGGGCGCCCGCGGGTTTGACGCAGCTCACTCCGGGGATCGCCTCCAGCCCCGACCAGGCGGCGTCGCGCTGCAGGTGAAAGCGACCGCCCGGTGCCACGAGCCCCTCCACCGACTGCACGCCCGAGAGCGCCGCCTGCACGGCGTGCTGCGCGGGCACGTTCGGGCACAGCCTCGTCGAGGCGAGCAGGGTGATCCCCTCGATGAAGCCTTCGGCGTGCTCCTTGGGGCCGGTGATCACGAGCCAGCCGGAGCGGTAGCCGGCGACGCGGTAGGTCTTGGACAGGCCGTTGAAGGTCAGGCACAGCAGGTCCGGCGCGAGGCTCGCCGTGGGGATGTGCACGGCGTCGTCGAAGATGATCCGGTCGTAGATCTCGTCCGACAGCAGCAGCAGCGAATGCTCCCGCGCGATCTGCACGAGCCCTTCGAGCACCTCGCGCGAGTAGACGGCACCGGTGGGGTTGTTCGGGTTGATGATGACGAGCGCCTTGGTGGCGGGGGTGACCTTGGCGCGGATGTCATCGAGGTCCGGCTCCCAGCCGGCGTTCTCGTCGCAGAGGTAGTGCACGGGGACGCCGCCGGCGAGGCTCGTCATCGCCGTCCAGAGCGGATAGTCAGGGGCCGGGATCAGCACCTCGTCGCCGGTGTCGAGCAGCGCCTGCATCACCATCGTGATGAGCTCGGACACGCCATTGCCGAGGTACACGTCGTCGGTGCCGAAGGAGGGGAAGCCCGGCGTCTCCTCGTAGCGGCTGACCACGGCGCGCCGCGCCGAGAGGATGCCGCGGCTATCACTGTAGCCGTGGGCGGTGGGCAGGGTCGTGAGCATGTCGTGCACGATCTGCTGAGGCGCGTCGAACCCGAAGATCGCCGGGTTGCCGGTGTTGAGCTTGAGCACCTGGTGGCCCTCGGCCTCCAGCCGCGCGGCCTCCACGAGCGCCTTTCCGCGGATCTCGTAGAGGACGTTCTTGAGCTTCGAGGACTGCTCGAAGCGGCGCGGTCTGGTCATCGATCCAGCCTACTGGGCGCGAAGGGCGCGCCCAGTAGGCTGGGGCGGCCGGTCCGACTCAGCATCAGGTGCTGTCACGATCAGCACACGACGTCCCGAACAGCACAGGGATCTCGCCGATCCGCGTGCAGATCGGGACACTGTGTGCACGTCCTACCCGGAGAAGACGAATCGTCCCCGAGAAGCGGGGGATCGAAAAAGACCTACCGCTTCTTCTCCTGGGCACGCCGCTGGGCGCGGTTCATCGGAGGCTGGGCCGGCGCGTTCTGGGCCGGGGCGTCCGTGCGCTGACCGAAGGCACCGCGCGCGGCGGGGGTCTGCTGCTGCGCGGGCGCGACGCCGGCCGCGGCCGCGGTGCGGCGCAGCCGATCCGTGGCCGCCTGCTGCACCTGCCCGCGGTCGTTGCGCACCTCCACCTCGCCGGCGTCGTTGGGCGCCGAGTACTCCAGACGCTGCTCGCCCGCGCCGGTGAGCAGACCCTTGGCCGCGACCTCGGCGCGAGAGTCCTCTGCCCGGCGAACCTCGACCTCGAGGTTGTAGAGGTAGCCGACCGCCTCTTCCTTGATCTGCGCCATCATGGACTGGAACATCGCGAAGCCCTCGCGCTGGTACTCCACGAGCGGGTCGCGCTGGGCCATGGCACGCAGGCCGATGCCGTCTTTCAGGTAGTCCATCTCGTAGAGGTGGTCGCGCCAGCGGCGGTCGAGCACCTGCAGCACGACGCGCCGCTCGAGCTCGCGCATGGCCGCCTCGCCGAGGGTCTCCTCGCGATGCTCGTAGGCGATCATCGCGTCCGACAGCAACTCGCGCTTGAGCGCGTCGGCGGTCACGCCGCTCTTGCGGTCGCCCGCCTCCGAGACGACCTCGTCGATGGTGACCCCCACCGGATAGAGGGTCTTCAGCTCCGTCCAGAGCGCGTCGAAGTCCCACCCCGCGTCGTGACCTTCGCCGGTGTGATCGTCGATGAGGCCGGTGACGGCATCCTCGACGAAGTGCTTCACCCGGTCGGCGATGTCATCGCCCTCGAGGATGTGGCGACGGTCGGCGTAGATCGCCTCGCGCTGGCGGTTGAGCACGTCGTCGTACTTGAGCACGTTCTTGCGCATCTCGGCGTTGCGGGCCTCGACCTGCCCCTGGGCGCTGCGGATGGCGCGGGTGACCAGCGAAGACTCGATCGGGATGTCATCGGGGAAGTTCGTGCGAGACAGGATCGCCTCGGCGGCCCCGGACTGGAACAGGCGCATGAGGTCGTCGGTGAGCGAGAGGTAGAAGCGGCTCTCGCCGGGGTCGCCCTGACGGCCGGATCGACCGCGCAACTGGTTGTCGATGCGCCGAGATTCGTGCCGCTCGGTGCCGAGCACGTACAGGCCGCCTGCCGCGACGACCTCTTCGGCCTCGCCGGCGACCTTGGTCTTCATCTTCTCGTAGGCGGTGTCCCAGGCGGCCTCGTACTCCTCCGGAGTCTCGACCGGATCCAGTCCCTGCGCCCTCAGCTCCTGCACCGCGAGGAACTCGGCGTTGCCGCCGAGCATGATGTCGGTACCGCGACCGGCCATGTTGGTGGCGACGGTCACGGCTCCCAGACGCCCGGCGCGGGCGACGATCTCGGCCTCGCGCGCGTGGTTCTTGGCGTTGAGGACCTCGTGCTTGATGCCCTTCTTCGACAGCAGCCGCGAGAGGTACTCGCTCTTCTCGACGCTGACGGTTCCGACGAGCACGGGCTGGCCGGTCTGGTGCCGACGGGCGATGTCTTCGACGGCCTGCTCGAACTTGACCTGCTCGTTCTTGTAGACCAGATCCGACTGATCCTTGCGGATCATCGGCTTGTTCGTCGGGATCGGCACGACGCCGAGCTTGTAGGTCGACATGAACTCGGCGGCCTCGGTCTCGGCCGTACCGGTCATGCCGGCGAGCTTCTCGTAGAGGCG